>JBCBKE010000004.1:0-74612 GCA_038522375.1 Pseudomonadota bacterium
CGGCGGACAAGGAAATGGTCCTGCCGGGCGACAATGTGAAGATGAATGTGGAGCTGATCCAGCCCATCGCCATGGATGAGGGCCTGCGCTTTGCCATCCGCGAAGGCGGCCGCACCGTTGGCGCCGGCGTGGTCTCCAAGATCGAGAAATAGGGCAGCTCCCATCTGCTGAAATCGAAAAGGCCGTCCCGCAAGGGACGGCCTTTTTCATGCGGTCGGGTGGTCGGCCTGTTTGGCTAAAGCGCCGGTCTTTCGTTTCACGCCCGGCCGACGCTTTATACTCTTGTTTTTGCGCAAGTATCCGTTCGCAAACGTTCCCCGTTTGCGCCGAACTTGATTCAGGCTTCTGGTTTCACGAACTTCAGCGTCATGCGGTCGCTTTCGCCGATGTCGGCAAAGGCGTCGCCGCCGCGCAGGACAGGGGGAAGTGTCCAGACGCCGCCTTCGTGGTCTGCGGTGTCGGCAGGGTTGGCGTTGACCTCGGAAGTGCCGACCAGTTCGAAACCGGCGGCCTCGAAATTGGCAATCACGTCGGCCTGGCGGAGATAGCCCTTGGAACCGTCCGCATAATCGTCGGGCGCATCGGCGCTGGCCCTGTGCTGGACAATGCCGAGCGTGCCGCCGGGGGCAAGCAGGGCGAAGGCGTGGGCGGCCATGTCATCCTCGATGCCGCGGCTGATGAGGCCGTGCATGGAGCGGAAGACCAGGAGGGCATCGACCGTGCCGGCGATGTCCTCGGGCGCCTCATCGATCTCGAAAGCGGTGATCTTGCCTGCGTCAAGCCCGGTTGCCTCAGCGATGCGGCCCGGGAACGTCTCGGGGAATGCCTTGGCGTTTGCAAATCGCTCGGGGTCCACATCGTCGCCTGCGAGGTAGGCGTCGATGTCATGGTTGGCGGCGATGTACTGGCCCTCCTCAGCGACGAGCGGGGCGAGGACCCGGGCGTACCAGCCGCCGCCGGGGGCATACTCGGCCACGGTCATGTCGGGCGTAACGCCGAAGAAGGCCAGCGTGTCCGCGGGATTGCGGAACCCATCCCGGGGGCGGTCGTCGGCGCGGTAGTCTGCAGCGAGGACGTCGGCATAGGTGGCGGGGGTGGGCAGCATGGGTGGCGCGATGGCGTCGGCGGCATCCATGGCTTCAGCGGCCTCTGCTGCGACGGCTTCTGCTTCTGCCATGGCGTCATCGGCTGCGTCCATGACTGCAGCTTCGGCGGTTTCACTGGCCTCGGCTGCGGGCGCCGCATCCAGCGTGTCGGCGACGGGTTCGGTGTTGGCGCAGGCTGAAAGGGCCAGGGCCGCGACCGACGCGAGCAGGGGGATCGACTGGCGTGTCATGGGATACTCCATCAATGGGACGCAGGGGACCGGCCCTACGTCTTCCTCGCCGCCGTTTAGCAACACGGCTCGCCGCTTGGAAGACTTATCGTCAAGGATTGGATGAAGGCAGGCTTTGGCGTCTGGCAGGGGCACCAGGACTTGAACCCGGGACCCTCGGTTTTGGAGACCGATGCTCTACCAACTGAGCTATACCCCTAGGGGCCAGACGAAGCGGTCTTGTGCCCCATAAAGCCGGGGTTTGCAATGGAGGGTGCGGGCGTCAGGAGCGGAGACATGATAGGGTCTTGGAAGAGCTATCGAACGGCTTGCAGGATGGTTGGTGCGGGTTCCGCGTGACGCTGCGACGCACGGACAGCAGGGCCGACACGGCCCTATAGAGTAGGGGAAACGCGCCGGGGCGGCACAGCTGACCCTGTTGCGCACGCGACTAAACCGGCGTAGGTCGCTGTTCACGATTTGGAGCACAGATCCATGACAGAATTGGAACGGTTCGCCCTGGACTATCTTCCCGTGGTCATTTTCCTTGTTCTTGCAGCCATACTCTCGTTGCTGTTCGTGGTCGGCTCGTCCCTGCTTGCACCGCACAATCCCGATCCCGAGAAGAACTCGGCCTATGAGTGCGGGTTCAATGCCTTTGATGATGCCCGGATGAAATTCGATGTGCGGTTCTACCTGGTCGCGATCCTTTTCATCATCTTCGACCTGGAAGTCGCGTTCCTGTTCCCATGGGCCGTCAGCCTGGGGGAAATCGGTGTTTTCGGCTTCTGGTCAATGGTGGTGTTCCTCGGCGTGCTGACCGTGGGGTTCATCTATGAATGGCGGCGCGGCGCCCTGGAGTGGGAGTAGGCGATGGCGAGCAAGACCACATTGCCGCCAGCGTTCGGCGCGGCGCGGAGCGACCTGGAAGGGGGGCATACGCCGCGCCTGGACGATCCGTTCTATGCAGGGCTGAACGATGAGCTGGCGGACAAGGGCTATTTCACGGCCCGTGCTGATGACCTGATCGCCTGGGCCCGGACGGGTTCGCTGATGTGGATGACGTTCGGATTGGCGTGCTGTGCTGTGGAAATGATGCATGCGGGAAATCCCCGCTATGATCTCGAGCGGTTTGGCATGGCCCCCCGGGGGTCGCCGCGTCAGTCCGATGTGATGATCGTGGCTGGCACGCTGACCAACAAGATGGCGCCGGCGCTGCGCAAGGTTTACGACCAGATGCCGGAGCCGCGCTACGTGATCTCCATGGGATCGTGCGCGAATGGCGGCGGTTATTACCACTATAGCTATTCGGTCGTGCGCGGATGCGACCGGATCGTTCCGGTGGACATCTACATTCCCGGATGCCCGCCAACCGCTGAAGCGCTGGTGTACGGCTTCCTGCAGTTGCAGAAGAAGATCCGCCGGGAAGGCTCGATCGAGCGTTAGGACAAAGCGATGGATGTGAGCCAGGATACGCTGGATGGACTGCGAGAAACGGTGCTCCGTGTCGGAGAAGAAGCGATCGACACGGTCAAGGTCGCCCATGGCGAACTCACCATCTTTGCGGTGCGCGAGCAGATCGTGCCATTGATCAGGGCACTGCGGGACGAGTCGAACTGTCTGTTCCAGACGCTGGTCGATATCTGCGGCGTGGATTATCCGGAACGGGAAGAGCGGTTCGAAGTGGTGTACCACCTTCTCTCCATGCGGCTGAACCAGCGGGTCCGGGTCAAGATCCAGACCGATGAGCAGACACCGGTTCCCAGCCTCACCGGCGTATTTCCGGCCGCCAATTGGTATGAGCGGGAAGCGTTCGATATGTACGGAATTCAGTTTGCGGACCATCCGGACATGCGGCGGTTGCTCACCGATTACGGTTTCGAGGGCTATCCCCTGCGCAAGGACTTCCCGCTGACGGGGCACACGGAAGTGCGCTATGACGATCTTGAGAAGCGGGTGGTTTACGAGCCGGTGAAGCTCACCCAGGAGTATCGCGATTTCGATTTCCTTTCGCCCTGGGAAGGCATGCAGGCCGATATTCCCGGCGACGAAAAGGCTAGTGAGGAGACGAAGGCCGATGGCTGATGGCAACCAGATTTCAGCGCCCGGCACTGACGGCAAGTTCACGCTGAATTTCGGGCCCCAGCACCCAGCGGCCCACGGCGTGCTGCGCATGATCCTGGATCTCGATGGCGAACTTGTCGAGCGGGTGGACTGCCATGTGGGCCTGCTCCACCGCGGAACTGAAAAGTTGCTGGAGTACAAGACCTACCTGCAGGGCCTGCCGTATTTCGACCGTCTCGATTACTGCGCGCCGATGAACCAGGAACATGCCTGGTGCCTGGCGATCGAGAAGATGCTAGGTATCGAGGTGCCGCGCCGGGCGTCCTACATCCGGGTTCTGTATTCAGAAATCGGCCGCATCATGTCACACCTTCTCAATGTGACGACGCAAATTCTGGACGTTGGCGCCCTGACGCCGATCACCTGGGCGTTTGAAGAGCGTGAGAAGCTGGTGGTCTTTTATGAGCGGGCATCGGGGTCCCGTATGCACTCGGCCTATTTCAGGCCCGGCGGCGTCCACCAGGATCTGCCGGAACAGCTCCTGGCTGATATATGGCACTGGTGCGAGGCGTATCCGAAATTCCAGGAGAAGCTCGAAGGGCTGGTGACCGAGAACCGCATCTTCAAACAGCGAAATGTCGATATCTGCAACGTTGACGCAAAGACGGCCTTCGATTGGGGGTTTTCGGGGGTGATGGTGCGGGGTTCGGGGATGGCCTGGGACCTGCGGCGCGCGCAGCCTTATGAGGTCTACAGCGAGCTCGATTTCAAGATTCCTGTTGGCACGAATGGCGACAATTACGACCGCTATGTCTGCCGGATGGAGGAGATCCTCGAGAGTGTGAAGATCATGAAGCAGTGCATCGAGGCACTTGATACGATGAAGGGCGAGCCGGTGCTTGTGGCCGGCTCCAAGGTCGCGCCCCCGCGCCGGAGCGACATGAAGAATTCGATGGAAGCGCTGATCCACCATTTCAAGCTCTATACGGAGGGCTTCCACGTCCCGCCGGGCGAAGTCTATGCCGCCGTTGAGGCGCCAAAGGGGGAGTTTGGCGTCTACCTGGTGGCTGACGGTACGAACCGGCCCTACAGGGCAAAGATCCGCGCACCGGGCTTTCCCCATCTCCAGGCCATGGACCACCTCTGCAAGGGCTACATGCTCGCCGATGTGTCGGCGATCCTGGGAACGCTGGATATTGTTTTCGGGGAGATCGACCGGTAGTGGCTGTGCTTCCCGAATCCCGGCTTTCGATCATCACCCTTGGCGTGGCAGACCGCGCCGCGATGACGGCCTTCTACCGCGATGTCATTGGCCTGAAACTGTACAACGAAAAGGGCATGACCATGTTTGACATGGGTGGTCTCGTGCTCGGTTTGTGGGAGTATGACAAGCTGGCCAAGGATGCCGGGCAGCCGGAGGGCGCGGCGACCGGGTTCAAGGGGACAGCGATTGCCTACAATGCGCACAGCGAGGCGGAGGTCGATGCCATATTCCAGCGGCTGGCCGAAGCGGGTGTCCAGGTTACGACGGCGCCCCACAAATCCTTCTGGGGCGGGTATTCTGGATACTTTGCCGACCCGGAAGGCAATGCCTGGGAAGTCGCTTTCAACCCGTTCTGGGCCCTCGATGAGGATGGCAAGCTGGTCCTGCCAGCCAGGAAGGAAGGTGCTTAATGGCGCGGCGGCGGTTTGATATCGAGGCAGGCAGCGAGACGTTTTCATTCGCGCCCGAAACCGAGGACAAGATCGCGTTCTGGCGCGGGAAGTACCCCGGGGATCGGCAGCAATCGGCGGTAATCCCGCTCCTGTGGCTGGCGCAAAAGGACAATGGCGGGTGGTTGTCGGAGCCGGCTATGCGCGACGTCGCCGACCGGCTCGATATGCCGTACATCCGTGTCTATGAGGTGGCGACGTTCTATACCATGTTCCGCCTGCAGCCGGTGGGGCGGCACCATGTCCAGCTATGCGGGACAACACCCTGCATGCTGCGCGGGGCCAATGACCTGAAGGCCGTCTGTGAAGACAGGATCGGGCCGAAATTCCAGGTGTCCGATGATGGGAAGCTGTCCTGGGAGGAGGTTGAATGCCTTGGTGCCTGCGTAAACGCGCCGATGGTGCAGATCAATGACGACTACTTTGAGGATCTCACCGCGGAGCGTTTGGCCCTTGTGCTGGACAAGCTGAGGAATGGTGCGCCCGTCGCGCCGGGCCCCCAGGTCGACCGCCATCGGTCAGAGGCCATGGGCGGAACCGAGGTGCTTTCTGACACCAGCCTGTTTGACGGAAGCCGTAACGGCCTTGCTTCGCTGCCGAACCTTCCTGAACCGGTAGAGGTGCCCGACCCGGAGGCGAGCGCTTTGCCGCCGGCGGACCCGCCGACCAACACCGAACGCGAGAACAAGGCATAGACATGGCGCGGCAAATGTCGCCGGAGATCAAGCGGGCCCTTGTCCAGGCTGCCGTTATGGACGCGGTCTGCGTAGCCGCTGGCGTGGGGCTATTTGTCGTTACCGGAAATTGGGTTTGGCTGCTATCAGGGGTGTTGCTGGGCGCCGGATTTGTGCTGCCCGCCATCATCAAGATGATACGATCTGGAAAGTAGGAAGACATGCTTCAGGACAAGGACCGGATCTTTACCAATCTCTACGGGCGCCACGATCCGGGGCTGGAGGCTGCCAGAAAGCGTGGCGCCTGGCACCTCACCCGGGAGATCCTCGCCCAGGGACCGGAGTGGATCTGTGACCAGGTCAAGGCTTCGGGCCTGCGCGGGCGCGGTGGCGCAGGGTTTCCCACCGGGCTGAAATGGACGTTCATGCCGAAAGAGGTGCGCGACCGGCCCCACTACCTGGTCGTCAATGCCGATGAGTCAGAGCCCGGCACCTGCAAGGACCGGGAGATCATGCGCCATGATCCGCACCTGCTGATCGAGGGTTGCCTGGTGGCGAGCCGGGCGATGCGCGCCCATGCCTGCTACATCTACATACGCGGCGAGTACATCGCCGAGCGCCATGCCCTGGAAGCGGCGATCAAGGAGGCTTACGAGGCCCGGTTGATCGGCAAGGACAATGTGAACGGGTGGGACTTCGACTGCTACGTCCACCACGGCGCGGGGGCTTACATTTGCGGCGAGGAAACGGCCTTGCTGGAAAGCCTTGAAGGCAAGAAAGGCCAGCCGCGCCTGAAGCCGCCATTCCCCGCGAATGCGGGCCTCTATGGCTGTCCCACAACGGTCAACAATGTGGAATCCATCGCCGTTGCGCCGACGATCATCCGGCGCGGGGCAGAATGGTTCGCCGGCTTTGGCGAGCCCAACAATACTGGCACGAAGCTGTTCTGCATCTCAGGCCATGTGAACACGCCGTGCAATGTGGAAGAGGAGATGAGCCTCACCTTCCGCGAGCTGATCGACACCCATTGCGGCGGTGTCCGCGGCGGGTGGGAAAACCTCAAGGCGGTGATTCCCGGCGGGTCATCGGTACCCATGGTGCCGGCCGAGCAGATCATTGACGCCAAGATGGATTTCGACACGTTGCGGGACCTGAAGTCAGGGCTTGGAACGGCGGCGGTGATCGTGATGGACCAGTCGACGGACCTGATCCGCGCGATTGCGCGCATTTCGTATTTCTACAAGCATGAAAGCTGCGGCCAGTGCACGCCCTGCCGGGAGGGTACGGGCTGGATGTGGCGGGTTGTCGAGCGGATGGCCAGGGGTGAGGCCGACATGGCCGAGATCGATATGCTGCTGGAGGTGACCAAGCAGGTGGAAGGCCACACGATCTGCGCCCTGGGCGATGCGGCGGCCTGGCCGATCCAGGGTCTCATTCGCCACTTCCGCCACGAAATCGAAGACCGCATCCTCACCTACCGCGCCCAGCACACGCAGGTGCAGGGCCACCAGGTGGCGGCGGAGTAGGGGCGCGTGTTTTCGTTTAAGATCTTGGCTGTATTGACGTTCGTTGCAGGGTTTTATTCTCAAACGGCGTTGGCTTGCTCATGTGCGCAAGCCAGCGAAGAACAAGCGCGGCGCGACTTTAATGCTGCTGAGAAAGTATTCCTTGGGTTTCCGGTAACCGTCCACTTTGACGGTCTGGATCAATGTGATCCGGCGACGGCGACACCGGCGACTCATGAACCGCAAGCGCGCATTCAAGTTGTTACTGCGGCGAAAGGAACGTCCGATGGTGCGATTGAAGTCGCTGTACTGTCAAATGCTGCGCCAATCGTCATTTCGGATGATTGCAAGGTCTCGCGGGACTGGAATTCGTGCACCTACCCCGTCGGTGTCTATGTTGGTGGCGGAATAGATTCCGCAAGATGGTACTACCTAACTCGCGGGGTCAACGGTTTGCTCTATACGCAGCACTCCTGTTCTCCCCTCACCAAGTTTGGCGAAGCGATGGCCCGCGATCTTCTTATGGAGATAGACGTCGATGACTGACACCTTCAAACTCAACATTGACGGCAAGGACATTGACGTGCCGCGGCACTACACGCTGATGCAGGCGTGTGAGGAAGCAGGCGCCGAGATTCCGCGCTTTTGCTACCATGAGCGCCTGTCGGTGGCCGGCAACTGCCGCATGTGCCTTGTCGAATGGGAAGGCGCACCGAAGCCGATAGCCTCCTGTGCCCAGACGGTTGGCGAGATGCGCCCGAACCGCGATGGCAGCGCGCCGAACATCCGCACCAAGGGCGACTATGTCCAGAAGGCCCGCGAGGGTGTGATGGAGTTCCTGCTCATCAACCACCCGCTCGATTGCCCGATCTGCGACCAGGGTGGCGAGTGCGACCTGCAGGACCAATCCATGCTCTATGGAAGGTCTGGCTCGCGGTTTTCGCTGAACAAGCGGGCGGTGGACGACAAGGAGATGGGTCCGCTGGTCAAGACGATCATGACCCGCTGTATCCAGTGCACGCGCTGTGTGCGGTTTGCCGCCGAAGTGGCCGGTGTCGAGGAAATCGGCATGACGGGCCGGGGCGAGGATGCCGAAATCACGACCTATCTCGAGAAAAGTCTGACATCCGAACTCAGCGGCAATGTGATCGATCTGTGCCCCGTGGGCGCCCTGACGTCGAAACCCTACGCGTTCAATGCCCGCCCCTGGGAGCTGCGCAAGACTGCATCTGTCGATGTGATGGATGCCATGGGGGCCGCAATCAGGGTGGACGCAAAGGGCGACGCCGTCCTGCGGATCATGCCCCAACTGAACGAAGAGGTGAATGAGGAGTGGCTGAGCGACAAATCCCGTTTCGTGTGGGATGGGTTGCAGCGCCAACGCCTCGATCGGCCCTATGTTCGCGAGAACGGGAAGCTGCGTCCGGCAAACTGGGATGAGGCGCTGCAGGCGACAGCAAAAGCGTTGGGTGGTGGGTCTGAAACGATCGGCGCAATAGCCGGGGACCTGATCGAGGTCGAACAGGCAAAAGCGGCGCTGGATCTGCTTCGCGGATTGGGGGTGCAAAACATCGATTGCCGGCCCGCTGGCGCCCGGTATGGAACCGACGGCATTCGGGAGCGCCATATCCTCAATCCAACCTTCATGGGCGTTGAAGAGGCCGACGCCTTGTTGCTGGTGGGCACCAACCCCCGGGTTGACGCAGCGGTGTGGAACGCGCGGATCCGCAAGGCGTGGCTGTGGAATGAGTTGGAGGTCGGCCTGGTCGGCGCCGATGTGGACCTGACCTATGACTACGCCCATCTCGGAGAACGGCCGGGCGATCTCGATGGCGTCGTCGATCGCCAGGACAGCTTCGGCGAGGCCTTGCGGAAGGCTGAACGACCCATGGTCGTGGTTGGCGAGGCAGCGCTGTGCCGGGATGACGGTGCGGCGATCCTGGCAAAAGCCCACGCCCTTGCGCTCGAAATCGGCGCCATCAAGGACGATTGGGCGGGATTTGGTGTCTTGCATACCGCTGCTGGCCGGGTCGGGGCGCTTGATGTGGGATTTGTGCCCGGCGAGGCCGGACTGGATACGGCGGCGATGCTGTCGGGGTCGGTTGAAGCGCTGGTTCTGTTGGGAGCCGACGAGGTTGACCTGTCTGGCGTGCCGTCTGGCACGACCGTGATCTATGTGGGCCACCATGGGGACCGGGGCGCGGCGCGGGCCGATGTGGTCCTGCCGTGCACCGCCTACACCGAAATGGCCGCCACCTATGTGAATACCGAAGGGCGTGTGCAGATGACGGCACCGGCCGTTCAACCGAAGGGCGAGGCCCGGGAGGGCTGGTCCATTTTCCGCGCACTGTCCGCGCTGATCGGAAAGCCCTTGCCCTATGACACGGCCGATGCCTTGCGAGCGGTGTTGCGCGCCGACGATGACAGCGTTTTCAAGGGGTTCGGTTTCGCCCCGGGCGCCGGCGGGGTCGAAGCCTTGAAGCTTCCCGTTTCAGTTGAAGGACCGATTGCGGATCGACCGTTCGCGCCGACCGCAGGAAACTTCTACCTGACGAATGCCATCGCGCGGGCGTCTAGGACGATGGCTGAGTGCGCCCGGCTGGGTCAGGCCCTAGACACCCCCATCGCGGCAGAGTAGGGCGGCGTCATGAGCGGGTTTATCGAACAGTATGGACTCTGGGGCGGCCTCGGCATGGGGCTCGCGCAGATCGGTCTGTACATGGTGGTCCTGCTGATCTCGCTGGCTTTCCTGCTCCTGATGGACCGGAAAGTATGGGCCGCCGTGATGATGCGGAAGGGCCCCAACGTGGTCGGCCCGTTCGGCCTTTTCCAGTCCTTTGCCGATTTCGGAAAGTTCCTGCTCAAGGAAATCGTTATCCCGGCGGGGGCCAACAAGACCGTTTTCCTGCTCGCGCCGATCCTCACCACCACGCTGGCCTTTGTCGCCTGGGCGGTTATTCCCGTCGCGCCGGGCTGGGTCATTGCCGACATCAATGTGGGCATCCTGTACCTTTTTGCGATCAGTTCGCTCGGTGTTTACGGCATCATCATGGGCGGCTGGGCGTCGAACTCGAAATACCCGTTCCTCGGCAGTTTGCGGTCGGCGGCACAGATGGTGTCCTATGAGGTCTCCATCGGGCTCATCATCGTGACGGTGATCCTTCTGGCCGGATCCATGAACCTTTCGACGATTGTCGACAACCAGTCCGGCGGTTTCTGGACCTGGCACATGTTCAGTTTCAACAACATCATCCTTTTCCCGGTAATGCTGGTCATGTTCTTCATGTTCTTCATTTCGGCCCTGGCTGAAACGAATCGGCCACCCTTCGACCTTCCTGAAGCGGAGTCGGAACTGGTGGCAGGGTATCAGGTGGAGTACGGCTCGACGCCTTACCTGCTCTTCATGCTGGGTGAGTATCTGAACATCGTCCTGATGTGCGCGATGATGACGATCCTGTTCATGGGCGGCTGGCATGGCCCGGTGCCGTTCGGCGCAGGCTTTGTCGATAGCTGGCCGGTGTGGATGGTGAACCTTGGCCACCTCGCCTGGTTTGGCGCAAAGATGGTGTTCTGTTTCTTCCTGTTCGCCATCGTGAAAGCCATGGTCCCGCGTTATCGGTATGACCAGTTGATGCGGCTGGGATGGAAGATATTCCTGCCGACATCGCTTGCCGCCGTGGTCGTTGTTGCGGGATATGTTGTTTATACGGGAGGAGTGGCATGAGCCTGGTCCAGACGTTACGCGGGGCAATGCTCACCGACTTTTTCAGCGCGTTCGTCCTCGCCGTGCGGGAAATGGGGCGGCGGAAGGCGACGGTGAACTATCCGTTCGAGAAAAACCCGCTGAGCCCGCGATTTCGCGGAGAACATGCCTTGCGGCGCTATGCGAACGGCGAAGAGCGCTGCATCGCCTGCAAGCTGTGCGAAGCCATTTGCCCGGCCCAGGCGATCACAATCGAAGCTGAACCGCGCGACGACGGATCCCGCCGGACAACCCGGTATGACATCGACATGGTCAAGTGCATCTATTGCGGCTTCTGCCAGGAGGCCTGTCCCGTGGATGCGATTGTCGAAGGCCCGAACTTCGAGTTTGCCACTGAAACCCGGGAAGAGCTGTTCTATGACAAGGACCGTCTGCTCGAGAATGGTGATCGGTGGGAACGGTTGATCGCGCGAAATCTGGAACTGGATGCGCCTTACCGCTAGGGCGCGGCAAAACGGCCCGTATGCGCGGCGCGCGTTTGGGCGCACACCGGCGCACAACCAAAAGGGGCGTCCTGGAGATGGACGCGAAGGAAACAGGCGCCGCGTGAAGGCGTTCAGGGGTTTGGAGGGCTGAAGACCCGTGGAAGTGATTGCGTTCTGGATCCTGGCCGTCATCGTCGGCGTGGCCGCTATCTTCGTGATTGCCTCGAAGAACCCCGTGCATTCGGTGCTGTGGCTGATCCTGTCCTTCTTCACCTCTGCCGCCTTGCTGCTGCTGATCGGCGCAGAGTTTCTCGCGATGCTTCTGGTGGTCGTCTATGTGGGGGCCGTCGCGGTGTTGTTCCTCTTCGTTGTCATGATGCTGGATGTCGACTTCGTGGAGATGAACCAGGGCACCTTGCAGTACTGGCCGTTTGCATCCCTCGTCGCCATCGCCTTTTTTGCAGAGATCGCCCTGGTTACGTTCGCGAGAAGCGAAGCGCCGGTCACGCCTGATCCTTCACCGGGCGCGGGCACCAATGCGGAGGCGATCGGGGCGGTAATGTATACCGAATACCTGCTGCTGTTTCAGATGTCCGGTATCATCCTGCTGGTGGCCATGATCGGCGCAATTGTCCTGACGCTACGCCACAGGCCCGGCGTTCAGAAACAGAATATTGCCAAGCAGACGGCCCGGCGCCGGGCCGATTCGATCGAGGTCCTGGACGTCAAGCCGGGTCAGGGGATCTGACGGCGATGGACCTGACCCTTGGACATTTCCTAGGCCTGTCGGCCTTCCTGTTCACGATTGGCGTGCTCGGCATTTTCGTGAACCGCAAGAATATCATCGTCATCCTGATGTCGATCGAGTTGATCCTGCTGTCGGTGAATCTGAACCTCGTGGCGTTTTCGGTCTTCTCCGGCACCATTGCGGGTCAGATCTTTGCCATGCTGGTGCTGACCGTGGCGGCTGCCGAAGCCGCCGTTGGCCTTGCCATCCTTGTGGTGTTCTTCCGGAACCGCGGCGACATCGCCGTGGAAAGCATCGATCTGATGAAAGGCTAGACGCGCCATGCTGCCCGATCCGCTGATCATCTTTATCGTCCTTGCGCCCGGTATCGCTGCGCTGATTGCCGGATTGCTGCAAAAGCAGATCACCGACACCGGCGCCATGGTGCTGACCACGGGAACGGTGGGCACTGCGGGCGTGCTGGCGCTCTATCAGTTGTTTGCCTACACCTTCATGGGGAGCGGGGAAGCCCATGGCGGCGAGGGTGGCCATGGTGAGGCGGCCCACCATGCGGCAAGCCATGTGATCACGCTGCTGAGCTGGATCGATGTCGGCAGCTTCAAGGCCGACTGGGCGATCCGGGTAGATGCCCTGTCGATCGTCATGATGGCCGTGATCACCAGCGTATCCGGCTTGGTGCACCTCTACTCCTGGGGGTACATGAGCGAGGATCCCCACCGGGCGCGGTTCTTCTCCTACCTGTCGCTCTTTACCTTCACCATGCTGATGCTGGTGGTGGCAGACAATTTCATCCAGCTGTTCTTTGGTTGGGAAGGGGTCGGGCTCGCATCATACCTTCTTATCGGGTTTTGGTATCACAAGCGGGCGCCCAATGATGCGTCCATCAAGGCCTTCGTGACCAACCGGGTTGGCGATTTCGGCCTCGCGCTGGGGATCATGGCGGTGTTCGTGATTTTCGGAACGGTTGAGTTTGCGCCGGTCATGGAGGCGATCCGCAACAATGCTGTGGTCACCCCTGCTGCGCTGGCCGCGGCGGGCCCGATTCGCGATCTCACCATGACGTTCCTCAACTGGGAGCTCAATGCGCTCGAGGTCATCGGGGTGCTGCTGTTCATCGGTGCGATGGGGAAATCGGCACAGTTCTTCCTGCATGTCTGGTTGCCCGACGCCATGGAGGGACCGACGCCGGTGTCTGCGTTGATCCACGCTGCCACGATGGTCACCGCCGGGGTGTATCTGGTCTGCCTGCTTTCGGCGATCTACGAGCACACGGTTGTGGCCGCCGGCATGGTGACCCTGGTCGGGGCTGTCACGGCACTCTACGCCGCGACAGTGGGGCTTGCGCAGAATGATATCAAGCGCGTGATCGCCTATTCGACCTGTTCCCAGCTTGGCTACATGTTCTTCGCCGCCGGCGTTGGTGCCTATGAGGCCGCCATGTTCCACCTGTTTACGCACGCCTTCTTCAAGGCGCTCCTGTTCCTCGGTGCAGGGTCGGTGATCCATGGCATGCACCATGAGCAGGACATGCGAAACATGGGCGGTGTGGCCAGGTTCATGCCGTGGACCTATGGGGCGATGCTGATCGGAACGGTTGCGATTATCGGGTTGGGTATTCCCCATGTCTGGGGACTGAGTGGATTCTTCTCGAAGGATGCAATTCTCGAAAGCGCCTTTACGGCCAGCCTGGCTGGCGTCGCCTATGCCCAATTGGCGTTCTGGTTCGGGATTACCGCTGCGCTTCTGACCAGTTTCTACTCCTGGCGGCTCATCTACATGACCTTCCATGGACCCTATACCGGCGCCCATAACCTGCACGCCGACCCTGGCGATGACCATCACAGCGCCGGAGATCCCCATGAGTCGCCCCTGGTGATGCTGGTGCCACTCGGCCTGCTGTCGGTCGGTGCGGTCTTTGCGGGCTGGGTCTTCTACGACCCGATGTTCCACCATGGCGAGGGGTTCTGGGCGGGGTCAATCTACCGGGCTGATGGCAACCATGTGATCCATGACATCGACATGGTACTGAAAAAAGATGCCCAGTATGAATGGGTGTTCTGGGCGCCGCTTGTCGTCACGCTTGCGGGGTTCCTGATCGCCACATTTACCTACCTATTCAATCGGGGCTTCGGAAAACGGCTGGCCGACAGCGGTGGCCCGCTCCACAACCTGTTTGCGAACAAATGGTACTTTGACGAGATCTACCAGGCCACCTTGATCCGGGGCTCTGCCCTCCTTGGAGACATATTCTGGAAGACCGGCGATGAACGGATCATCGATGGAGCAGGGCCCAACGGGGTCGCCGCGGCGGCTCGCTGGAGTGCGCGACGATTGTCAGCCATGCATACGGGCTATCTCTACCACTATGCGTTCGTGATCATCTGCGCGGCGCTCATGCTGGGCGGGGTACTTTTCTGGCGCTCGGGAGGGCTTGGCTGATGGGCGGGTTTCCCATTCTCACCGCGCTGACACTGCTGCCGCTGGCTGGCGCCTTGCTGATCATTCTGGTTCGAGCGGCAGCGCCGGGGGCGGGATCGAAAGAAGATGGCAACAAGGCTATCACGGCGGGACTGTTGATTTCGGTCGCAACGCTGATCGTGTCGATTGCAGCGCTTGCCACCTTTGATCCAAGCGCTGCCGGCTATCAGCTGAAGGAAGAGCTGATCTGGTATGGCGGCATCAAGTACAAGCTAGGCGTCGATGGTCTGTCGATCATGCTGATCATGCTCACCACCTTGCTTGTACCGTTCTGCTTTGTGGCCAGCTACGGGTCGGTGAAGGACCGGGTTACCGAGTACGTGGTCGCCTTCCTCGTACTCGAGACTTTCATGATCGGGGTGTTTTGCGCCCTGGATCTCGTGCTCTTCTATATTTTCTTCGAGGCCGGGCTCATTCCGATGTTCATCATCATCGGTGTCTGGGGCGGCGCGAGCCGCATCTATGCGGCGTTCAAATTCTTCCTGTACACGCTCCTCGGCTCGCTCTTCATGCTGGCAGCGGTTGTCTACCTGTACCTGCAGGCCGGGACCTCGGACATTGAAGTGCTGGAGCAGACCACATTCTCAACCGGGGCGCAGACGTGGCTCTGGCTCGCCTTCTTTGCGTCCTTCGCCGTGAAACTGCCGATGTGGCCGGTCCACACGTGGCTCCCCGATGCCCACGTCCAGGCCCCCACGGCCGGCTCTGTCATCCTGGCAGGGATCCTGCTGAAAATGGGCGGCTACGGCTTCCTGCGCTTTTCGCTGCCCATGTTTCCCGATGCCAGCCTCTACTTCCAGCCTTTCGTTTTCACCCTGTCGGTGATCGCGATTATCTACGCGTCGCTGGTGGCCTGGCGGCAAACCGACATGAAGAAGCTGGTCGCTTATTCGTCGGTCGCCCATATGGGGTTTGTCACGCTGGGCCTGTTTTCATTCACTGAGGTTGGCGTTCAGGGCGCCATCTTCCAGATGTTGTCCCACGGCCTGATTTCAGGTGCGCTCTTCCTGCTGGTCGGGGTTGTCTATGACAGGGCCCATACGCGAGAGATCGCGGCCTATGGTGGGCTCGTGAACCGGATGCCCATTTACGCCGTGCTGTTCATGCTCTTCACGATGGCCAATGTGGGCCTGCCGGGCACCAGCGGGTTCGTTGGTGAGATTCTGACGATGGTGGGCGCCTTTGAAGCGAGCACATGGGCAGCCTTTGGCGCAGCGCTCGGGGTCATATTTTCGGCGGTATACATGCTGACGCTCTACCGGCGCACGGTGTTCGGCGCGTTGAATACGTCCAATCCGGCTGTTGCCACAATCAGCGATGTCAGCACGAGGGAACTGGTGTGCCTGGTCCCCCTCGCGCTCGGTGTGCTGTTGCTCGGCGTCCAGCCGTCCCTGATCTTTGACATAACCGAGGGGTCGGCCAACCGCATCCTCGCGCTGATGGCCGGAGGCTGACGCCATGTTTGATTGGGCGGAAATGCTGGAGGTGGCCGGCGCCGAGCTTTGGCTGGTCAGCGCAGGCCTCGTCGGTACGCTCCTCGGCGCGCTTCTGAAGGATGCGTTCAATGGGCTGTCATTCAAATACGGCGCCCTGGTCCTGATCGTTGCGGCCGGGCTGTCGTGGCAGTCCATGGCGGGCGGAACGGCGTTTAACGGCCTTTACGTGACAAACAGTTTCGTGGGGTTTGCAAAGATTGCGAGCTTTCTTCTGGCTGCGATTGCGCTGTGGATGGCCGAAGGGTTCCTCACGCGCCACGAGACGGCGCGGTATGAATACGCCTTGCTGATGATCTTTGCGGCAGTTGGCATGGGCGTGACGTTGTCTGCAGGCGATCTCATGACCTTGTACCTCGGGATCGAGACTCTCAGCCTGTGCTCTTATGTGCTGGCCTCGTTCCACCGGGATACACCGCGATCCGCAGAGGCGGGACTGAAGTATTTCGTGCTGGGCGCGCTGGCGTCAGGGCTCCTGCTCTACGGCGCGTCGCTGGTCTACGGCTTCACCGGCACAACCAACTTCGCCGAAATCGCCGCCGCCGAAAGCAATATCGGCTATCTCTTCGGCATGGTTCTGATGATCACGGGTCTGGCGTTCAAGGTGTCGGCCGCGCCGATGCACGTCTGGACGCCCGACGTCTATGAGGGGTCCCCCACGCCCGTGGTCGCGTTTTTTGCGGCGGCGCCGAAATTCGCGATGATGGTGGTCTTCGCCAATCTGATGTTCACTGTCTTCGCGGGTGTGATCGAGGATTGGCAACTGATCGTCGCGATCATCTCCGGAGCGTCCATGCTCGTCGGCGCGTTCGGAGCGCTCCTGCAGACCAATATCAAGCGCCTGTTGGGGTATTCGTCGATTGCGAACATGGGCTATGCCCTGTTGCCGGTTGCGGCGGGGGCGGACCTCGGCGCTCCGGCGATACTGGTGTTCATGACGATTTACACGGTGGGCGCGGTCGGCCTGTTCGCCGGTGTCATGACCATGCGGCGCAGCGGCGGAATGGTGGAAGATATCCATGAACTGTCGGGCCTTGTGCGTATCCAGCCCGTGAATGCAATGGCGTTGACGGCAATCATTTTTTCCGTAGCGGGAATTCCCCCCCTTGCCGGGTTCTTCGGGAAGCTGGCCGTGTTCGAGGCGGGCATGGCGGCCGAACTCATTCCGCTGGTGGTCATCCTCGTCGTCTCCTCCGTGATATCGCTGGGATATTATCTGCGTCTTGTCGTGATCATGTGGGTGGAGGAACCCAAGGAGCGGTTCGAGGCGACCGGGTCAGCGGTCGCCATGACGGTTGTCGGCTCAGGCGTGCTGACAGCGGTGGTACTCGTGGTTGCCATCGGCGTTCTCGATGGCTGGGCCGATGCCGCTGCGGGAGGCCTGCTGCCTTGACCTGCCAGCCGGTCGCTTGGCCCGTCACCGTTCTTGCCACCGTTGACAGCACCAATGAAGAGGCCAAGCGCCGGGCGCGAGCTGGCGACCTGTCGCCAATCTGGCTCCGCGCTGACGTCCAGACCGCAGGTCGCGGGAGACAGGGCAGGGCCTGGGCTTCTCCGGCCGGCAACCTCCACGCCACGGCGCTGTTCCCGCTGGACGCTGGTTATCGCCAGGCATTGCGGGTGCCCTTCGCGGCGGCCGTGGCTGTTGCCGAGACCGTGGAGCGCCTGGCGCCAGGTATTTCGCCCAGGCTGAAATGGCCAAACGATGTGCGGGTAGAGGGCGCCAAGCTGTCAGGCATCCTGGTGGAGTCCGGCACAACCGCGGGCCGGTTCTGGGTTGTGGCCGGGATCGGGATGAATGTGGCCTTCGTTCCGGAAGGGGCCGGGCAGGCGGCGACCTCCCTTGCTGACCTCCGGGGGAACGGGCTGGTCGATGCCGCGATGGCGATGTCGGTCCTGTCCGAGCGATTCGCAGCACAGGTGGCCGCCATTGCCGATGATTTCGCACCAATCCGGTCGGCATGGTTGCACTATGCTGAAGGGTTGGGCGGCGATGTTCGCGTCCGTTCGGGTCAAGGTGAGACCTATCGCGAAGGTGTGTTCGAGGATATGGCGGCCGATGGCGGCTTGATCCTGCGATTGCCGGACGGGTCAAGGCAGACCATAACCGCAGGCGATGTGGAACTTGTTCGGAAAGACTAGCCTATGCTGATGGCGATCGATGTGGGCAACACCAACACCGTGTTCGCCATCCATGATGGTGAGGCGTGGGTGGCCCAGTGGCGCTCCCATACCGATCCGACCCGCACCGCCGACGATTACGCGGTGTGGCTCTCGCAGATGTGCCGGATGGAAGGGGTTCCATTCGGTGAGATTGATGGCTGTGTCATCTCCACCGTGGTGCCCCAGGCGCAGTTCAATTTTCGAAACCTGGCGCGGCGTTACCTGAACGTGGAACCCATGTTCATCGGTGATCCCCGTGTTGATCTGGGAGTTGAGGTGAGAATTGCGCGGCCGGAGCAAGCGGGTGCGGACAGGATCGTCAACGCCGTCGGGGCACACGTGGAGTATGATGGAGCGCTTATCGTCGTCGATAGCGGGACGGCGACAACCTTCGACGTTGTGGATGTTGATGGCGGTTTCATCGGCGGCATCATTTCACCGGGGATCAACCTGTCGCTCAAGGCCCTGCACGATGCCGCCGCCAGTTTGCCGCGGATTGCCATCCAGCAACCGCCGCAAGTCATTGGACAGGACACCGTCAGCGCCATGCAGTCGGGGATTTTCCTGGGTTATGTCGATCTGATCGATGGGCTGGTCCGCAGGATCAAGCGTGAGTTTGGAAAACCCATGACCGTGATTGGAACGGGGGGCGTTGCTTCCCTCTATGATGGATTCAGTGAGGAAATCGATGTGTACGATCCGGACGTGACCATACGCGGATTGTTGGAAGTCTACCGCCGCAACACATCTACCCTCGCATGACAGACAAGACAGATCGATCGGAGCTGCTCTTCCTGCCGCTTGGCGGATGTGAAGAGATCGGCATGAACCTCAACGCCTATGGCTTTGGCCCGCCGGAGGACCGGCGCTGGATCCTCGCCGATATCGGCGTGACGTTCGGCGACGACCGGACGCCGGGGATCGACCTGATCTGCGCGGATCCCGAATACCTCGTAGGCGAGACGATCGAGGCGATCTTCCTGACCCACGCCCACGAGGACCATATCGGCGCAGTTGGCCTTCTGTATCCACGGCTGAAAACCCGTGCGCCGATGTATGCGACGCCGTTCACGGCAGAACTTGTCAGGCAGAAGCTGCGAGAGCGGGGGATCGACGACAAGGCGATGCTGCATGAGATCCCCCTGGGCGCGACGATTGATGCCGGGCCCTTCAGCGTCGAGTATGTGCGGCTGACCCATTCCATCCCCGAGCCCAACGCCCTCGCCATCAGCACGCCGTTGGGGACGGTCCTGCATACCGGCGACTGGAAGATCGACCCTGACCCTCGGCTGGGCGAAACGACCGATATCGCACGTCTGACGGCCATTGGAGACGCGGGCGTGCTGGCGATGGTCTGTGACAGCACGAATGTGTTCGAGGAGGGCGAGGCCGGTTCCGAAGCCACGGTCCGGGCGTCGCTGGAAGCCTTGATCTCAGAGCAAGCCGGGCGGGTTGCAGTCACCACCTTTGCGTCCAATGTGGCCCGGGTACAGAGCGTGATCGAAGCTGCACAGGCGTGCGGGCGGAGCGTCTGTCTGGTGGGCCGGTCCATGTTCCGGATAACCGATGCCGCGAAACAGGTCGGTCTCCTCGGGAAAGAGGTGACGTTCATCACCGACGAGGAGGCGAGCTATCTGCCGCCCGAGAATGTCCTTTATCTCTGCACCGGCAGCCAGGGGGAAGAGCGTGCGGCGCTGACCAGGATCGCGAAGGGTGAACACCGCCATGTCAGCCTGAGCCGCAGCGACACTGTGATTTTCTCATCGAGGGTCATCCCGGGCAATGAGCGCGGCATCTTCGATCTGATGAACCGCTTTGCCGACAAGGGTATCCGCGTCATCACCGACCGGATGTGCAAGGATCCGATCCATGTTTCCGGTCACCCCTGCCGGGACGAACTGGCGAAGATGTATGGCTGGATCCGTCCACAGGTTTCAGTCCCGGTGCATGGCGAACGCCGCCATACGCTCGAACACGCCTTGTTCGCCGAAAGCCTCCAGGTGCCCATGAGCGTCGTGCCGCGTAACGGTGAGTTGGTGCGCCTGGCCCCTGGGGATCCCGAGATCATCGACGAAGTGCCCTCGGGGCGGCTGATGCTGGATGGTGATCATCTGGTTCCCGATAACGCGGCCGCATTGGGAGAGCGCCTTCGATTGGCGAGCTTCGGGTATCTCCACGTCAGCGTGGCGATCGACGAGGATGATGGCGTGATCGACGGCCCACTCGTGACGGCCCGGGGGCTGTCGGAACCGGATGGACGGTTGGCCGATGAGTCAATTGATGCACTGGATGAAGCGGCCGAAGCCGCCGTCGAGGGTATGAAACGCCGTGATCTTGACGATGATGATGCGGTCGAAAGGGCCATAGGCCGTGCCGTGCGCCGGGCGGCGGAGAAGACTTTCGGACGCAAGCCTATCGTCGATGTGACGGTACTCAGGAGCTAGGAGGAGACCCCATGAGCGATTTTCAGATCGGACCGTTGAACCATGTGGGCGTTGCGGTTCCGAACCTCGGCGAAGCCATCGAAACCTATCGGACCCTCTATGGCGCGACCGATATCACCACGCCGTTCGATATGCCTGAGCAGGGGGTCAAGGTCTGTTTTGTCAACCTGCCCAACTCCCAGATCGAACTGATCGAGCCCCTTAACGAGGAGAGCCCGATCCACAATTTCATCCAGAAGAACCCCAGGGGCGGGCAGCATCATGTCTGTTTCGAAGTGCCCGACATTCACGAGGCCGTGGAAGAAATGGGAAAACGGGGTGCCACAGTGCTTGGGAAACCCAGGATCGGCGCCCATGGAACGCTGATCATCTTCGTCCATCCCAAAAACTCCAACGGTGTCCTGATAGAGTTGATGGAAACCCCCAAGGGTGATCATTAGAGATGACCGTCACTGGCGCTATCGTCATGTTCGTCATCACCTGGTGGCTGAGCTTCTTTGTTGTGCTGCCGATCGGGGTGGCAGAAAAGGTGGGCGAGGGAGACGGAACGGGGGCTCAGGAACCTGGCGCACCGGTGAGCCCTCAGCTCGGCAAGAAGGTCCGATGGGCGACCATCGGTGCGGCGGGCATCACCGCCCTTTTGGGTGCGTCGACCTATATTCTGGATTTCGAAACCCTGTTCCTGGGGGGGTGAGGCGGTATTGCGTCGGCTTCTGATCTATCTGCCAGCGATTGTGGGTGGATTTGGGGCAGGGGCCGCTGCGGCCTTGTTGGCAACCGGTATGGTCGGCGGGACCCGCGGCTTCGCGTTCAACGACGTTTCCATTGCCGGCTGGTCCTCCGATTGGTCCATCGGCTCAGAGGCCGCAGACCCGCTGACCAGGGCCCGGGTGGCGCGCCATGGGCTTTTGGCGCTTGCAAAAGAGGAAGCGGTGTATTTCACGCGCAGGGTGGATGATGCCGGGCAAGCCCTGACTGAGCGCTGCGTCTACCGGCTTTCGGGGGGCGACCAGCCCGCGGAGTGGTGGTCGATCACGCTTTACGATGATCAGAGCCGCCTGCCCATGAATGGGGGAACGGTCCTGTCCATTGACAAGACCCAGGTTGGGGAAGGACAGGCATGGTCTGCCCGTGTCGCAGCAACGCCCCCTGCAGACGACACGCACTTCCTGTCCAGCCAAGCTGGCGGACGGTTCGATCTGACCTTGCGCCTGTACAGGCCGAGCAGCCCATTGATCGAAGACCCAGAGACAAGGCTGAATCCCCCATCGATTGAGCGTGTGGGCTGTGATCGCGAGGGCGGCGGATGAGGTGGATCGGTCCGGTAAGTGTATTCGCGCTCGCCGCCGTCGTGTCGTTTGTTGTACTGCTGGGGCTCATCCCTGGCATCATCATGGACCGCGCGATGGCAAATCTCGAATCCCGCGGCGTGCCCTTGCATGCGTTCGTCCTGTCGCCGCGGATCACGCCGGAGAGCCAGACCGTTGTCCGGCCGTCGCCGGATCTGGCCTATTCAATCTGCCGCTACGACCTGTCTGACCCCGCCGCGGTCCTCACGGTGACGGCCGGCGCCTATGCGGACTACAGCTCCATTTCGTTCTTTGACGCCAGGACGGTGAACTTTGCCACCGTCCGTCCGCCCCGCGGCCAGCAGGGCACAGTCCGCCTTCTTTCCCCCAGTGCCGCTGGGAACGGCGATGCCATCATTGCGCCCACAACGCGGGGACTTGTTCTCATAAGGCGGCTCGCGCCCAGCCTTGACGATTACCAGCGTGTGGGGAGAACCAGTTCGCAGGACCGGTGTGAGCTGTCGGCAAACCCTGCATAGGGCTGGTGCAAGTGGTCATTGCGCGCTAGCCACAGGGCGCCCAGATCTCTTGAAAGCAAGCGAGTGAAGTCCGATGCGCATGAGCCGCTATTTCCTGCCCGTGACCAAAGACACCCCGTCCGATGCGGTGGTGGTGTCACACCAACTGATGCTCCGGGCTGGCATGGTCCGGCAGAACGGAGCGGGCATCTACTCCTGGTTGCCGCTGGGGTTTCGGGTTCTCAAGAAGATCGAACAGGTGGTGCGCGAGGAAATGGACCGGGCCGGCGCAATTGAAATGCTCATGCCCACGATCCAGCAGGCCGATCTCTGGCGAGAGTCCGGGCGCTACGATGCCTATGGCCCCGAAATGCTGCGGATCCATGACCGCCACGAACGCGAGATGCTGTTCGGGCCGACCAATGAAGAGCTGATCACTGATATCTTCAAGGCCTATGTGAAGAGCTACAAGCAACTCCCCATGAACCTTTACCATATCCAGTGGAAGTTCCGCGACGAGATCCGCCCACGCTTTGGCGTGATGCGCGGCCGCGAATTCCTCATGAAGGACGCTTACAGCTTCGACGTGGACCAGGCGGCGGCGCGGATATCCTACCAACGGATGTTCGCCGCCTACCTGAATACGTTCGACCGGTTGGGCATAACGGCCATCCCCATGAAAGCTGATCCCGGACCCATAGGCGGCGATTTGAGCCACGAATTTCTCATCCTTGCCGATAGCGGGGAAAGCGCCGTGTTCTGCGATAGGGAAATCCTTGATGTCCCCCCGCCGGGCGCTGATTTCGACTTCGAGGATCTGGACGCTCTGGCGTCGGAGATGGAAAAGCGGACAGCGTTTTATGCTGCCACCGAAGAAAAGCATGATGAGGCGGCGTTTGCGAAGCTGCCAAAGGCGCGGCAGGTTTCAGCGCGGGGCATCGAAGTCGGTCATATCTTCTATTTTGGCACCAAGTACTCGGGGTCGATGGGGGCGTCTGTCCAGATGGCGGATGGCCAGTATGCCGATGTCCATGGCGGCAGTTACGGGATTGGCGTTTCCCGGATTGCGGCCGCCGTTATCGAAGCGTCCAATGACGATGCGGGGATAATCTGGCCCGATGCTGTTGCCCCCTTTGACGTGGGCCTGATTTCGCTCCGCCCGAAGGATGAGGCGGTTTCGACTGCGGCAGATGAGGCCTACACCAAGCTGCAGGCAGCGGGGCTGGATGTGCTCTATGATGAGCGCGACGACCGGCCGGGGGGAAAGTTTGCGACGATGGACCTGATCGGTTTGCCCTGGCAGATGGCGATCGGACCAAGGGGGCTGGAAAAGGGTGTCGTGGAACTCAAGCACCGTGCAAGCGGGGACAAGGAAGAGGTGTCCCTCGAAAGTGCGCTCGCCAGGCTGACCGAGGGGCGAGGCCAGGCGTCGGCGTGACGACCCAGGCCGCCCCTTTCGGAAAGGTCGAACGGACCCTCGCCTGGCGTTACCTTCGCGCCAAGCGAGAACATGGCGGTGCGTCCCTCACGGCTGTGATTTCGTTCATCGGTATCGCCTTGGCGGTGTGGGCGCTGATTGCGATCATGTCGATCATGGCGGGCTTCAGGGCAACGCTTCTCGATGCCCTGCTGGGTGGACAGCCCCACGTCTATGCGTCGGTCAGCGATGTGCCAGCCAGTGATGTCGATCCGGTTCTCGATATCATTCGCGGCGTGGACGGTATCGCATCGGCCTACCCCTTCCTCGAAGAGCAGGTCCTTGCGATCCATGAGGGCGTCTCATCAGGGGGCGCGCTTGTGAAGTCGATCAGCACCGATGAGTTGCAAGTCCTGCCATTTCTTGAGGATGGCGGCGCTGCAGCGATCGAGGCAGGCTTCGGACAGGGCCGGTTTGGCGGTGATGTCATCCTGATGGGCGCCTTCCTCGCATCGGACCTGCGTCTCTCAGCGGGCGACAAGGTCCGCCTGATCTCCCAGGAAACCACAGCATCGCCCTTTGGCACAACGCCCCGCTCGAAAACCTATACCGTAGGGGGACTGTTCAAGACGGGGAGTGTCGAACTCGACAAGGCGTACATCTTCATGCCGCTCGAACAGGGACAGATATTCTTCAACAAACGGGATCGGTATGAGTTCCTCGACATCCGGCTCGATGACCCTGAGGAGACCCAGGCCGCCATGGCCCGTATCCGCGATGCCGTGCCGGGGTTCCTGTTCATGTTCGACTGGCAGAGCCAGAGGGGCGCCTATCTCGGCGCACTGAACCTCGAGCGCTCCATGATGCGTCTTGTCATGCTTGTCCTGATCACGATTACCGCTCTCAACATCATCACCGGCGTTGTGATGCTGGTGAAGAACAAGACGCGGGATATTGCCATCCTGCGCACCATTGGCGCATCCCGGTCGTCGATGATGCGCGTGTTTGTCATGATTGGCGGGTTTCTTGGTATCGCCGGGGCGGTCACGGGAACGGTGCTGGGTGTGCTGACAGTGACCTACATTTCGGAAATCGAGGCGTTTCTGGGCTGGGTGCGGGGAGCGCCCCTCTTCCCGCCCGATGTCTATGGTCTCGAAGGCCTGCCGGCACGCCTGGACTGGGCCGAAGTGATCTTCACCTTCCTCTGGTCCACGTCAATGTCGGTACTGGTGACGCTCTGGCCAGCATGGCGGGCAGCCCAACTCGATCCGGTCGAAGCGCTGAGGTTCGAGTGATGACGGCAGTCCTTGATCTTGTCGATATCCAGCGGACCTACCAATCCGGCGAGAAGACGCTGCACGTGCTGCGTGGCGCGGATCTGAGCCTTCAGGCCGGCGAGTTGGTGGGGCTTGTGGGCCCTTCAGGGTCGGGAAAGTCGACGCTGCTGCACACAGCGGGTCTTCTTGAAAAGCCCGAGAGCGGGAAAGTGCTGCTTGATGGGATCGATTGCCTGTCCCTGTCAGATCGTCAGCGCACCGCCGTGCGCCGGGAAAAGCTGGGCTTTGTCTACCAGTTCCACCATCTGCTTCCCGAGTTCAGCGCGGCCGACAACATCGCCATGCCGCTCCTATTCGGGGGTTTGCCCGCCGGGGCAGCCCGTGAAAAGGCCGAACGGTTGCTGGACGCGATGGGCCTGACCGACCGGGGCCATCACCAGCCTGCGCAGCTTTCCGGCGGCGAACAACAGCGTGTTGCCATTGCCCGGGCACTGGCCAATGATCCCCGGCTGGTGATCGCCGATGAGCCCACGGGCAATCTTGACCCGGCCACCACTGAACGGGTCTTCGGAGCCTTGATTTCCCTGGCCCGGAATGAGGGGGCCGCGGTCCTGGTGGCCACGCACAATATGGGCCTTACGCGGCATATGGATCGGGTTCTTACCCTTGGTGAGGGCGTGTTGGTTCCGTTTCAGCGTCCGTCAGAAATCTCCACAGGTTCTTTTGCGTAACGCACGGAGCGGGCTGGAACAAGACTGGAACATGGGCGAATCGGGGGCTATTGTCGGCGCGGGCAATATGAACGGACCAGGCCATGGGCGCGCCGCAATTCATCCACCTCGGGGTCAAGTCCAGCTATTCGCTGCTCCAAAGCATGGTGACGCCAAAAGCGCTGTCGCAGTGGCTCACTGAGCAGCGCATGCCTGCCGTGGCCGTCGCAGACCACAATTGCCTGTTCGGCGCGCTGGAGTTTTCGGAGCTATTGGCGGGGGTCGGTATCCAGCCGATCATGGCATGCACGTTCGATATCACGGACGGAAAACCGAAGACCGCCCTGAGCCAGGTATCGCTGTATGCCCAGAATGCAGCCGGCTACCGCCGCCTCATGGCGCTCTCGTCCCTGGCGTTTCTGGAGGCGAAGGATGGCCTTCCGAAACTCGATCGCAAGCACCTTCTGGACGACACTGAAGGCCTGATCCTCCTGACCGGCGGAAGCCTTGGCGACGTTGGCGATCTGTGTGCGAAGGGCAAGATCGAGGAAGCCGGCGCAGCGCTGGATAGCCTGGCGAAGGCCTATCCAGGCCGGTGCTATGTGGAGATCACCCGCCACGGCACCCAGGCAGAACGCGACAGCGAAGCCCCGATGCTGGACCTCGCATATGCGGCGGGTCTGCCGGTGGTGGCAACCCATGATGTCCGGTTCGTAAAGCCGGAAGACGCCGAAGCCCACGATGCGATGATGTGTATCGCGAACGGACGCTACCTCGGCGAAGATGATCGGCCCAGGGTGGAGCCGAGCCAGTATCTGAAGACGGCCGAAGAGATGGCGACCTTGTTCGCCGACCTTCCCGAAGCGATTGAGCGGACGGCAGAGATCGCTCAGCGGTGTGCGATCAAGGCCGAACTGCACCAACCCATATTACCGAGCTTCAGCGACGAGGCCGATGGGGAGGCAAGGGAGTTGCGCCGCCAGGCCGAAGCGGGGCTCGCCGGTCGTCTGGCGGATGCGGACCAGCTCTATGCCAGCCGTGAGACCTATGCTGAGCGGCTCGATTACGAGTTGGGCATCATCGAGAAGATGGGGTTTCCCGGCTACTTCCTCATTGTCTCGGACTTCATCAAGTGGGCCAAGGAGCAGGACATTCCAGTGGGCCCGGGCCGTGGGTCGGGGGCCGGGTCGCTGGTGGCCTGGTCACTGCTGATCACCGATCTCGACCCGCTTCGGTTCGACCTGCTGTTCGAACGGTTCCTGAACCCGGAAAGAGTATCGATGCCAGATTTCGATATCGATTTCTGCCAGGAGCGACGCGGAGAGGTCATCCGTTACGTCCGCGACAAGTATGGCGCCGACAGCGTCGCCATGATCATCACGTTCGGCACGCTCCAGGCCAAGGCCGTCGTGCGGGATGTGGGCCGGGTGATGCAGATGCCCTACGGTCAGGTCGACCGCTTGGCAAAGCTGATCCCGTTCAACCCTGCCAATCCTCCAAAGCTCCAGGAAGCGATCGATGACGAGCCGAAGTTCGATGAGGAGATCGAGAAGGATTCGAGGGTCGGGGACCTCCTGAAAACAGCCCTTCAGCTTGAGGGGCTATACCGGTCTGCCGGGACCCATGCGGCGGGCGTGGTGATCGCCGACAGGCCACTGACCGAGATCGTCCCGCTTTACAACGATCCCCGGTCTGAGTTGCCGGCGACCCAATTCAACATGAAGTGGGCTGAACTGGGCGGTTTGGTGAAGTTCGACTTTCTCGGTCTCAAGACGCTGACCGTGATTGATCGGGCGCTGAAGTTCATTCGGCGGGACGGGGGCGATGTGACCGCTGCCTGGGAAAGTCTTGATGATCCGGCGACCTACGACCTGATGGCCTCTGGCGAAACCCTCGGTGTGTTCCAGCTGGAAGGCCAGGGCATGCGTGACACCCTGAAAAAGGTCCGGCCCGGTAATATCGAAGATGTCATCGCGATCATTTCACTCTACAGGCCTGGGCCGATGGACAACATCCCCGTCTACGTCCAGGGCAAGGAGGATCCCTCGACCATCTCCTACCAGCATCCAGACCTGAAACCGATCCTGGAAGCCACTTACGGGGTGCCGGTCTACCAGGAACAGGTGATGCGGATGGCCCAGGAAATCGCCGGCTATTCGCTGGGCGAGGCTGACCTTCTCCGCCGGGCCATGGGCAAGAAGAAGAAAGAGGAAATGGACAAGCAGCGGGCCCGCTTCGTGCAGGGCGCGGCTGAACTCAAGAACATTGATGGGGACCTGGCGAACGAGATTTTCGACACAATGGCGAAGTTCGCGGGCTATGGCTTCAACAAGTCCCACGCCGCAGCGTATGCCCAGATCGGTTACCATACGGGCTATCTGAAGTGCCATCACCCGGTCGCTTTCCTGGCCGCCTCGATGAGCCTCGATATCCACAATACCGACAAACTGGCCGCTTTTTTCCAGGAGGCCAAACGGCTGAAAATCCCCGTGAGGGCCCCCGACGTGACCCGCTCGACCGCCGACTTTGATGTGGACGGCGACACAATCGTCTACGCCCTCGGCGCCTTGAAGGGCGTCGGCCTGGAAGCCATGCGCCATCTGGAGAAAGTGCGGGCCGAGACACCCTTCAAGAGCCTCCAGAGCTTTGCCGAAACGGTCGATCCACGGGAGCTCAACAAGAAGGCCTTCGAGCAGTTGTCCCGGGCCGGAGCGTTCGATGCCCTGGAGCCGAACCGGGCGCGGGCCCTTGGGGGCGCGCCCACCTTGTCGGCGCTGTGCTCGAGTGCCGCAGAGGACCGGGCAGGGGGGCAGGGCGGGCTCTTCGGTGAAAGCGAGCCCTCCGCACAGGTCACCCTCCCCAAGACAAAGGACTGGAGCGTACAGCGGCGGCTTGATGAGGAGTTCAAGGCGATCGGCTTCTACTTCTCGGGCCATCCGCTCGATGATGTGCTGCAGGGATTGGACCGGGACCGGGTGACGCTTGCGATGGAGATCGGGGCCCGCGCCGAGGACGGCAAACCCCTCGATCTGATCGGCATCGTTAGGGCACGGGTCGAGAAGCCTGCTCGCAATGGCGGAAAGTTTGCGTTCCTCACCCTTTCCGACCCCACCGGCGAGGTGGAACTGATGGTCTACCCCGAAGTCCTGACCAGCCATCGGGACCAGTTGGAGGTCGGACAGGCTGTTGCGATCACCGTCAGCGTCCGGCGCCGGGACGAAGAGATCAGGCTCGCGGCCGAGGCCATCCGGCCGCTGGAGAAGGCGCGCATCGCCAAGCCGAGCGATGGTCTCACGGTTCGCCTGGGTCTTGGCGTCGATCCCGGCGATATCGCGGCGGTCACAGACGCCCTGAAAACGCTGCCGGGCCCCGACCGGGGAGAAATCAAGGTCGAACTGCCCCTCAGCGATGGCCGGGTCGTCACCATCCTCCTGCCGGAGCGGTACACAACAGGTGTTCCGGCAAAACAGCTCCTGAAAACGGCTCCGGGTGTTGCGCGTGTCGACGCAGCCTGAGGTGTTGCCCGGGGTATGGTTGCACGGCGGCGGAAAATCTGTAAAAGCACGCGCACAACTCCAAGCATGGGTATTTCCGGTGCATGGGGGCTTAGGCGCCTCCTTGTCCCTCCCATGTCGGTCAACCGGAAGAGGACAACATGGCACTTCCCGATTTCACCATGCGGCAGCTACTCGAGGCTGGCGTACACTTCGGTCACCAGACCCACCGCTGGAACCCCAAGATGGCCTCGTTCATCTATGGCGAACGGTCCCAGATTCACATTCTCGACTTGTCAAAGACAGTTCCGCTGCTGCACCAGGCGCTTGTCCAGGTGCGCGATACGGTCGCAAAGGGTGGCCGGGTCCTGTTCGTGGGTACCAAGCGTCAAGCCTCCGAGCCGATTGCCGAGGCCGCCCAGCGCTGCGCCCAGTACTACATGAACCATCGCTGGCTCGGCGGCACGCTTACCAATTGGCAGACGGTGTCAAACTCGATCAAGCGCCTCAAGGAACTCGATGCGATGTTCGAGAGTGGCGGCGGCCAGGGGCTCACGAAGAAAGAGCTGCTGAACCTGGAGCGCGAGCGGGAGAAACTTCAGCGGGCCCTTGGCGGTATTGCCAATATGGGCGGCCTGCCTGATCTCATGTTCGTTATCGACACGAACAAGGAAGCCATTGCGGTCAAGGAAGCGCGAAAGCTGGGCATCCCCGTGGTCGGTGTCGTGGATACAAACTGTGACCCCGACGATGTGGATTTCCCTTTCCCCGGCAATGATGACGCGGCCCGGGCGATCTCGCTCTACTGTAACCTCATGGCCGACGCCGTGACCGACGGTCTGGCCGAGAGTTCGGCGGAGCTGGGGATGGACCTCGGAGACCTTGAAGATCTCGGTGATCTCACCGATCTGGATGTGGCCGTCGCTGACGCTGCTGAAGAGGCAGTGGAACTGGCGCCCACGAGTGAAACCCCGGCTGAACCGGCAAGCTAGTCGGGCGCGTTCAGCGTCTGCAGCGTGACCGGTAGTCGCCGGCACCAATGATTTTTTGAGCATTTTCAGAGGAAGACATCATGGCTCAAATTACTGCCGCCCTCGTGAAGGATCTGCGCGACAAGACCGGTGCAGGGATGATGGATGCCAAAAAGGCGCTCGTGGAGAGCGATGGCGACATGGAAGCCGCTGTCGATTGGCTGCGTGCAAAGGGCCTGTCAAAGGCTGCGAAGAAGTCGGGTCGTACAGCAGCCGATGGCCTTGTTGCGGCGGTTTTGTCCAAGGACGGCAAGACCGGTGCTCTGGTCGAGCTGAACGCAGAGACCGATTTCGTGGCGCGGAACGAGGGCTTTCAGAAGGCCCTTAAGGCGATTGCCGAAACGGCTCTGGAAACCGATGGCACGCTTGAGGCGCTAAAGGCAGCTCCCGCCCCGGAAGGCGAAGGTAGCGTCGAAGACATGATCACGCGGATGATCGCAACGATTGGCGAAAACATCTCCCTGCGCCGGACCGCGAAGCTCACCGCGAGCGGCGCCGTATCAGCCTATATCCACAATGTGGAAGCAGAGGGCATGGGCAAGGTCGGTGTCCTTGTCGGGCTGGACGGGCCGGGCAAGGATATGGCCGACCTGGGCAAGAAGGTTGCCATGCATGTGGCCGCCACCTCGCCTGCCTCGGCGTCGGTCGATGACCTCGATCCGGCCCTGGTGGCGCGTGAGCGTGAAGTGTTGACCGAGGAAGCCCGCGCCAGCGGCAAACCGGACAATGTCATCGAGAAGATGATCGATGGGCGCATGAAAAAGTACTACAAGGAAGTGGTGCTCGTGGAGCAGCCCTTTGTGATGGACCCGGACAATACGGTCGGCAAGGTCCTCTCCGAAGCCAAGGCGGAGCTTGCCGGTTTCGCGCGCTTTGCATTGGGCGAAGGCATCGAGAAGAAAGAAGAAGACTTCGCTGCTGAAGTGGCCGCTGTTTCCAAGACATAAGCCCTCCGGGTGCAGTCTGATCATCGCCCCGTCTTTTCGTAAGGAATGGGGCGATGACATCGCAGGCCATTTCCGGTAGGTGACGCTGAAACCTGTCCGGAGAGCTTGAATGTCGATGATAGCGTCCAGCGAGCAACGCGGCTGCGCCTACGGGCGCGCACTGTTGAAACTCTCCGGCGAAGCGCTGATGGGCGATAAGGAGTTCGGCATTGATACGCCGACCTGCCGAAAATTCGCCGAAGAGATCAGGGATGCGCGTGCACTGGGTCCAGAACTCTGCGTGGTGATCGGCGGCGGTAACATCTTCCGCGGACTGTCGGGCTCTGCCAACGGCATGGAACGGGCCCAGGCCGATAGTATGGGCATGCTGGCGACGGTCATGAATGCGCTCGCGATGCAAAGTGCCTTGGAGCAGTTGGGCGTGCCGACGCGGGTTCAGTCGGCCATCCGCATGGAAACGGTGTGCGAACCGTTCATCCGGCGCCGGGCGATCAGGCATATGGAGAAGGGGCGCGTGGTGATCTTCGCTGCGGGTACTGGCAATCCCTTCTTCACCACCGATACGGGCGCGGCGCTGCGGGCAGCAGAGATGGGATGCGAGGTGATGCTCAAGGGCACCCAGGTGGACGGCGTTTATTCAGCTGACCCCAAAACCGACCCGACGGCTGCGCGATATGATCGCCTGGGCTACCAGGATGTGCTGGCGCGAAATCTGAAAGTGATGGATGCTTCGGCGGTGAGCTTGATGCGTGACGCAAACATTCCGATAATCGTGTTTTCCTTGCACCAGAAAGGTGCGCTTACGGAGGTTCTCTGCCAGCGTGGCAAGTACACGCTGATATCGAACCAGTCAGAGGCAAACCCATGAGTTTCGACAAGAAAGATCTTGAGCGCCGTATGGAAGGCGCCCTGACCGCGCTCGGCCAGGAATTTGCGGGCCTTCGGACGGGCCGGGCGTCTGTGAACCTGCTCGATACGGTGAAGGTGACGGCCTACGGATCGGAGATGCCGTTGAATCAGGTGGGGTCGATCTCTGTACCGGAGTCGCGCATGTTGGCGGTGAATATCTGGGACAAGGGCATGGTTGGCGCTGCGGACAAGGCCATCCGGGACGCAGGGCTGGGGCTGAACCCCGTGGTGGACGGCACCAATCTTCGGATCCCGATCCCCCCGCTTAACGAGGAGCGCCGGGCAGAGCTTGCAAAGATCGCTGGCAAGTACGCTGAAGCGGCGCGGGTTGCCGTGCGCAATGTGAGGCGGGACGGCATGGACCAGCTCAAGAAGATGGAGAAGGACGGAGAGATCGGCGAAGACAAGCAGCGGGGACTGTCCGACGACGTCCAGAAGCTCACCGACAGCTTCATTGGCCGAATTGATGACGCCCTGAAGGCCAAGGAAGAGGAGATCATGCAGGTCTGATGTCCCAACGCCCCGCCGCCAATCAGATCACGCAAAGCGGCAACGGCGGTAAGCCGACCTTGCATGTGGCCATCATCATGGATGGCAACGGAAGATGGGCCAAGGCCCGAGGGCTTCCCCGGTCCGCAGGCCATGAACGCGGTGTCGAGGCGCTTCGCCGCGTTGTCGAGGCTGCCGGCCAGTACGGCGTGACGCATCTCACGGTATTTTCGTTTTCGACGGAGAACTGGCGGCGGCCTGCTGCTGAAGTCAGCACCCTCTTCATGTTGCTGAAGTCCTATATCCGCCGCGATCTCAAACGTCTGTCGAGCGAGGGCGTTCGGGTGCGGGTGATTGGTACTGAAGAAAACCTGCCCGCTGATATCAAGTCCCTGATTGCCGATGCTGAGGGGGAAACCGAGGGGAATGGGCGGTTCCACCTGACGGTCGCCTTCAATTATGGCGGGCGGGAAGAGATCTTGCGGGCGGCAAGGCTGTTGGCGTCGGATGTGGCGCGCGGGGACCGGGCCGCCGATGCGGTCGACGAAGCCAGTTTCAGCGCTGCGCTGGATACCGCGGACATGCCCGACCCCGATCTTCTGATCCGCACCAGTGGGGAAAAGCGCATCAGCAATTTCCTGCTCTGGCAGTGTGCGTATTCGGAGCTTTATTTCACCGATACGCTTTGGCCGGATTTCAGCGAGAAAGATCTCAAGGCCGCGCTCGACTCCTTTGCCCAGCGGGAGCGGCGGTATGGCGCGGTGACGCCCGGTGCCGCCTGACACCGAAAACCGTCCAGCCACATCGGAGCGCACCCTGGGCGAGTTGGCACTGCGTCTCATCACAGCGGCCGTCCTGATCCCATTCGCCCTTGCGGTCGTCTGGCTTGGCGGGTGGAGTTTGGCCCTTGGAGCGGCCGCCTTCGCCTTGGCCATGGCCTATGAGTGGTCGGCCATGAGCAGGCTGAAGTGGCGCAAACTGGCCATGGCCTGGGTGGCGATTGCGAATCTTGCCGTGCCGTGGGTTGGGCTCTCGGTGGGTCTGGGCGTGCTCTGCACCGGCGCGATTGTCTTCGCAGGCCTCGCCGGACGGGACCGCCTCATGGCGGGGTTCGGACTCCTGTATGCGGGCGGCCTGCCTCTGGGCTTGCAAGCCCTGCGCATGGGAGAATGGGACGGCCAGTCGGCAGCCTTGATCTTAATGGCCATCGTCTGGGCGTCGGACTCGGCAGCCTATTTTGCGGGCCGCGGGTTTGGTGGGCCGCCGCTATCGTCTGACAGTCCGAACAAGACGTGGAGCGGTGCCTTAGGGGCGGTGTTCTGTTGTACCCTTTGCGGGGCGATTGCTGCAGGCATCCTGAATGGCAACCAGGTCGTGTGGCTGTTGGTGGGGGCTGGTATCTCGGTTGTGGCCCAGGGTGGCGATCTCCTCGAGTCCTCGATCAAGCGGCATTACGGGGTGAAGGATGCCAGCCGATTGGTGCCTGGACATGGCGGGGTGATGGATAGGGTCGACGGTCTTGGTGCAGTTTGCGTGATCGGTGGGTTGATCTTGACCGCGTCTCCGGGTTTGGTCGCAGCCTTGGGGCTACAGGTTGCGCTTTGAATGACAGAACCGACCGCCATTTCTATCATGGGGGCGACGGGCTCGATCGGCACGTCGGCGCTGAACGTGATTGCGCATGCCAACGCGGTCGCAAGCGATGGTCCCCGCTTCCGGGTCGTTGCGCTTGTCGCCAATGGCGATGCCGTGACGCTCGCCGAGCAGGCCCTGGCCGTTCGGCCGGAGATTGCGGTCGTGGCCGACGACGCAGCCCTTCCCGACCTTCGGGGGCGTCTTGAGGGATCCGGCATAGCGGTCGCCGGCGGCCAGGAAGCGGTCATAGAGGCCGCCTTGAGACCGTGTGACAAGCTGCTCGCCGCGATCAGCGGATCGGCTGGGCTGGCGTCGACGCTGGCGGCAGTGCAGGCGGGCTACACGGTCGCGTTGGCCAACAAGGAGAGTATTGTCTGCGCCGGTGCGTTGATCCTGGCAGAGGCGGCGCGAACCGGCGCGACGATCCTGCCGGTCGATTCCGAACACAACGCCATTTTCCAGGTCTGGCAGGAGGGCAGGGGACTCGAAAAGTTGACTATCACGGCCTCGGGCGGACCCTTTCGGACAGCCGACCGCGCGACGCTCGCCGTCGCATCGCCCGACGCGGCAAAGGCCCATCCGAACTGGGACATGGGTCCCAAGAATTCGATCGACAGTGCCACCCTGATGAACAAGGCCCTCGAATTCATCGAGGCCAGTTACCTGTTCGGCATCCATGAGCGCCAGATTGATGTGGTGGTGCATCCCCAGTCCATCGTCCACGGCATGGCGCACTTCGTGGATGGGTCGGTTCTCGCCCAGTTGGGCGTTCCAGACATGCGGACGCCCATAGCCAATGCCCTGGCCTGGCCGAACAGGGTCAGCGCGCCTGTGGAGCGATTGGATCTGGCGGCTGTGGGGGCATTGACGTTCGAACCTGTGGATTCGGCCCGCTTTCCGGCCGTGGACTTCGCCCGTCATGCCAGCCGGAGCGGAAACGCCGCTGCGACATTGTTAAATAGCGCTAATGAAGCGGCGGTTGCTGCTTTTCTTGGGGGCAAGTGCGGTTTTCTCGACATAAGCTGGGTCGTCGGCGAGGTGCTTGAGCGTTATGCCGACACGAATTTTGCCGGCATGGCGTGCGATACACTCGAGGAAGTGATGTACCTGGACCAAACCGGGCGGCGCCTGGCAGCGGACTTGCTGAAACAGGCGCCTAGGCCGACAGGAGGATAGGTTTTGGATAGTTTGCTCACGCAAGGCCCGATTTTCATTATCAGTTTGATTTTCATGCTGGGTATCGTCGTGGTCATCCACGAATTGGGTCACTATTTGGTGGGACGCTGGTACGGGGCAGCAGCAGAATCATTCTCCGTCGGTTTCGGAAAGCCCCTTATCGAGCGGCGCGACAGCAACGGCACGCGGTGGCGGATCAACCGCATTCCGTTTGGGGGTTTTGTGGCTTTTGTCCCCGACCGCGAAGCGCTGGAGGCCCAGCCCCATCCGCTCAAGGGGTTACCCTTCAACGAGGTGGGACTTGGTGCCCGGTCACTGGTGATGCTGGCAGGACCTGTGGCAAACTTCCTCCTCGCGATCGTGCTCTTCTCCATCATTTTCCTGCTGAGCGGCGAGGTACGCCAGGCGGTATCGATCGGCATGGTGCAACCCGATAGCCCTGCGGAACGGGCGGGTCTGGAGGTTGGTGACCGCTTCCTGACGGTCAATGGCGATGTGGTCGAGAATACGAACTCCGTACGGCTTCCGGTGATCATGAGTTCAGCGACACCGGTTGAGCTTGGCATTGAGCGGAACGGTGAACTTATCGATCTGATTGTGGTTCCGGAGCGGCAGGTTCGAGACAACGGCCTGGGACAGATGGTGCCACAAGGTACGATCGGTATCGGGTTTGCCCTTGAGCCCTTGCCATCGAAACAGCACAATCCGGCAACGGCTGTCATGGCCGGGGTGGCGGAAACGGGCGAAACAATCGAATTGTCAGTGAACCTGATTGGCAGGATTGTTCGCGGGCAGGAACCGCTCGACCAGCTATCTGGTCCCGTGGGGATTGGGGACGTGACCCGGCGGGTTGTGAACCGAACCCTTGGCGCTGAACATCTCTCGATCGGTCAGCGCCTTTGGGCCGGTACGCTTTTCATTGTGCAGCTGTGCGCCCTGGTGTCTGTGGGGATCGGACTTTTCAATCTGCTGCCACTGCCAATCCTGGATGGCGGACATCTCGTGTTCAATGCATATGAAGCGATCGCTGGAAAAGCTGTGCCGGAGAACGTACAGGAGGCGAGCCTCACTGTTGGCCTGTTCCTGCTCATCGGGATGGCGGCCATCATCACCTGGGGTGACATTGTCGAGACGGGCGTGTTCAACACGGCGAACGGCTGACCAGTCGGACGCGGGGATGTCCAGCAAGACGTCCCGCTGGCCCGGCCAGCACATTCGGAAGAGGGTCCAGTATGCGTACAATCCTGTCTGCGACAGCACTTGCCACGGCATTTATCGTGGCGCCCAGCCTTTCGGTCGGCGGTCTGGCTGTCGCGCAGGAAGACCCTCTGGCCGGCACAATCCGTTCAGTCCTGGTGGAAGGGAACCGCCGGATTGAAGCGCGGACCGTGCAATCGTACCTGCTGCTCGAGCCCGGCGACCCGTTCGATGCCCAGCGAATTGATCTGTCGCTGAAGACGCTCTTCGCCACCGGTCTCTTTACCGATGTGGCGATTGACCGACGTGGCGCGGACCTGATCGTCCGTGTCGTTGAGAACCCGATCATCAACCGGGTGCTGTTCGAGGGAAACCGTGCGCTGGACGATGACAAGTTCCGGGAGGAAATCCAGGCGGCACCGCGGGGCATCTTCACTGCGGCCCGTGTCCAGGCCGACGTCCAGCGGATCCTTGAGCTGTACAGGCAATCGGGACGGTTTTCCGCCACTGTGGAACCGGAGTACAAGCCGCTCGACCAGAACCGGGTCGATTTGATCTTCAAGATGACTGAGGGGCCGGTCACCGGCGTCCGCGCCATCAATTTCATTGGCAACCAAGCCTACACCGATAGCCGCCTGCGCGGCGAGATCGTCACGAAGCAGAGCCGGCTCTGGCGGTTCTTCAGCTCAAACGACAATTACGACCCGGGCCGGCTGGAGTTTGACCGTGAACAGCTGAGACAGTTCTACCAGAACAATGGCTACTATGATTTCCGGGTCGTTTCCGCGGTGGCGGACCTCACGCCTGATCGTGAGGATTTCTACATCACCTTCACTGTTGAGGAGGGGGAGCAGTACACCTTCGGCGAGGTGAAGGTCGAAACAGCGCTCGACAAGCTGAACGCCGAATTTCTGACCCGTTCAATCCCGATCCTTGAAGGTGACCTCTACCAGGGCAATCGGATCGAAGACACGATCGACGCCCTCACCTTCGCAGCGGGTGTTTCCGGATACGCCTTCGTCGATATCCGCCCGCAGATCCAGGCCAATCCCGAAACCAATACCATCGATGTCGTCTTTGCCATTGATGAGGGGCCGCGGGTGTATGTCGAGCGGATCGATATTGTGGGAAATTCGCGTACGCTGGACCGCGTGGTGCGCCGTGAACTGCGCTTTGCCGAGGGTGACGCCTTCAACCGGGTTCTGCTGGACCGGTCTCGGAACCGGGTCAGAAGTCTCGGTTTCTTCGAAGAAGTGGAGATCACCGAAACGCCTGGCACGACGGCTGACCGTACCGTTGTCGAAGTGGCCGTGAAGGAGCAGCCAACCGGCGAATTGTCCTTCGCCGCGGGCTTTTCATCGGTTGAGAATTTCCTCTTCGACTTTTCCGTCGTCCAGCGAAACTTGCGCGGAGCTGGCCAATCGGCCGTGGCCCGCCTGTCGCTGTCCGAAAACCGGCAAACGGTTGATTTCAGGTTTACCGAGCCCCGCTTTCTCGACCGCAATCTCGCAGCAGGCATCGACCTTTTTGCAACACGGACAGACTTTCTCGAACAGGCCTTCTTCGAGAGCGAGACGATCGGGGCCGGGGTCAGGGTGGGTTTCCCGCTGTCAGAGCGGACCAATCTGGGCCTTCGTTACAGGCTGCAGAGTGACGAGTTGAACCTTGCAGGCAATGTCATCATCGATGAGAACGGGACTGTCATCGCCCGGGAGAGCGTCTTTGACCCTCTCGACGAGTCGGACCTGTCGGATCCAGAAACGCAATCCATCGTAAACGCCTGTGACGACCAGGTCTTGCTGGGACGGGACCCGAACTGCGAGGAGCGTGGTTTATCGTCTATTCTCGGCTACACGTTCAACTGGGACCGGCGGAACGATCCGATCACCCCTACGCGGGGCTTTGATCTGAGTATCAGTCAGGATCTCTCCGGTCTTGGCGGTGACGTGGAGTATTTCGAAACCGAGGCGACGGCGGCCTGGTACCGAGGTCTGTGGGGAGACCTGCGGTTAAGTACGCGTATCTCAGGCGGCTACATTTTCGCCTGGGGCAATGATGACATCGTGCGGATCAACAACCGCTTCTTCCGCGGCGGCAACTCGTTCCGAGGCTTCGACGTCGCCGGCCTTGGACCCCGGACCATCATCCGCCAGTTCGATGCCGAAGGAAACGAGATCAGGTATGTGCGCGACCGGGCCCAGGGCGGAAACATCTACTACCAGGGCACAGTTGAACTCAGCGTTCCAAACTTCCTTCCCGAGGAGTATGGCATCAGGACATCGCTGTTCCTTGAGGCCGGTTCGCTCGGCTATCTGGACGAGCGGGCACGCGTGAACGGAGCAGGGGAGCCGTTTACCGTCACAGAGTTGAGCGACGGCACAACCACCGTCCAGTTCATCGATGATGGCCTGGGTTTAAGGGCAACGACTGGCCTCAGTGTCTTTTGGCGGTCACCTTTTGGGCCTATACGGTTCGATTTCTCGCAGATCCTCAGGCGAGAACAGTTTGACCGGACACAAACTTTCCGGTTCTCAACATCAACGAGTTTCTAGTCACCGAGTTTTAGCCCCCAGGAGTTCACCATGCTGAACATGAAGCCGCTCACCGCCTTCGTGGCGATGATCATCGCCCTCGCGGTGGTTGCGCCTGCTGCGTTCGCCCAGACAAAGGTCATCGTGATCGACCAGGCGCAGATCGAGCGCGATAGCCAGGCCGGTCAGAGCCTGCGTAACGCGTTAGCCACCATCAATACGCAGATGCAGTCGGAGGTCGCACCCGGCGAGCAGGCTTACCAGGCCCAGGAGGCCGCCTTCCAGGGCAAGGTCGCAAACATGACCCAGGAAGCCATGCAAGCTGATCCCGGCATCCAGACCGAGTTCCGTGCCCTGCAGACAAAGGCTGCTGAGGTGTCGCAGGCCCGGGAAGTCCGCGCTGCTGAAATGCGGATGACCCAACGCAAGGCGGCCCAGGCCTATGCCGAGGCCCTGCGCCCCGTCGTCCTTGAAGTGATGGCGGAGGAAAACGCCCAGGTCGTGCTCGACAAGGCCAGTGTTCTGATGTCTGACGACGCCATCGACGTGACAACCAAGATCATCAGCAAGCTGGATGCCGCAACACCGACCATATCGGTAACCCGCGAGCGGCTTCCCCAGCAGCCCGCAGCGAACGCAGGTCAATAACAGGATTGGACAGGGGCGGGCGCCATGGCCATTGATCCCAGATTCTACACGTCGACCGGGGCTGCGACGCTGGAGGATTGGGCAAAGGCCACCGGCGCCCGTCTCGTTGGCGACCCTTCTATTGCGGTCACCGGGGTCGGCGCGGCCCAGTCCGCGATCGCCGGCGACGTCTGTTTCTTCGAAGGCGATGCCAAGGACCTGGCCGGCATTTCGCGCGTGGCGGCCGCCTGCGTTATCGGCGCTGATCTTGCCGGCGATCTCCCTTCCGGGGTTGCGGCACTGGTCTCCGAAACACCGCGCAGGGCACACATGAAAGGTGCAGCCCTGTTCTTCGCGCTGAAGCGGATTGGCCAACAGGAAGGTGCGGTCCATTCCTCGGCGGCCATTCATGATACTGCCGAGTTGGCGCCAGGCGTCGTGATCGGTGCAGGGGCCGCCATTGGAGCGCGGACGGTCATCGGCGCAAACACGGTCATCGGTCCAGGCGTGCAGATCGGCGAGGCTTGCACTGTGGGATCCAACGCATCGATCCAGTGCGCCTTGATCGGAAACCACGTCACCTTGTTGTCAGGCATACGGATTGGCGAAACTGGTTTCGGTGTGATCCCCGGTGAGCACGGCGCAGAAGATATTCCCCACTACGGGCGTGTCATCATCCAGGACCATGTGAGCATCGGCGCCAACACGTGCGTCGATCGCGGCGCATTCGACGATACGGTGATTGGCGAGCGGACCAAGATCGATAATTTCTGCCAGATTGCCCACAACTGCCAGATCGGGCGCAATGTCGTGATTGCTGCCTTCGCGGGTATCTCCGGCAGCGTGACGATCAAGGATGGCGCAAGGCTGGGCGGGCGTGTTGGCATTGCCGACCACGTCACCATGGGGCGGGGATCGACCCTTGCGGCGTCGGCCGGTATCTTCCGTGACATACCCGATGGCGAAACCTGGGGTGGGACGCCGGGAAAACCGATCCGGCAATGGCTGCGCGAAACGGCATGGCTCCAGAAGCAGGCGAGCGGCAAGAAGACGCCTTCGTGAGCGTATCAATCCATCCGATGGCAAACGTGGAACCGGGCGCTGAACTTGGTGACGGGGTCACGATCGGACCGTTCGCCCATGTGGGTGCCGAGGTCATCCTCGGGGCGGGAACAACGATCCACAACCACGCCAGCGTGGTTGGCCGCACGGAACTCGGTGAAGCGTGTGCGGTGTATCCGAACAGCTCGATTGGCGGTGCGCCGCAATCGCTGGGTTTCAAGCCTGATCCAGCGTCGCGGTTGCGTGTTGGCGCGCGAACGGTGTTCCGTGAAAACACGACGGCCCATGCAGGGCTGCCGAAGCATTCCGGCACCACGGAGATCGGCTCCGACTGCTACTTCATGCATGGATCGCATGTGGGTCACGATTGTCATGTCGGGAACAATTGCGTACTGGCGGCTCTCGTTTGCATCGGTGGTCACTGCACAATCGGTGAGACGGTATGGATGGGCGGCCTCTGTGCGCTTCACCAGTTTACCCAGGTCGGTGATCATGCCTTTATCGGTGGCGGTTCGGTCGTTGTCGGCGATGTCATTCCCTTTGGAATAGTGGCCGGCAACAAGGCAGCACTCGCAGGACTGAACGTCATTGGCTTGAGCCGGCGCGGGTTTTCGAGGGATCGGATCAAGGCGCTTCGAAAGGGCTACAAGGCAATTTTTCGTTCGGATCGGCACTTTTCGGAAGCGGTCTCTGCGGCCAGTGCAACCCTTGGTGACAATGAAGATGTGGCAAAGGTCCTGGCATTTATCGAGGCTGCGCGTGAACGTCCCCTGTGCATGCCGGAGCGGCGGCGGTGACGGCGCCCCTGGGCATTATTGCGGGGCTCGGCGACCTTCCCGTCACGATCGCTGATCAGGCGCGTGATCGGGGTGAACCTGTCTACATCCTGCGCATTGCCGGATTTGAGGAGCCCCGCCTTGCTGATTATCCGGGGGAAGTCGTCGGGTTTGGTGAAATCGGGCGCCAGATGAAGCTCCTGAAGTCCGCCGGCTGCGAGAAGCTCGTGTTTGCCGGCATCGTGAAGCGGCCCGACTTCTCTGCCCTGAAGCTCGATATGCGGGGGGCTCGGCTGCTTCCGAAAGTGCTGATGGCGGCGCGGAAAGGCGATGATGCCTTGCTTAGGGTCATGGTCGAAACCGTGGAAAAAGAAGGGATCAAGGTTATCGGTGCGCACGAGGCCAACAGGGATTTGACAATGAGCCGGGGCGTGCTGGCAGGACCACAACCGTCCGAAGCGGCCCTTGGGGACGCCAGACGAGCCTTGCAGGTCGCGCGCGAGATCGGTCGGCTCGATATCGGCCAGGGCTGTGTGGTGTGCGACGGGCTTGTCCTGGCGGTTGAAGCGCAGGAGGGGACCGACGCGATGCTGGCGCGCGTCAGCGGGTTGGCCGAGGAAGTCCGGGGCCGGGAAGGGGCGCGCCGGGGCGTTCTCGCCAAGGCCCCTAAACCGATCCAGGAGCGCCGGATCGATATGCCAACCATTGGTCTGTCAACGCTTGAGGGAGCGGCAAGGGCTGGTCTTGCCGGCATTGTGCTCGAACCCGGAGGCGCTTTGGTCCTTGAACGGGACGCCCTGATTGCGCGGGCTGACGCGCTCGGCGTCTTCATTCTGGGTCTGGACCAGGATGATCCGGGCGCGGGCGGGTAGGAACTGCGGGTACTGTTCCCATGAGGATCCACTTCACAGCCGCCGAAGCCTCTGGCGATCTTCTTGGCCGAGAAGTTATCGAAGCCCTGCGTCTCAAGGCTCCTGAGATGGAAATTGCTGGGATCGGCGGTACGGAGATGGCGGTGGTCGGGGTCAGTAGTTCTATTGATCTCTCTCCCCTGTCCGTGATCGGAATCGTTGAGGGGATCCGCGCCTATGGCGATGTGAAGCGTCTCGTCGGCGAGGTCGCAGATGCCATCATCGCCTATCAGCCCGACGCGGCTGTCCTGATCGATAGTTGGGGTTTCACGATCCGGCTGGCCAAGGAGCTTCGCCGTCGGGCACCCCATATCCGCCTGGTCAAGCTGGTCGGACCGCAGGTCTGGGCATCTCGGCCGGGTCGCGCAAAAAAGATTGCTGCGAACTATGACCACCTGCTTGCAATCAGTCCCATGGAACTGCCCCACTATGAGGGTACAGGGCTCACCCCCACGGTGATTGGGGCGCCGGCCATGTCACGCAGTTACACCGGCGATGGCCCGGCATTTCGGGATAGCCATGCAATCGCTGCCGATGCGCCTCTCTTGCTCGTCCTGCCGGGCAGCCGCCCCAGTGAGATCAGGCGGGTTGCACCCGTCCTTGTTGCGGCAGCCGAGCGATGCAAGGCCGCGGTTCCCGCACTAGAGGTTGTGGCAACGCCCGCTGCCGGTGTGTCAGATGCGTTCAAGGCGCAGTTTGGCGCGCTCGACTGGTTGACGACTGTCGATGCCGGCGACCGCCGCTATGATGCCATGGCGGCGGCCGATGTGGCGCTCGCCTGCTCGGGGACGGTGACGAGTGAAGTGGCCATCCAGGGTACAGCGTTGGTGGTTGGCTACAAGCTCGGCTGGATCACATGGGTGATCCTGCGGAGTGGCCTGTACCGCCGGAAGACCATCACAATGTTGAACATCGCCGCCGGTGACCAGCAGATCGCGCCCGAATTCGTTCAGTTGGATTTTACACCCGAGAAATTGGCCACCGCGGTTTTGGCGCGTCTGGAAAACCCCGATCTCGCCGCGTCCCAGGTCGCCGCGCAAACCGAGGCCCTGGGCCTGATGGGATTTGGAGGGCGGCCCGCCGCCGAGGTCGCTGCCGAAGCGATCCTCGGAGATCTTGCATAGTCCCCCGACCGGGTTCGTTCCGGGCCTGCGCTGGGGGAGGCTGGGCGACTCTTCCTGACGGTTACCGCTCCCGGATGGTGACGAAGTCCCGTTGCCCTGCACCCGTATAAAGCTGTCGGGGCCTGCCAATCCGCTGGTTCGGATCTTCGATCATTTCGTTGAGTTGTGCGACCCAGCCCACCGTTCGAGCCATGGCAAAGAGCACGGTAAACATGTTCGTCGGGAAGCCGAGCGCGTCCATTGCGATACCGGAGTAGAAATCCACGTTGGGGTAGAGTTTCTTGTCGACGAAATAGGAGTCCTCCAGCGCGATCCGTTCCAATTCCTTCGCAACCTGCAAGATCGGGCTTTGGGCCACGTCCAGCTCTGCCATCAGTTCATGGACGGTGCTTTGCATGACGCGGGCGCGGGGATCGTAATTCTTGTAGACCCTGTGGCCAAAGCCCATGAGGCGGAACGGGTCGTCCTTGTCCTTCGCCCGGGCAATGAACTCTGGAATGCGGTCCACGGTCCCGATCTCGCGCAGCATGTTGAGGCAGGCTTCGTTGGCGCCGCCATGGGCTGGCCCCCAGAGGCACGCAATGCCAGCGGCAACGGCGGCGTAGGGATGTGCGCCTGATGAGCCGGCCAATCGAACCGTGGAGGTCGAGGCGTTCTGCTCGTGGTCGGCCTGCAGGATCAAGAGCCGGTCCATGGCCTTCGAGAATGTGGGGGAGACGCGGTAGTCTTCGGCGGGCACCGAAAAGCACATGCGCAGGAAGTTCTCCGCATAGCCCAGCTCGTTGCGTGGATGCACGAAGGGTTGGCCGATATTGTATTTGTAGATCCGCGCCGCGATGGTGGGCATTTTCGCGATCAGGCGAATGGACGCGAGGCGCCGCTCCTCCGGGTCTGCGCTGTCCATGGCGCTGGGATAGAACGATGCGATGCCGCCGACGATGCCAGTGAACATGGCCATGGGATGACTGTCGCGCCGGAACCCGTCATAAAACCGGTCCATCTGCGTATGCAGCATTGTGTGCTGGGTCACCTCATTGGCGAAGGCCCGGAATTCGCTTTGCGTCGGCAATTCACCGTAAAGCAGGAGGAAGCAGACCTCCAGGAAGCCCGACTGGCTGGCCAGTTGCTCAATGGGATAGCCGCGGTGGAGCAGTCGCCCCTCATCGCCGTCGATGAAGGTGATCTGGCTCTCGCAACTGGCCGTCGAGGTGAACCCCGGATCAATCGTGAAATGGCCCGACTGGGCGTACAGTTTGCGAACATCAATGACATCAGGGCCTTCTGTGCCGGACAGGACGGGCAGTTCGACAGTCTGGCCACCAACGTCCAGTTTTGCCGTGCCCTTATTGACCATTTTGCTTTCCATGCCGGTTCAGCCCTCTAAGCTACGTTTTGTTTTCGGCCGCCTTGTCGGCTGCCAGTTGTTCATCCAAGCGCGACAGCACTTCATCTTTTCCGAGCCAATCAAGCACCAGATTGAGATCAGGTGCCGGGTTTCCGCCGGTAACGGCAGCGCGAAGAGCGGGGCCTACAGCACCCATCGTTATTCCTTGTGCGGCGCAGTAATCTTCAATTGATTGACTGATCTGGCCTGCGTCGAACGGCTCGGTTTCTGCCAACAATGTACGCATCGCCGCGAGATGGCGCAAGCCGTCACCCTTGAGGGCCTTGCGCGCCTTCTTGTTGAGGCTGAACGGCCTGGACTGTGTAATGAAATCAAACGCCTCAGCGAGTGCAGGAAGGGTCGCACCGCGGTCTTTCATCTGCGGAAGCGACCGCCTGATCGCCATGAGTTGATCATCTGTGAGGGGCGTTTCGGTTTCCCAAAACCCGCGCAGGAGCGCTAGCAGCCGGTCGTCTTCGCAGCTGCGCAAGAACTGAGCGTTCACAGCGTCGAGTTTTTCGAGGTCAAGGCGCGCAGGCGCCTTGTTGATCCCGTCAAGCGAGAAGGCCGCCATCGCCTCCTTGTCAGTGAAGATCTCCTTGTCGCCCTGACTCCAGCCGAGCCGTAGAAGGTAGGCGCGCATGGCTTCGGGCAGGTAGCCCATATCGCGATAGGCCAGTGTCGAAAGGGCTCCATGGCGTTTCGAAAGTTTCGCCCCATCCTGCCCGTGGATCATCGGAACATGGGCATAAAGGGGTACTGGCCATCCCATACCCTCGATCACCGGCCGCTGGCGGAATGCGTTCCTGAGATGGTCATCTCCGCGAACAACGTGGGTTATCCCCATATCGTGGTCATCCACAACGACGGCCAGCATGTAGGTCGGGCTGCCATCGGCGCGCAGCAGGATCAGGTCGTCGAGTTCGCTGGACTGAATTTCAATCCGCCCCTGGACCGCATCGTCAAGAACCTGTGTCCCCTTATCGGGCGCGCGCAGCCGGACTGTATAAGGGGCGTCTGGCGAAGGCGGCGGTGACCCGTCCCGCCAGGGCGAGCGGAACGGCGCAAGCAAGCCATCAGCTTCGGCCCGGAGGCCCGCGCGCGCGGCGTCAGACAGGCCCTCATCCTTCGCGGCGGCCCGCTTGGCTTCGCCAGCGTCCCGTCGCGCCTGGAGGTCCTCCGGCGTTGCGTAGCATCTGAACGCTGCGCCTTTTTCGATCAACGTATGGGCGACCTCGACATGCCGGTCTGCCCGTTCAGACTGGAACACCGGAGGGTCGTCCGGGTCGAGGCCGAGCCATGCCATGGCTTCCAGAATGGCTTCCGTTGCTTCCGGCGTCGAGCGAGCCTTGTCAGTATCTTCGATGCGCAAAAGAAACCGACCGCCATGGTGCCGCGCAAGAAGATAGTTGAAAAGTGCCGTCCGTGCGCCCCCAATGTGCAGCATGCCCGTCGGCGAGGGCGCAAATCGGGTCGTGACGGTCATATGGACACCTCTGTCAATCCTGTTGGGCGCGAACGCGCAGTGAATGGCCGCGTTGAACACGGCGCTGCCGGCGCTGGCAAGAGCGCGGGCGATAGGGCTATCGGCGGCGGGGCAAATCGTACGCGGGCCGTCTTGGAGTGGTCATCGGCAAGTCCCGTCCTCCTGGCCCTGGGTTTTGCCGCCGGCGCTTACGTCTACTTCGCCCTTCCGATGGAGCCATCCTGGGCCCTTGTCCTGGGCGCTGTGGCGGTCTTTACCGCCACGCTCCCGATTGTGCGGCGCTTGCCAGCGATCTGGCCAATGACGCTTGCAGGTGTGGCCGTTGCCATGTCCGTAGGCACGCTTCACGCCAAGGGCGTTGCGCTCAGAACCGACACCGTCACCGTGTCGGGCGAGGTCGGACCCATGCAACTCGAGGGCTGGCTTCGGCAAGTGGAAGGCGGACGCAACGGGCCGCGGCTCCGGATCCAGGTGCATGCGATCCAGGGCATGGATGCCAGCCAGATCCCGTCACGGGTCCGGGTCACCCATCCGCTTTCGCTCAATGTTGCGCCGGGCCGGTTCGTCCGTTGCCGCGTTGTGTTGCGCCAACCGCCGGCACCATCGATTGCAGGAGACTATGACTTCAGGCGCCAGGCGTACTTCGAGGGCCTCGGTGCGGTTGGCTATGTCCAGGGGCGTTGCCGGGGTGGAGCTCTCGGTGCACCGAACGGATTGGTTTCCCAGGCAACCTTGTGGATCGATGGCCAGAGGCGACGCCTTGCCGAATACGTGAACCGTGCCGCCGGTGAACGCGCCGGCGGTTTTGCCGCTGCACTGGTCTCCGGAGACCGCAGTTTCATGGACCAGTCGGACCAGGAAGCGCTCAGGGCGTCCGGGCTTGCGCACCTGCTGGCGATCTCCGGCCTGCACCTCGGCATCGTTTGCGGTCTGGTCTATCTGATCGTGCGACGCAGCCTGGCAGTGATAGAGCCGCTGGCGGTGCGGCTCCCGGTCCAGAAACCGGCCGCTGCCCTCGCGCTGACGGCGGGCCTTGTATACCTGATCCTGTCGGGCGGATCGGTTTCCACCCAGCGCGCCTATGTCATGGCGGCCATCTTCTTTGGCGCGATCCTCTTTGACAGGCCGGGCTTCAGCATGCGGGCGTTTGCGGTTGCGATGGTGGCCGTGGTTGCGATCGACCCGGTTAGCGTTGTCTCACCTGGCTTCCAGATGTCGTTTGCAGCCACAGGGGCCCTGATCGCAACCTATGAGGCGTGGAACCGCGCCCGGCGGGCCAAGCTCTCGGTACAGCGGACCCATCCCTTCATCTCCGCGAGCCAATCGCTGGTGGTCACGTCGGTTGTCGCATCCTTCGCGACGGCGCCCTTTGCGCTCTACCATTTCGACCGGGTGGCGGGCGCCGGCCTGATCGCCAATTTCCTGGCGATGCCGATCGTATCGGTGGTCACAGCGCCCAGCGCCGCGCTGGCCATGATCCTCGCCCCCTTCGGTCTGGCCGACTGGGGGTTGCGCCTTTTCGGGGCATCGCTGGAGGCGGTGCTCTGGGTGGCCCACTGGGCGGCCGCCTGGCCGGGGCAGATGCTGTTACCAGACTGGCCCATGCCTGCCTCTGCGCTTGGGCTCGCGACGGCCGCCATTGGCTGGGCAATGGTCGTTGGCGGTCCTTGGCGTTGGCTCGGGCTCGGCGTTGTCAGTACACTGGCGGGTGTCGCATGGCTTTGGGGGAAGGGCCCGGACGCTCACTGGGCGCCGAACGGGGATGTCTACCTCGCCAGTTCCAGCGGCGTAATTCGCGTGGCTGTCATCGATGGCGACGGGCTGGGTCCGCTGCGATATTCCGATCTTGACGTTGGTGCAGTCTGTACAGAGGGCGTGTGCGCCTTTCCTGTCCATCGCGGGATCGCCGAAATCCGATGGATCAGGGGGGAGCCGGAGCTCTGCCTCCGCAGCAACGATGCCGCCACCGGGGCCTGTGAGACCGCGTTGACGTGGCGCGACGTGCTGAACGGCAGCCCCGCCAGTTTCAAGGTGGGAGACACATTCAGCGGTCCAGAATGCACACCCCGCCCATGGGCTCCATGCGGGCGCTGAGGCTGGGAAAAGCAAGGCCCGGGTTTCGGGAAACGATGACCTAGAAGAGCGATCCCTGGTCTGACCCTGTTTTTTCGGTGTCGTCCGTGGGGCCCGGGCGTGTCCTGGCCTTCGCCGAAGCGCGTTTCCGTTTCGGTGCTGGTTTCGGTGTCCCTTGCTGCTGGGGAGCGCGATTGGCGTCGCCTGAGGGCGTCGCTTCCGTCGTTCCGTCTGCGAAGGTCAGGGACAACGCCTTGGCGGACGATGCAGTCCGCGCACGGCGTAGGAGGGTTCCCGTCTCATCCCTGACCAGGGCAAACCCTCGCGCAAGGGTCGCCTTGTGCGATAGCGTTTCAAGCAACCGCGATTGACCATTCAGTGCGCGGCGGCGGGTTTCGATCTGGCGGAGATAGGTGGGGGCCAGCCGTTCAGTTGCTTTCAGCAGCGCCTGGCGTCGGCGAACCAGGTCCTGTTGCGCGGTCTCAGGACGAAGCCTGGAGGCCGACCGTGTGAAACGCAGCCGGTTTGCCGCGGTTGTGTCCGAAAGGGCCTGGACAAGGTGCCGCCCCGTCGTTTCCAGTCGGTGCCGCCGGGCCGTCAACATCGCTGCAGGATCGGGCCTTTTGGCAGCAAGCCGGTCGAGACGCGCGCGGAAGCGGTCCACCAGTGCCCGGGTCGCGCGGGGCAGCGTGGCAGTACCGTAGTCGAGGCGCTGGCGCTTTGTCTGCAGAAGGGTTTCTGCGCGGGGCAGGCGGGCCGCAAGGAGCCGGTCGCGGCTCTGTCCGATGCGGCGTACTAGTCCCTGCCGGAGGCGCTGGCCATAGCCATCGACCTGGACGAGCAACTCGGTGCGCACGGGGACCGCGATTTCGGCCGCGCCCGTGGGCGTTGGCGCCCGTGCGTCGGCGACGTAGTCGATCAACGTGGTGTCGGTCTCGTGCCCGACCGCTGAAATCAGCGGAATGGTGCTTTCGAACGCGGCCCGTACAACAGTTTCCTCGTTGAACGGCCAAAGGTCTTCGATCGACCCGCCGCCCCGGCCGACGATCAGCACATCGGGGCGCTGTCCCTCTGGCATGGCATTGAAGCCGCGAATACCGGCTTCGACCTGGGGCGCAGCCAGATCTCCCTGCACCAGGGCTGGCCACAGGATAACCCGAGCAGGGAACCGGTCTGCGACCCGATGGAGGATATCGCGGATAACCGCCCCGGTGGGGCTGGTCACGACACCAATCACTGTCGGCAAGAACGGCAGCTTCTTCTTGTGTTTCGCGTCAAACAGGCCCTCGGCGGCGAGTTTTTTCTTGCGCTCCTCCAAAAGCGCCATCAGCGCTCCGACCCCGGCGGGACGCATGGTCGAGGCCAGGAGCTGGTAGTTCGAGCGGCCCGCATAAATCGAGAGCTTACCTTCGGCGACGACTTCCAGCCCCTCTTCTGGCCTGAACGGCAGCTGGTTGACCTGACCCTTCCACATGACCGTGTTCAGAACGGCCTTGTCGTCCTTGATGTCAGCATACATGTGGCCCGACCGGGCGATGGTGACCCGACCGAGTTCACCGCGCACGCGGACGAAGTCGAAGTTCGTCTCGATGGTCCGGCGCAGCGTATCGGCAAGCTCTGAAACCGTTAGGTCCGGCCGGTTTGTCGGGGCAGGTGTATCCATGCCGGCAGGCCTAAACCCGTTTGGCGAGCTGGGTCACCCCCTTAATGGATGTTCCCGCTGCGATGGCCGAGGAGCGGACCATGGCCCTCGTCAATCCGTTGGATGCCCGCTCCAACAGGAAGCGACCCTGCCCGAACGCTGTGTTCTCAAAGCGCCAATCGCCGGAAAACAGGCAAAAGTCGCTCTCGACCAACCCCTGGTAGCAGATTGCAAAGGAATGGGCGCCCTGGCCTGGGCGGTAGCGCTTTGTGAACATGACCGATGCCCCGGACCGGTCTCCGGTCACGTCAGCTTCCAGCTCCTCAACGTTCGCAGCCGATAGCGTATTGGGTTCCATGGTCGAGCCGGTCAGCGACCCGCCATCATCGTCGAGCCAGGCGGTAAATGGCACCCGTTCACCCAAATCGAGATAGCTGTACCAGCCATTCCAGAGCCCGTTCAGGTCACCGCCCATCGTCCTGGTCCAATGCGATCCCGGGACGACAGACCACTCGCCGCCAGGGTTTCTCCTGTACATGCTGGGCGCCGAGCCCGGTCTTGATTATCGGTGCGGTCGGCGCCATCACCTCAGCATGAATATCCTTCTACTCGGTTCTGGCGGTCGCGAACATGCTCTCGCCTGGAAAATTGCCCAATCGGATCTGGTCGACACGGTCTGGTCGGCCCCCGGCAACCCGGGCATGGACACGCTGGGACCATGTTTCGATGTTGATCTGGGCGATCTTGCGGCGATCGAACGCCTGACCTTGCAGCTCGACCCGGCTTTGGTGGTGATTGGCCCCGAGGCACCCTTGGCGGCCGGGGCGGCGGATCTGCTGCGTGCGCGCGGCTTGGATGTGTTTGGACCCGGTCGCGACGCGGCACGGCTTGAGAGTTCAAAGAGTTTCTCGAAGGCGTTCATGGCCAGGCACCAGATCCCAACCGCAGCTTACCGGGAGGTCGGGGACATTGACGAGGCGCGGGATGCGCTGGCCGGTTTCAATCCCCCCTACGTGCTCAAGGCCGATGGTCTGGCCGCTGGCAAGGGTGTTGTGATCGCCGAAACGCTGGCGGATGCGCTCCACGCGGCGGATACGATGCTTTCCGGACAGTTCGGCGAGGCGTCCCGGAGACTTGTTATCGAGGAGTTCATGGAGGGCGAGGAGGCGAGCCTGTTCGTGATGACAGACGGGGCCGGCGCCATAGCCTTGCCTGCTGTCCAGGACCACAAGGCCGTCGGGGAAGGGGATACAGGGCCGAACACCGGCGGCATGGGCGCCTACGCTCCGGCCCACGTGATTACGACCGATATTCTAGACACCATTGTGGATTCCATCATTGTTCCGACACTTGCCGGCATGGAGGCCGATGGCCATCCCTACCAGGGAGTCCTGTACGTCGGCTTGATGATCACCGAGGAGGGGCCAAAAGTCGTTGAGTATAATTGCCGGTTTGGTGACCCTGAATGCCAGGTGCTGATGAAGGGGCTGCCCGGGGATATTGTGCCTGCGCTCCTGACATGCGCCACTGGCGGCGTCGAAGGTATGGTGAGCGCCTTGCGGGAGATGATGGGTGTTGACGCATTCGATCCATCGGCAACCGTTGTGCTCGCCGCAAAAGGCTATCCTGGCGACTATGAAACCGGCTCGCTTATCAAGGGCCTGGAGGACGCCAATGCCATTGGCGGCGTCACCGTTTTCCATGCTGGCACCCAAGTGAACGCCGCCGGTAAACTCGTGGCGTCCGGCGGGCGGGTCCTGGCGGTCACAGCCAGCGGCGACAGCGTCGAACAAGCCCTCGACAAGGCCTATGACGGGGTTGACAAGATCGACTGGCCAGAAGGCTTCTGTCGGCGCGACATAGGCTGGCGCGTTCTCGGCAGCGGGCCAGCATGACCGAACGCGACCTGGGAACCCTGCTGGCCACGCTTGATGTGCATGTGCACGAGGGTGTTTGGGCCTACGGCAGCGGCGGGGCTTCCCCGGGAGCAGTCTTCACCTTCGTTGAACGTGAGGGCCCGTGTTTCATTGCACCTGCAACCGCCGATACGCCGGACGAGAACCGGTGGACGTGGCTCGAGCTCACGGTCTACTCCGATCTCAACGCCGTGGGGTTCCTGGCCCGGGTGGCAGGGGCCCTTGCGAATGCGGGCATACCCTGCAACGCGATCGCCGGGCTCAACCACGACCATATCTTCGTGCCTGCCCGGTCTGCCGGCGACGCGAAATCCGCGCTTATGGCCCTCGCGAAAACCGCCTGATCCAAACTCTCCCATTGTCCAAGCTGTTCGGCGCGCGCTACAGTTGCGTCAAAACATCAAGACGATATGCGGGAGGTAAGCCATGGTCCATGGCGGCGATGCTCAGGAACTGTTTACCGGCACAAAGGAGGTGGCGGAAAGCCACCGGTTTGACGAGGGTAAACTCGCCGATTGGCTGGCTGCCAATGTCGAGGGCTTTGCTGGCCCGCTTGAAGTGCGCCAGTTCAAGGGCGGGCAATCAAATCCGACGTATCAGTTGGTCACCCCAGGCAGAAAGTACGTGATGCGGCGGAAACCGCCAGGAAAGCTCCTCCCGTCAGCCCACGCCGTGGACCGGGAGTACCGCGTGATCTCTGCACTTCACCCGCTTGGGTACCCCGTGGCGCGCCCCTATGCCCTCTGCGAAGATGAGAGTGTGACCGGGACCATGTTCTACGTCATGGACATGGTCGAAGGCCGTATCCTGTGGGACGGCACGCTGCCAGGCATGGAGCCCGCCGAGCGCGGCGCCATCTATGAGGCCAAGTGCAAGACCTTCGCCCAACTCCACAACGTCGACTGGCGGGCCGCCGGCCTTGAGGGCTTTGGCAAGGAGGGCGACTATGTGGCCCGTCAGATCCATCGATGGACCAAGCAGTACAAGGCGTCCGAAACCGACCAGATCACCGCCATGGACAGGCTGATCGACTGGCTGCCAGCGAATATTCCCGAAGGCGATACGACCACCATCGTCCATGGCGATTACCGCCTCGACAACATGATCCTGCATCCCACAGAACCCAGAGTGATCGCCGTGCTCGACTGGGAACTTTGTACCCTGGGTGATCCGCTGGCCGATTTCACCTACCATTTGATGAACTGGGTGATGCCGGGCACAGATCCGTCGCGGAAAGCGCTTGTCGATATCCCGGACCTTGCCGCCCACGGCATTCCAACCATGGAAGAATATGTGGCGCTCTACTGTGCCGAGACGGGCCGCGACAGCCTGCCGGAGGTGGATTACTACTTCGCCTACAACGCCTTCAGGCTCGCGGGCATCTGCCAGGGGATCGTCGGCCGCGTCCGTGACGGGACGGCCAACAGCCCCCAAGCCGCGGCCATGGCGGAGCGCGTTGCGCCGCTGGCCGAGTTCGCGCTCGACCGCGCCCAGCGCGCAGGCATGTCGGCTTGAGCCGGCGCCTATCCCTCGCGACGAAAGGACGAACACCTTGATCAGACGAATAATCCTAGCGGCTTTCCTCGCAACAGCCGCCTACCCAGCGCTAGCCCATGGCCAGGACAGCGAACCAGTCGCCCAGACCGTAGTGCACGCTGGCCACCTGATGGCCGTTCCGGGCGAGGGGTATGCCACAGAACAGACCCTGGTGATCGAGGATGGCCGGATCGTGCAGGTCATGGCGGGCTACCAGACGCCGGAGGGGGCGACGGTCGTCGACCTGAAAGACGCGTATGTGCTGCCCGGCCTGATCGACAGCCATGTTCATATTCTCAGCGAGAACGGACCCGGCCAACGCCTTCAAGGCTTTATCGACAGTCCTGCCGACATGGCCTTCACTGGTGCAAACCATGCCCGCACGACCCTGATGGCGGGCTTCACCGCAGTGCAGGATGTGGGCGGCAATAATGAGGCGGTCTTCGCCCTGCGCGACGCCATCGCAGCGGGCAAGGTGCCGGGTCCGCGAATGCGAACCGCGGGCCGGGCCGTTGCGGTCACCGGCGGCCATGGCGACGTGAACGGTTACAATACCCGCGTTCTCGAAATGCTGACGGGTGCGAATATCTGCAATGGAGCCGATGATTGCCGCCGGGCCGTCCGTCAGCAGGTGAAGGAGGGCGCTGACCTGATCAAGATCACGGCGACGGGCGGGGTGCTTTCGAACACGTCCGCCGGACTGGAACAACAGTTCACCGATGCCGAACTGGAAGCAATCGTCGAGGCCGCAACGTCCATGGGCCGGAAAGTCACTGCCCACGCCCATGGCAAGAGCGGTGTGGACGCGGCGATCAGGGCTGGGGTCAAGTCGATTGAGCACGGCACCTATCTCGACGCCGAGAGCATCGCGTTGTTCAAGGAAAATGGAGCGGTCCTTGTCCCGACAGTTCTCGCCGGCGTCACCGTGACGAGCTGGACAAATGAGCCGTGGCTGCCAGCGGCGTCCCGCGCAAAGGCAGCGATCGTCGGGCCCCAGATGATCGACATGCTCCGCCGCGCCCATGAGGGCGGTGTCACCGTCGCCTACGGGACCGACACCGGCGTCTCCGCCCATGGCAACAATGCCCAGGAGTTCGCCTTGATGGTGGAAGCCGGTTTCACGCCAGAAGAGGCTATTCGCTCTGCCACCGTTGCCGCTTCCGAGCACCTGGAAATGTCTGACGATATTGGCACCCTCGTCCCTGGAAAGTTTGCTGATATCATTGCGACGACAGATGATCCGCTGGCCGATATTCGCGCGCTGGAAGACATCGACTTCGTGATGCAGGGCGGGGTCGTTCACAAGTCGATCTCTGACTAGGCGCACCTCGCTTCACCTGAATACGGGTTGCGGCCTTCCCTGTTTCAGGGAAGCATTTTGACTTCTTCCCACGATACTTGGAAAAAGGAGGGGTATCGGCGACACTCGAAGTCCCCGCCAGGCCATCACCCCGCGGGGGGCGCGTCACCCGCTTTTGAGAGACCACCCATGATTTTGCCTAACGCTTCCACCGCTCCCGTGAAGGCTGCCGCAGCGACTGCCTTCGCCTTAGGCGCACTTGCTGCGTGTTCACCGGCGACACAAGGTGGCTCAGGGGCGGTGGGGTCAGCCACCCTCGCGTCGACCGATGCGGCCTGCGTCCCCATTCCGGAGAACGCCGTGTTCCGGGAAAACGAAGGCAAGCTTGTCCAGGTCAGCGGCGACGGTAACGCCTTCTTCCAGATGGTTGACGGGGTGCTGACAGAAGTTGACGCGCCTGAGCCCGAAGTGATCGAGCGGGTTATCGAGGCGCCGCAAAGCTGGTCTGAGCAGTTGGAAGCGTCATTCCCGAGCCTTGGCTTTCCATGGTTGAAACTCGATGCTCGAAACCTCGACGCCGGCGTCGTCACGCTGACCGGATTGGCCCCGACAGAGGACGCGAAGGCCCGCGCGCTGCAGGCCGGCGAAAGCGCTATCTCGGCAACGAGCGAAGGCGGCAACCTCCTCGTCGTCGACGGAATTTCCGTTGAGGGGGGAGAGGCCGCGGTGGGCGAGGCGCTTGCGGGCCTCAATGACCGGCCGAGCGTCAGTGCCTGCCAGGACGCCTTCGATGACACGATGGCAGGCCGACTTGTCAGTTTCGGAGCCGGCGGCGCCCAGATCAACGATGAAAGCGCCCGGCTGCTGGACGCGCTCACGGGGGTGGCGATCCTCTGTGCGGACTACCGTATCGAGGTGGGCGGGCACACCGACACGACCGGCAGTGCCCTCGCGAACCAAGTGCTCTCGGAAGACCGGGCGGCGGCGGTCCGGCAGTACCTGATCGACAGGGGTGTCAGCGCCAGCACGCTCAGGGCTGTCGGCTATGGTGAGGTTCGACCCCTGGTGCAGGGAAACACACCCGAGGCCCACGCCCGTAATCGCCGCGTCGAATTTACCGTCCGCAACCGTTAGAGCGCTTCCAGGCGAAGTGGGCACCGGTTCGCCGTCCGGAAGCGCGTCAAGACGAGGATTTGATGCGGCGCGCCGACTCCATGTGAGAACGCGCCGCTTTCGTCCGGCGAAGAACCCGGAACCGACCTCATCGCTTGCTAAAGCGGTGATCCTGGCGTTGTCTTGCCGTGTTGCTGCGGAAAGGGACGATGATGGCCCAGATTTATCTGATCGCTGCGCCCGGAGACAAGGATGCTGGCGACGCACTCGCTGAATGGCTGAAGCTCCGCGGGTTCGTTGTACGCACCGACTACGGGTCGTTCCAGTATCCCCCATTGCGCGGCAATGAAGTGCTGGTGATGCTGTGGTCTCGCACCGCCCTCATGAGCGTCAAGCAGATGTTCCTCATCAACCGTGCGATCGATGCCTGGGAGGCGGGGCGGCTCGTGGCCGTGAAACTGGATCATGGATTGAAGCCCCGCGGGCTTGGGGATGTGGACATGGTGGACCTTGCTTTCGCACCCGCGCGGGAGCACCGATACATGGACGTGGCGAAAGCGGTGCGGGAGATCGCATCACCGCCAGCGCCGCCAATGGCTCCTGCGCCGTTTCCTGCGCCGGGTGGTGCCGCGCCGCTTGGCAGCCGCGCATCATCCGATGCCGCATCATCCCGCGATTTCGGGAAGGACGTGATCCCCATGCCCGTCGCGGGCAAGGCGACGACGCCCGATCTTTTCGTCTCCTACGCCCATGCCGACAAGGAAACGGTGTTGCCGATCGTGGAGCGGGTCGAGGGCATGGGCGTCGATGTCTGGATAGACCGGGAGGACATCAAGGTCGGCCAGGGCTGGGCGGGCGCCATCGTCCGGGCCATCAAGACGGTCTCCCGGGTCTGTTTGATGTGCTCGGAGAAGGCATTCCAGTCAGACCATGTCCGCCGAGAGATCTACCTGGCGGACAAGTACGGCAAGGCCCTGGTTCCCGTTCGATTGGACAATGCAGAGATGCCAGAGGACATTGAATATTTCCTGATCGACAAGCAGTGGCTTGACGCTGCTGTCATCGCTGGACCCGACGGCGAAGCGACACTGCGCGAAGTGTTTGCCGCCTAGGGAACAAATACCCCCAGACTCCAGAATCCATTACATTTCCCTGAATTTTGATCGTGTTCTCGGAACGTTCGGACAACCGCACGATTCTTTAACGAATCGCTAAGAATTAGCAGTCAAGTCCCTTTCCATGGATCGGATCGCTGCTGGCACGTTGTGCACCCTCATTGTGTATTTTGCCTATCACGCTTTCGCCGGAGAGGCTGGGTTGGGGGAGTATGCGGATATGCAAACGGAGCTGGCAGAAAAGCAGGCAACGCTAGCGGCCCTGCAGTCTGAAATCTTGCGTCTGGAAACGGACATTCGGCGTCTGACGCCCGAAACCGCAGACCCCGATCATATCGAGGCACTGGCGCGTGAAAAGCTGGCATTTGTTTTCCCCGACGAGCTGGTGCTTGTGGAGTAGCGCTCTGTCCATGCGTATCTGCATGGAAAGTTTACCGCGCTGCCCCTTCTCCTTGTCCTCGACCTGTGACCTACTCTCCGCAAAAGAGATAGGAGGAACAGTATGGCGGATGATGAGGCTGGCGTGCGGGCGCTGGGCGCCAAATCGCTCCTGTCCGACTATCGCATGATGTTGCTCATCCGGCGCTTCGAGGAGCGGGCCGGACAGCTGTACGGTATGGGTCACATTGCCGGATTCTGCCACCTTTATATCGGCCAGGAAGCGGTCGTCGTGGGGCTCCAGGCCGAAGCGGAAACGGGCGACCAGGTCATCACCGGTTATCGCGACCATGGGCACATGTTGGCTTGCGGCATGGATCCAAAGGGCGTCATGGCCGAACTGACCGGCCGGGCCACGGGTTACTCCAAAGGCAAGGGCGGGAGCATGCACATGTTTTCGCGGGAAAAGCAGTTCTTTGGCGGGCACGGGATCGTGGGTGCCCAGGTGTCCATCGGCACGGGGCTTGGCTTCGCCAATAAGTACAAGGGCAATGACAAGGTTTGCCTCGCCTATTTCGGCGATGGCGCCGCCAACCAGGGGCAGGTCTATGAGAGCTTCAACATGGCGTCGCTGTGGAACTTGCCCGTCGTCTACGTGATCGAGAACAACCAGTATGCGATGGGAACGAGCGTTGCCCGGGCCTCCGCAGAGACTGAACTCTACAAGCGGGGTATCTCCTTCGAGATCGAGGGCGAGCCGGTTGACGGAATGGATGTGGTTGCCGTGAGGGCTGCGGCAAAGAAAGCGCTCGCCTATGCGCGCTCGGGCAGGGGTCCATACATCCTTGAAATGAAGACCTACCGTTACCGCGGCCATTCGATGTCGGATCCTGCAAAGTACCGCAAGCGTGAGGAGGTGGATGATGTCCGCTCCCACCACGACCCGATCGACGGATTGAAAGGCACGCTGCTTGAGGCGGGCTATTCCACAGAGGACGATCTCAAGGCATTGGACAAGGAAATCCGGGCCGAAATAAAGGCGGCGGCCGATTACGCGCTCGACAGCCCGGAGCCCGATCCTGCCGAGCTCTACACTGATGTTCTGGTAGAGGCGTAATCGACATGCACTTGGCACAACTGAATATCGGAGAGATCCTCTATCCCATGGATGATCCACGCATGGCGGGCTTTGCCGGACGCCTGGCACTGATCAATCAACTGGCCGAGCGGTCTGACGGGTTTGTCTGGCGTCTGGAAGATGAGGGCGATCTGGATGGCGCGACGGATCTGCGGTTGCCGGGCGCGCACGATACGCTGGTGAACATGTCGGTCTGGCGGGATGTGGAGAGCCTCTACCGCTATGTCTACCTGACCGCCCATGCCAAGGTGATGAAGGATCGGCGGAACTGGTTCGTGCCGCTGAAGCGCCGCCATCTGGTGTTGTGGTGGGTTGAGGCGGGGCATGTTCCGAAGCTGGAGGAGGCGGCCGACCGGTTGGCGCAATTGCAGGCCAATGGCCCGGCGCCGACCGCCTTCGACTTCGCCAACCCATTCGATGAAACCGGGCGGCCGGTGACGCTGCCATCGGTCAAGAAACTCTGTGCCTAGGGAGGGCAAGCATGCCACTGGAATACTCATATCTCGTCGCCGCCGTGATCGTCTTTTCCATTCACATTCTGGCCGAGGCCGTTGCCGGCAATCTGCAGTACAACTTGAAGGACCTCGCGGGGGCGCGGGACAATCTGCCCGAACCGAATGCAGCGGTTGGCCGGTGCAAGCGCGCGTCCCAGAACATGTTGGAAGCCCTGATCTTGTTTGCGCCGCTGGTCATCGTGGCGGTTGAAACCGGCCGGACCAATGGGATGACCGAGCTGGGGGCGGGGATTTTCCTGGGCGCTCGCATTCTTTACGCGCCAAGCTACTGGTTTGGCATCCCGTGGCTTCGGACGCTGGTCTGGTTCGCCGGGATCATCGGCACCGTCATGGTGCTGCTCCAGGTTTTGCCGTTCAGCGGGGCAGCGTAGGACCGTGGCCGTCGATATCCTCATGCCGGCCTTGTCCCCAACCATGGAGGAAGGGACGCTGTCGAAATGGCTGAAAGCCGAGGGCGATACGGTGGAAGCCGGCGATGTGATCGCGGAGATCGAAACCGACAAGGCGACGATGGAAGTCGAGGCGGTCGATGAGGGAGTGATTTCCAAGATCCTCGTCCCCGAAGGAACAGAGGGGGTTGCCGTCAACGCCGTTATCGCCCGCCTGATTGAGGACGGGGAGGATGAGGCCGAGCGCGAGCCGGGCGCATCCGAAAGCGCTGCCAAGCCGCTGGCTAAGCCTTCAAACGACACGCATGAAGCGTCTCACGCAGGTGCTGATGTGGTATCGGTCGGGCAAGTCGCGCCACAGCCTCCCGTCGCCGATCCGTCGATCCCCGAAGGAACGACCTTCACAGACACCGCCATTCGCGACGCCCTTCGCGATGCAATGGCCGAGGAAATGCGGCGGGACGAGACGGTGTTCGTGATCGGCGAGGAAGTGGCGGAGTACCAGGGCGCTTATAAGGTTACCCGCGAATTGCTTCAGGAATTTGGCGCCCGCCGGGTCGTCGATACGCCGATCACCGAGCATGGGTTTGCCGGCCTGGGGGTTGGTGCCGCTTTCGGTGGCCTTCGGCCAGTCGTGGAATTCATGACGTTCAACTTTGCCATGCAGGCGATCGATCACATCATCAATTCAGCCGCCAAGACCCTGTACATGTCCGGTGGCCAGATGGGGTGCCCCATCGTGTTCCGAGGGCCGAACGGGGCGGCTTCAAGGGTCGGGGCGCAACACAGCCAGGATTATTCAGCCTGGTACGGCCATGTTCCCGGTCTGAAAGTTGTCGCGCCCTACGATGCCGCCGACGCGAAGGGCCTCCTGAAGGCCGCGATCCGCGATCCCAATCCCGTTGTGTTTCTCGAACACGAATTGCTTTACGGCGAAAGCCATCCTGTGCCTGATATCGAAGACTGGGTGTTGCCGATCGGCAAGGCCAAGGTGCGCCGCGAAGGCACCGACGTCACCCTTACCGCCTCGTCGCGCATGGTCGGCTTTGCCCTGAAGGCGGCAGAGGTGCTGTCGGGCGAAGGCGTTTCCTGCGAGGTGGTCGATTTGCGGACGATCCGCCCATTGGACACAGCAACCGTCGTCGAGAGCGTGAAGAAAACCAGCAGGCTGGTGACTTGCGAGGAAGGCTGGCGGTTCTTCGGTGTCGGTGCGGAACTCTGCGCAACAGTTGTCAACGAAGCGTTCGACTACCTGGATGCCCCGCCCACCCGTGTCCACCAGAAGGACGTCCCGCTGCCCTATGCCGGCAACCTCGAAGCCTTCAGCCTGCCCGGCGTGGAAGATATCGTGGCAGCGGTCCGCGCTGTGACGGCCTGAGTGTGATAGGGTAGGGACGCCATGAATATTCAACGCTCCGACACGCCACCCGACACGCTCAAGCGTCACAAGATCACCTATGACGAGTACCTGAAGTACTGGAGCGAATACCTCCACCGCGTCTGTGAGAAGACAGAACTGCTCGACGGAGTGATCCACGAAATACCGGCTGATGGCCCTTTGACGATCGAATGGAACAACAGTCTCACGGACTGGCTATACGCGTCCCTTCCCGCGAGCGTGCGCGTCACCGTCGACAAGACACTCCGGTTGAGCGCGGCCTGGGCACCCACGCCTGACTTCTACCTCTATCCTGACGGAACGCCGATTGCTGACCTTCAGCCGCGGGACATCCCGCTCATCATCGAGGTCTCCAACACCACGCTCACCTACGACCTGGGCGGCAAGGCAGACACCTACGCCCGACACGGGATCCGAGAATACTGGGTCATCGACCCGAACTCGAAGACCCTCTACGCCCACCAATTGGGCGAGGACGGCGTCTATGGCGAGCCAGCAGAGATTGGGTTCACAGATACGATCACCGCAAAGCATATCCCCGGCCTGACCCTGCGCATGGCCGACCTTCCGAGGATGTCATAGGTGGCTGTGACGTATCGATACGAAACCGTGAGTGTCCGAGTGGATCCCTCGCGCAATGAGCAGGAGACGGCCGCCGCCATCAATGCAGAAACGGCGGAAAGCCCCTGTGCGCGATTGGTGCATCAGACCCCAATGACGAAACCAAGCCTGATGTCTGACGCCTCCAAGACCTACGCCATCCTCCTGACGTTCGAGACCGAGGTCGACGCCTGATGCCCATTTCCATCACCATGCCTGCCCTGTCGCCCACCATGGAGGAGGGCACGCTGTCGAAATGGCTCGTGAAGGCTGGGGACACGATTGAGGCCGGGGACATCATCGCGGAGATCGAAACCGACAAGGCAACGATGGAAGTCGAGGCGGTCGACGAGGGGACCGTGGTCGAGATCCTTGTTGCGGAAGGCACCGAAGGGGTCGCCGTCAACGCCGTGATCGCCGTCCTTGCCGAAGAGGGCGAGGATACCGGGAGCGTCTCGGTGGAAAGCCCCGGTGTGGCTTCGTCGACGGCCGCTTCGACGGGACAGGCCTCCCCGCCTTCGTCCCCGCCCCCGCCAAAGCCCGAGGGCAGTGGCAAGGGCCTGCAAACCGGCGCCGGGGCAGGGCTATCCCCTGAACCTGCGAAGGGGACAGGCAATGACGTATCCGCGCAACTCGCCTCCACGCCGATGAAGCTCGCCGACGTTGGCAATGGCGAAACCCGCATCAAGGCGAGCCCGCTGGCCCGGCGCATCGCTGCGCTGAAGGGGATCGATCTTGCAGGCCTCAGGGGCTCTGGCCCCCATGGCCGGATCATTCGCGCCGATGTGGAAAAGGCTGGCACGGGCACGGCATTGGTGACCTCAACCCGTTCGGAAGTCGTCTCGACGACCCCTGCCACACCCGACAGCCTCATCTTGCCCCAGGTGCTCGATGATCGGGTCTACGCGCCGGATAGTTACGAACTGGTCCCGCTCGACGGGATGCGGAAGACCGTCGCCAGACGCCTGACCCAGAGCTTCATGCAGGTGCCGCATTTTCCGTTGACCGTGGATATCCGGCTCGACCGGCTGCTGGCGGCCCGGTCCGGCATCAATGCGGCGGCGCCCGAAGGCGTGAAGGTCTCGGTCAACGACATGCTGATCAAGGCATCGGGGCTCGCCCTGATTGATGAGCCGGACTGCAATGCCAGCTACAGCGATAATGGCATCGCCTACCACAAGTCCGCCCATATCAGCGTCGCGGTCGCCATTGATGGCGGCCTCATCACGCCGGTGATCCGGGACGCCCAGGAGAAGTCCCTGCGCCAGATCTCGGCGGAGATGAAGGACCTCGCGACCCGCGCCCGCGATCGCAAACTCAAGCCCCAGGAGTATATGGGCGGCACGTTCTCGCTATCGAACCTTGGCATGTTCGGCATTCGGGATTTCGCCTCCATCATCAACCCGCCCGAGGGGATGATCATGTCTGTCGGCGCGGGCGAGAAACGCCCGATCGTGCTGGAGGATGGTACGCTCGGGGTCGGCACCATGATGAGCGTCACCCTGACCTGCGACCACCGCGTCATCGGTGGCGCGGATGGCGCTCGCTGGCTCCAGGCTTTCAAGCGCTACGTGGAAACGCCAGAGGCGATGTTGCTGTGAGTGATGAATCTGAGCGCAATGGCAACATCAGTTTTACGATGGTGTTCCTCATCTCGTTTGCAATTCCAATTGCGATCATTGTTTTAGGCAGGATCGCTTCGTTCTTCTGAGGACATTATCATGGCTGACTTCGACCTCATCGTCATCGGCTCCGGCCCCGGCGGGTATGTCGCTGCCATCCGCGCGACACAGCTCGGCATGAAGACGGCCATTGTCGAGAAGGAAAGCCTGGGCGGGGTGTGCCTCAACTGGGGTTGTATCCCCACCAAGGCGCTGCTGCGGTCTGCCGAAGTCATGCACCTGGCCAAACACGCCACCGATTTCGGCCTCAAGCCCCTGAAGCCGGAAGCGGACCTTCCTGGGATGGTGAAGCGCTCCCGCGGGGTGGCGGCCCAGCTGTCGGGCGGGGTCAAGCACCTCATGAAGAAAAACAAGATCACCGTGATCGAGGGCACCGCCCGCCTCGAAAAAGGGAGCCCTGCGCCAAAGGTTATTGTCGCGGACAAGGACGGGAAAGACACGCCCTTCACGGCGGGGCACGTGATCCTGGCCACCGGCGCGCGGGCGCGCTCGATCCCGAAAGCCGGCCTCGAGCCCGACGGAAAGCTGATCTGGACCTATCGCGAGGCCATGGTGCCCGATGTGTTGCCCAAGCGCCTTCTTGTCATCGGGTCCGGCGCCATCGGTATCGAGTTTGCGAGCTTTTACAATGAGATCGGGTCTGAGGTGACAGTGGTGGAGATGGTGGACCGGATCCTACCCGTGGAAGACGCCGAAATCTCGAAGATGGCGGAGAAATCCTTCAGGAAACAGGGGATCACGATCCACACCGGCGCCGGGGTCAAGGGGCTGGAAACAGGCAAGAGCACGGTCGCTGCCGCTATCGAGATGGCGAATGGCGAAGTCGAGATGGCCGAGTTCGACAGGGTCATCCTCGCCATCGGTATTGTCGGCAATGTGGAGGGTCTGGGCCTCGAAGCACTCGGTGTGCCGGTGGAGAAGACACACGTCATTGTCGACGGATTTGGGCGGACAGGTGTTCCGGGGCTCTATGCAATTGGGGACCTGACAGGCCCGCCATGGCTGGCGCACAAGGCGTCCCATGAGGGGGTCACGTGCGTCGAGGGAATCGCCGGGGCGAACCAGGCCCATCCCTTCGACGCCTCCAATGTGCCGGGCTGCACCTATGCGCACCCCCAGGTCGCGAGTGTGGGGCTCACCGAGGCCGCTGCGAAAGAGGCAGGCCATGAGGTGAAGGTCGGGCGGTTCCCATTCATCGGTAACGGCAAGGCGATTGCCCTGGGCGCCGGTGACGGCATGGTGAAGACCATCTTCGACGCGACGACCGGCGAGCTGCTCGGCGCGCACATGATCGGCGCCGAGGTCACCGAGCTGATCCAGGGCTATGTCATCGCCCGGCAAGGCGAGCTGACGGAAGCGGACCTGATGCACACCATCTTCCCCCATCCAACCCTCAGCGAGATGATGCATGAGAGCGTCCTGGATGCCTATGGACAGGTCATCCATATGTAGGCCGATGGGGGAGGGCGAGTGTTGGAACCTTATTTGAAACTGGATGGTACCCGCGTGATCGCCCATGCGAACGGGGCGGGGCCCTGGGATCCGTCGATGCTCCATGGCGGGGTACCGGCAGCGCTCATTGCCCATATCGTGGACAACCTGCCGACCTCAGTATCGATGCGGATTACCCGGCTCACAGTGGACCTGCAAAGGCCTGTCCCGGTCGGCGTCCTTGATCTCGATGCAAGGGTGACCCGCGAAGGCCGGAATATACAGACCAGTGAAGTGACCCTCTCGGCTGGTGGGAAGGTCGTGGTGCGTGGATCTGCCCTGAAGATCAGGGAGGCAACCGATCTCCAGCCCGGAGGAACAGGCTTGCCCGCCATAAAGGGCGTGCCCCCAGTGGCGACACCGAACGATCTGGTCAGTGTTGGTTTCAACGAAACCGTGGAATGGCGCGATGGTCATCCTGAGGACAAAGGACGCGCCAACCGGGCCGTGTGGTGCCATATCGAGCGGCCTTTTTTCGCCGACAAGCCGACTACCCCACTCATGCGCGCCGCAGTGACGGGCGATTATTGCAACGGCTTCGGCTCCGGGCTCGATTTCAATGTGTGGACCTATATCAACGCAGACCTGACCCTGCACTTTGCGCGCGCCCCGGTGGGGGAGTGGATGATGCTGGCGGCCGATTGCATGATCGGGCCAGAAGGCCGCGCCATCGCTTTCGGCGAGCTGGCCGATGAGGCAGGGTTTTTCGGGCGGGCCACGCAATCGCTGGTGATAGCGCGCCGTTAGCCTGTGGGCCTCAGTGCAGCTTCAGCTTTGGCCGGGTGATCTGGTTCACATGACCGGTGACGATCATGCCGAGGCCGCGGAACCAGCCATGGATCGCAAGCAAGTGTAGCCGGTAGAGCGAGACGTAAAAGAACCGGGCAAGGCGACCCTCCACGGCCATGCGGCCGCCGACCAGGTTGCCCATGAGCGAGCCCACGGTAGCGAACCGGCTGAGCGAGACCAGCGATCCATGGTCTTCATAGGTGAAGGTCTTGAGTGACTTCCTGGTGATCATGGCCGCAATATTATCGAACACGGTTTCAGCCATCTGGTGGGCGGTCTGCGCCCGCGGCGGAACGGGGCGTTCGGCGCCTTGTGGTGTGAACGCGGCGCAATCGCCAAGGGCAAAGATGTTGTCATCGCGGGTGGTCTGGAGTGTGGGGCGAACAACGAGCTGGTTGTTGCGGTTGGTCTCAAGCCCGGCAAGATCCTTCAGGAATGCCGGTGCTTTCACACCGGCGGCCCAGACACGCAAGTTGGTTGGAAACACGCGGCCATCCTTGATGCGGATAGCGTCCTCGCCGACGGACTCGACGACCGCGCCCGTGACAACTTCGACCCCCAATGCTTCCAACTCTTCATGGGCGGCTTCGGCGAGCTTCTCCGGCAGGGCCGGCAGGATCCGGGGGCCAGCCTCGATCAGGGAGACCTTCAGGCGCGACTCATCGAAGACCTCCAGACCGTAATAGCGAAGCGCAGCAGCAGCGTTGTAGAGCTCGGCGGCCAGTTCCACGCCGGTGGCGCCGGCGCCGACAATGCCCACCCGGACATACTCATCGGCGTCGGGGTTCACGGACATGCGCCGCGAGCAGCGCAGGCATTGGTTCAGGAGGCGGGACCGGAACGCGTCGGCGTCCTTTCGGCTTTCGAGCGACAGGCAATGTTCGCGAACACCGGGAATGCCGAAATCATTGGCCACTGAGCCCACCGCGATCACGAGGTAGTCGTAGCGGATACGGTGTTCGCCAATCAGTTCGTTGCCATCATCGTCAATCAGAGGCGCGACGACCACGTGGCCCGTGTCCCGGTCGATATCCTGCAGCGTCCCCTGGAAATAGCGATAGCCCCAGCGATGGGCATGGGCGCCGTAGCCGACCTCATCAAGATTGGCATCCAGGGAGCCGGCGGCAACCTCATGCAGGAGCGGTTTCCAGATGTGGGTGCGGTTCTGCTCAAGCAGAATGATATCATAGTCCCGGCGGTCGTATTTTGCGCCGAGCTTGGCGACGAGCTCCAGTCCGCCCGCGCCGCCGCCAACCACCACAATCTGGGTCTTCGGTTTCTTCTGCGGGACCGCCATCAATAGTTGCGGAAGGCCGATCGGGTCTGGTCCTGGTCTGACAGCGAGGCGACAAGCTCGCGTCCCGCCGCGGTCACCGCGCCGGTCTCGTCAATCCAGCCCCGTGACCGGGCCGTGTCTTCCGGTGTGGCCTGATCGGTGGCGTCGGCCAATTGGCTGGCGAAGGAAATCACGATGGCCTTGTCGGCATCGGGGGGCGTATCGGTCATGGGGGCCTCATTGGTCGCTGACTTTACTACTCGCCGTCGGTAGATAGGGCAAACCGGCGCAGCGCACACGCCGCCGGGGGATTTGCAAGCAGCCTTTCGACAGGCATAATTTTCCGATGGCGACGTCAGAAAACAATACGCAGCCGACGAACACCGACCCGCGAGCCTTTATCGAGGCGGTGGAGCATCCGGTTCGCCGGAAAGATGGGCTGGTCCTGCTGGATCTGTTCAGACGGGCGACAGCGCTGGAGCCCGTCATGTGGGGGCCCTCCATCATTGGTTTCGGGGGATACGCCTACAAGTACGAGAGCGGTCGTGAGGGCACGTCGATGTTGACCGGCTTTTCACCGCGGAAGGCGAACCTCGTACTCTATATCATGCCCGGCTATCGCGACGGCGATATGGCCGGATTGCTCTCCCGTCTCGGCAAACACAGGGCCTCAAAGGCTTGTCTCTATATCAATAAACTCGCCGATGTGGATGAAACCGTTCTGGAAGAGATCATTATTGACGGGCTGCGTTACATGCGACGGCACTATGAGACGTGGGATGCGTAGGCGGTGAAGTGGGTCGGTCGCGGGTTGGCGGGCTTGTTTTTTGCGGCCCTGCTCGTTTACGGGGCCAGCCGCTTCCTGGCTGCATCCGAACTGCGCGCGGCAATGGCCGATGCGGAGCGGGCCTGTGATGGCCGCGGCGGGGTGCAGGAGTTTGAAGTTGAAGACAGCGGCGCATTGCGGGCCTATTGTGCCGATGGCACCGCCATATCTTGAGGGGAAATGCCATGACAGTGACCATGCCTGAACGCGGCCGGAACTGGGACACCATCCGGGACGAGATGATGCAGCGCGGGGCGGGCGACGCCAAATGGCGAGACGGCAAGACGGCCGTCTATGTCTTCAATGCCGGCGAGGACGTTGCGCAGGTGCAGAAGGACGCCTACGCCGCCTTCATGTCCGAGAATGGGCTCGGGCCGCTGGCGTTCCCCAGCCTTGCGCGGATGGAGCAGGACGTCATCCAGATGGCGCTCGGCCTGTTGCACGGACCGGAAGGCGCGACGGGGGCCATGACCTCGGGCGGCACCGATTCCATCACCATGGCGATCAAGACCGCACGGGACTTTGCCCGCTCCAATGGCCAGGCGAGGGACCGGGCGAACATCGTTCTGGCCCAATCGGCGCATCTCGCCTTCGACAAGGCCAGCCACCTGATGGACATCGAGGTCCGCCGTATTCCGCTCAAGACCGATGGAAGCTACCAAGCCGACCCCATTGCCATGGGCGATGCCTGCGACGGCGACACGGTGATGATGGTGGGCTCGGCACCCAACTTTCCCCACGGGATCATCGACCCAATCGCCGCGCTGGGCGATGTGGCGGAGGCGAAAGGCGTCTGGCTCCATGTGGATGCCTGCGTGGGCGGGTATTTCGCGCCGTTTGCCCGGATGAATGGCGTGCCTGTACCGCCGTTTGATTTCGAGGTCCCGGCGGTGAAGTCCATCAGCGCTGACCTTCACAAGTATGGCTACGCCGCAAAGGGCGCGTCGACCGTCCTGTTCCGCTCCGAAGCGCTGTACGCCCATATGCCGTTCGACATGAAGCAATGGTCCGGCGCGCCGATGACGACGCCGACCCTGGCAGGGACGCGGCCTGGCGGGGCGATTGCCGCCGCCTGGGCGGTGATGAACTATCTGGGTGTTGATGGGTATCGGCAACTGCAAGGCAAGGTCTGCGAAACCCGGGAGCGGCTGGAAGCCGGCGTCCGTGCGCTGGGCTTCGAGGTATTGGGGACGCCGATGCTGGGGCTCGTCGCGTTTCGTCACCCCGATCATCACAGCTTTGCCATCTATGGCGAAATCTACCGCCGCGGCTGGTTCACCTCCGTGACAAAGGAACCGCCGAGCCTGCACCTGATGTTGTCGCCGAAACATGCGGATGTGATCGATGACTACCTGACCGACCTCGCGGCCAGTGTCGAAGCGGTCGCCGCGGGGACGGACGGCCCAAAGGTCGAGGCGCGATATAGTTGAGGGGCTAGGTCTGCTTTGGGTCAGGAGGTGCCGAGAACCGAGCGTCCGGGGTGGGGCGAGTTTAAGACGCTCAGTTTATAGTTCAAACTATGTGCTTTGGTTCTTAGCCGACACTCGGGATGAAAATGTAAGTCGGGCGGGATGGCGGCCCCAACGGCGCGAAGTCGATTTTCTTGTCCGAGGATACTTCAAACGCGGTATCGAAGTTGCAACCCCTTGCAGGTTCGCCGTCTTCCATTTTCGGGGCGAAGCTAATGACCTCTTTTACTTCGGTTCGTTTCACATTCTTGGGTATGCCCGTGTACGGCGAAAGCAAATCTCCAAGCTCTTCATCCCCAATCTGTGCAGATAAATTGAGGATAAACTGTTGCTCGATGAGTTTGTTCGCCCACGCCTCGATCTCAGAGGCTTTTTCTACATCGACTTTTGGTTGTTCGGCAAATCTTAGGTAATTGGTCGAGGTCTCATAGAATGAATAAACTGGGGAGGCCTCGGTGAGGCAGACTGATGCCGGGCCTGAAGGATCTGTCTGGCGAAGATAGACTAGCGCATAGTCGCCCGGAGCTATGGTAAATTTAGCAAATCGAGAAACTGTTTCAGAGACGAAAGCGTCGTATTCTCGAAATAAGTCATTGTCTGTTCGAAGTTTTTGAGGAATATAACGATCGACTTTGACGACTTTCCCGATGACTGAACCCGTCTCCAAATCCACTGGCACAAACCAACTTTGACCCGGTTCAACAATTGGATGATCCTCAATGAGAACCAAAGCGTCACCAGTTGAGGCATCAAATTGATAGCTTGGAGAAACACTAAGGTTTGCCAGCATCGAGTTCACACAGCCACCCAGTAAAAGTGTTGTAGCAACGACCGCTAAGCTCAATAATCTGGTTTTGGCCATCTGATTTCCCCCATTTAACGAAGAGACGAGCCCTAGGATTAGGATCAAAGACTGTAAGAAGCAATCATGTAAGTATTGTCTGAGCAGCGGCCTATTTTGGGGCGCTTTAAGACACTCGGCTATGTCTCCTCCGCCGCCGGAAGCAGACTTCAGCTCCCCAACTTCTCTGCCGCCCGTTCCGCGAAATAGGTTATGATGCCGCTGGCGCCGGCGCGTTTGAAGCTGAGCAAGGTTTCCATCATGACCCGGTCGCCATCGATCCAGCCATTCTGGCCGGCGGCAACGATCTGGGCATACTCGCCGGAGACCTGGAAGGCGAAGGTCGGGATTGAGAAAGTCTCCGACACCCGCCGGACGATATCGAGATAGGGCAAGCCGGGCTTGACCATGACCATGTCGGCGCCCTCTTCGATGTCCATGGCGACTTCGCGGAGGGCTTCGTCGGTATTGGCGGGGTTCTGCTGGTAGGTTTTCTTGTCGCCCTTGAGCGCCGCCGCAGAGCCAATGGCATCGCGGTAGGGACCATAGAAGCCGGAGGCGTACTTGGCGGCGTAGGACAGGATCAGCGTGTTGGCAAAGCCTTCTTCCTCCAGCGCTGTGCGGATTGCGCCGATCCGTCCGTCCATCATGTCCGATGGGGCCACCACGTCGGCACCCATCCGCGCCTGGAGGAGGGCCTGGGCCGTAAGGAGATCGACCGTGGCGTCATTGAGGACGTAGCCCTCCTCATCGATCAACCCGTCATGGCCATGGCTGGTGAACGGGTCGAGGGCCACATCGCAGACGATGCCGACACCGGGGGCGGCAGCCTTCATCTCCTGAATGGCGCGGGGGACCAGACCGTCGGGGTTCATGGACTCCATGCCGACCTCATCCTTCTTGGCGGGGTCGATGTTCGGAAAGATGGCGATCGCGGAGATGCCAAGCTGCTCGGCCCGCTTGGCCGCTTCGGCAGCGGCGGCGACGCTGTAGCGCGGCGCACCGGGCATGGAGGGAACGGGGATCTCGGCCTCTTCGCCGTCATGGACCACCATGGCCCAGACAAGATCGGCCGGCGTGAGCACGTTTTCAGCCGTGAGGTTGCGGATCCACGGGGCCTGGCGCAGGCGCCGCAGCCGCGTTGACGGGAAGTGTTGGGAATAGACAGCCATCGTCGTGGCTTAGCGCGATTGGTTGCAGGAGGCCATTCCCGTTTTAGCCGTTCGAGGGCGGTGGATGCTGGCCATCGGATCGATGCAGCGTTACCGTTCCGAGAGACCGGGATTCGGGACGCACCATGGCCTACGATATCTTCATCAGCTACCGCCGGACTGACCAGTCCATGGCGCGCGCGTTGGTCTTCGCGCTCGAGTCCCGGGGTATCACTGTCTGGTGGGACCAGAAGATCGAGGGCGGCGAAGACTGGCGGGACACGATCGTCGAAGGGCTCACCCATGCCAAGGCGCTGGTGATCCTGTTTTCTGAAAGCTGTAACGATTCCAAGCAGTTGAAGAAGGAACTGGCCGTTGCCGACATGCTCGACAAAAATGTGGTTCCTGTGCTTATCGAGGACACCAAACCCAAGGGGCATTTTCTCTATGAACTGGCGGCCCTGAACTGGCTGCAGATTTTTCCCGATGCGGAGCGGAAGGTGGATGGGCTGGCCAACCGGCTGATCGATGAGCTGGAGCTTGAAGCGACCCCGCCGGCAACCGAACTGGCAGGCGATCCCCTTTCGGGCACAAATGGTGACGGCATCCTGGGTAGCGGACTTGCTCCACAAGCCCCGCCCACGCCGCCGCAGGCAAGGCCAGCGCCGAAACCGAGACCTGCGCCGACGCGGTACTCCTATGACGAGGATGAATTGCCCATTGGAGCGGACACGGTTCGCAAGATCGTGAAGCAGGGCCAACGCGCGAAGATTGCCGAGCTCTGGTACAAGGACCTGCTGCCCTTCAAATGGTATGAACTGCTGATTGCGGCCGGCATCGCCGCGCTGGCGGTCTTCGGCGGGGCAATGCCGGTGGAGGGCGGACCACCACCGCCGCCTGGCATGGAGGTGACAGCGTTCACATTGACGCTGGACGGGTTGGGCACGTTCTTTCTCACCGCTCTTGTGATCGCGATGGTCGTGTTTCCGTTCCGGTACTATTTCCGCGATCGGCGCGTTGGTCGTGCAGCGCGGTTCTATGCCTATGGCGTTGCGGTGCTGGCCGTTATCCTGGGTGTCATATTCGGTGTGCATCCCCACATTATCGACCAGGACCTGGGGGTGGGGGAGAACATGCTCTACGCCCTAATTGGATCAATCGTGGTCTTCGGCTTTATTGCGCTGATTACCTTCGGAATTTATGGTCTCCTGCATTTCCGGCGGACGATGGGGAACTTCAACCGAAACGTGGAAGCAATCTAGCATCCGGGCGAAATCGGCTAGAACCAACTCACCCGTCGGCGCATGAAACAGCGCTTTGAGACATCCAGGGTTTCTGCCTGCACGGCTTCGAGTTCGAGCATCCAGTCTGCGAGCCTGGACCTGGGGATCTCCCTGAACCCGAGCTTCTTGTAGAAGGGACCGTTCCAGGGCAGGTCACGAAATGTCGACAGGGCGACCGATTTGAGACCGCGGTGTCTTGCATCATCGATGACGCGGTTGACGAGCGCCGCGCCGAGCCCTTTCCGGCCATGGTCGGGATGGACTGAAACCTGATCGAGATAAAGCATGCCATCGCGGACCGACGTGAGCGTAAACCCAACCGCTTCCCCGTAGTCGCCGCGGACCACGAAGAGGTGGGACATGGCGATAGCGTCTGCGAAGACGGTCTCGGGGACATGTTCCAGCAGGGATGCATCATCAATCAACCCGGTGTCGTCAAACAGCCGGTCTGCCGCGAGATTGATCTCTACCAGCCGGTCGACCTCGTCGCTGTCGGCTCGCGTGATGGAGTATTCGTCAAGAACGCGCCGCATTGACCCCGGTGCCCCCTGTGGCATGTCACGTGGTTGAACCCCGCGTGTCTTAGTCCAAGGAGCACAAAATGACAGCCCCGTTCTCCGATGAGCAGGTAATGATCCAGGACATGGCGCGGAAATTCGCCACAGAGCAACTGGCGCCCCATTCGGGGGCCTGGGATGCCGAGAGCCACTTTCCGGTCGATGTGATCAGGCGGTCTGCGGAGCTGGGATTCGCCGGGATCTACTGCGGCGAAGATGTGGGCGGATCGGGGCTGACGCGGTTCGATGCGGCGCTGATCTTTGAACAGCTTTCCTATGGCGATGTCTCAACGGCGGCCTTCATCTCGATCCACAATATGGCCAGTTGGATGATCGACACATTCGGATCGGAGACCCAGCGGAGCGACTGGCTGCCCCGGCTTACCAGCATGGACCTCATCGCGAGCTACTGCTTGACCGAGCCGGGATCGGGTTCGGACGCCGCTGCGATGAAAACCCGGGCTGTGCGGGATGGGGACGATTATGTCCTGAACGGGGCCAAGCAGTTCATTTCGGGCGCCGGCACCTCTGATCTCTACCTGGTCATGGTGCGCACCTCCGATGATGGCGCGCGGGGTGTTTCCACCCTTATCGTGCCGAAGGACACACCGGGCCTGAGCTTTGGTGCGAACGAGCGGAAGATGGGGTGGAAGAACCAGCCCACCCGGCAGGTGATCTTCGATAATGCCCGGGTGCCGGTCGCCAATCGGCTTGGTGAGGAGGGAATGGGGTTCAAGTTCGCCATGGCCGGCCTTGATGGCGGACGGCTCAATATCGCCGCCTGTTCCCTGGGCGGGGCGCAACTGGCGCTCGACAAGGCGTTGGATTATGCGAAGGAGCGCGAGCAATTCGGCAAGCCCATCGCCGATTTCCAGGCGATCCAGTTCAAGCTCGCGGACATGGAGACCGAACTCCAGGCCGCCCGGGTCATGCTTTACGAGGCCGCCGCGCGGCTCGATGGCAAGACCCCCGATGCGACCCGGTGGTGCGCCATGGCGAAACGGTTCGTGACCGATACCGGGTTCAAGGTCGCCAATGAGGCCCTGCAGATCCATGGCGGATATGGCTACCTCGCCGACTATGGCGTGGAGCAGATTTTGCGGGACCTGCGCGTGCACCAGATTCTGGAGGGGACGAACGAGATAATGCGCGTGATCATCAGCCGTGATATGCTTCGATCGTAGCGAGGGTGAGGGGGACCGGTCATGCGGACGTTCAGGGGGTATTTTTCCCAACGCAAACAGGCGGCCGTGAACGTCATTCGCGCCGAATCCATGGGGCTCGAAACCGCAGCCAGCGTGATGGCCGAGGCGCCGCGCGATCCCAATGCCACCCTCGTGCGCTCCATCATGGAGCAG
>JBCBKE010000005.1:0-70268 GCA_038522375.1 Pseudomonadota bacterium
CATATCGGCGGGTCTTGTCGCCGAAATTGTAGCAGATGAGATTGCAGTCTGCCTCTGACAGCCACGACAGATAGGTGTAGCGGCCCATGCGGGACCGGGTCGCGCTGACCCCGCTGATCCCTGCAAAGCGCTGGCCCTGCTGTTGAAGCCAGAAATTTCGAGTCTTGATCTCGAGGTGCACATCCAACCCGTCGAGTCGCAGCCGTTTCACGGACCGGGCAACTTTTTCCAGAGTATCGACGCCCATATTGTGTGCCAGGGAGCCGGCATAGCGGAAGACAAACGGTGTTTCAGTATCGCTGATCCGAGGCGAGAAACGGGAGAACTCGCCTTCCGTATCGATGCCGTTTGCAATGGCCGTGAACGGGACATTGTAACGCGCCCGGAAGGCGTCAGACATCTCGTCGCAAATACTCAGACCCTGGCCGGTGACGGTGAACACCGCGGCGAGCGATGCTTCGAAGGTCGCGCGCTTTTGAGGGTCGCCGATCACTGAGATCCAGTCATCCATGATCCAGGTGATGACCGGGATGTCGTAGCGGCTCCAGAGTGCCAGTGTGAGCAACCACAAGGCTTCGCGTTCTGCCGTTGGCCGCGCAAGAATCAGCGTTGGCGAAAACCAGTCGATCTGCGCGAGCAGATCATCCATCGTCGCGCTCTGCATGCGGTCTGGCGCTTCGATTGGAAACGCATATTCAAACCGCGCATTGTCGGATGCGCTGACCTGCATGATTGGCGTGTCGCGCAAACCCTTCAGGAGGGCCGATTTCAGTTCGCCCGTCGCAGTACCATCGCCTGCGGGGGTAAAATCCATGATCAGAATGCGCACCTGTCTAGGCCTCCACGCCCTGGGCGTTTTCGGCGGCCGCATCCAGCGCATCGAAATCGAGCCCTTTAGGCCACCAACTGAGGTTCAACGAAAGGTCGACGCCCTTGACGGTCACCTCTGTGGTGCCCTGGGAAACGGCCAGTTGGGCTCGCAAACGCGCATGGGCGTGGTGGAAGGTGTGGGTCAGCGATAAGGTGTTCTCGCCGACCTTCAGCTTAACCGGCCCGCCCCCGCCCTCATAGTCGCCCTTTCCGTGACGCGAAAGGGCCAGCATCGCTGTACACGGCGCGTTGGCATGGACGTCCAGCGTTACAGTGTAGGTATCTTCCGGATCGATCCGCGCATCAAAGATCGCCATGACGCGGCTGTCGCCGCCAGTCTCGCCGCTGAGTAGGAAAGTATCTTCGCCAGTCTTCCGGGCCTTGCCCTCCGGCATCAGGATGTATCCTGGCGCCTTTGTCCGATCGAATGCGGGCGCCCTGGTTTCCCCCTTCTTGGCGATGGCCGTTAGCCGGACAGTCCCCGGAGACGCCCACTCCGCACCAATAACGCCGTACAGAGACCGGCTGAACTGGCGGCCATGAATGACCTGGGTCTCATGGTGGTCAGCGAGATAACTCTGGATATTCTCGTTTTCACAGCGTTCGAGATCTTCCGCTCCCGAGATATTCAGGATCAGGCTGCTGGAGCGGAAGCGTGAGGCGTAGGCTTGGTAGCTCTGCCATTCCTCGTTCCGGGCGTGGCTGTCTGCCGCTGACCAATGGCGCGACAGCACGCAATCATAGGCAGCCCTTGGGTCTTCGGCGGCGATCACATCCATCAGGAGCGGGTTCCAGACCTCGCGGAGAAAGTCCTGAAAACCGGGATCCCCAACCCTGTAGAGCGCGTTTCCATTCAGGTGCATGAAAAATCCCGGCGCTATCTTGGATCTCCCGCGATAATGGCTGCCAATGACCCAGCTTTCCGTGTCACCTTTCGCCCGGCTGTCCAGCGCCGTCAGCCAGCCAGCCCTTACGGGCGCGCAGTCCGTTTCCATGAAGAACACGAAGTCCCGGTAGCGTTCTGCGAGCAGCGCCATCGATGAAAAGAACTGGAGGTTGGGGCCTGACTTGTAGCCCGCTTCGCCATGGGCGGTCACATACTCCCGCTGGTAAGTGTCAACGGCGTCTTCGAGATCGGCCGAGAGGATCAGCGGGCTTTCCCCTGAAAACATGGACGGTAGATACTTCGCCTCGGCCCACGCCGTCCTGATCCTTGCCACAAGGGAAGGGTCCGGGGTCTGGGAGAAGATGAAGACCAGGTCGTGCTTGCCATATTCACCCTTTCGGACGACGGGGTGGTAGGCCGGCATGTCCCAGAGAGCGATGTTCTGACAGATATCGTCGATTTCGAACTGGGTGGTCGGAACCGCTACGGCGCTGACCCCCGCTTCGCCGAGGAAAGAGGGCGCGTTCTCCGTCGGGAAGATTCCCAGATCATGCAGTCGCGATGCTGTATTCAGGTTCACCACACCGGCATCGAGCCCTTGTATCGCGATATCATCGCGCAGGACTTCGAAGGCCTGGACATGGAGGTTGCCGTCATGCTCGGTCGGGTTGGGGATGTTGTACTTGTCCCCAACCTGTTGGTAGTCATCGAAGAAATAATTCGGATTATCCGTGACTTCTTGCTTTATGACGAGCTTCAGGCCCTCTGTATTCTCGGCCTGGTCGAGGATCTCGACGTATTCGAGGTCGATGCCCATCAATCCGATATCGCCATAGCCCCTGAAGATGCCGTAACGGACCGCGAAGGCGCCGGTCGTGAGTTTCTTGTCATTGGAGACAAAAAACGCCGGATGTTGGATATGCGGTTTGTCTGAACCCAAGGGCTTGAGTTGGTCCACAAGGCCGCCATGGAACTGTTCACGGAAGTAAACGCCATCCATGTTGGCCATCTGAGGTTGATAGTCGAGGATCTTTGCCAGCGTGAAAACGCTGTTGACCTGGCCGCTGTCGATCAGCCTGAAGATCTCGGCGTGGTGCGTTTCGATCAACTGGTCATCCACGCAGCAATAGTGCGTCGGATACCACCCGATCCGGTCCCAGTACCGGTAAGCCGCATTCATCCCCAGGGTATCGACGGCTGCGGTTCGAAAGAAATCGAATCCCTTGAGGCTGGGACCATTGCCAAGGATGAGCAGTTTGCTGTGGCGCATGTCTGCCAAGACCTGTCCCCTTCCGGCGGTGGTTCTTTGATCGTCCATGCCCAGAGGCCCTCGCCAAGGCAAGCCCTATGCTGCGCCCGTGCGTGTCTCTTCTAATAGAAAACCTGTTGATGCGGTTTTCATGTCCTATGTTTACTGAGGGAAATTTCACTTCCATGGCGGTGATTGCTGCGGAACAAGTGTACGACAAGGTGGATTTGCAAGGCTCAGGGGAGGTGCCAGCAGCGCCTTGGTACAGGGGCGAGAGTCTGGTAGCGGCCGAAAATAGGAAGAAACCATGCTGATAATCAACAATGGCTATGGCAAGTCGGGCACCACGTGGATCCAGCGCGGGCTCCGATACTATTTCAAGTTCTCCGCCTTCGATGACCGGTTCCAGAACCCGAAGCTCGCTAATGCGTCCCTCGACCAGCAGTCAATTCTGACGTTTGTGCGGGAGACCAATCTGAAGTCCACGCATTACTACTCGAAATCCCACTGGGCTGCGAACGAGCCGATCGAAGATGGCCGCCTCGCGCAGGCCCTGAACAAGCTGGACGGCGTTGTCGTGATCAACTCTATCCGCAATATCGGGGACTCCGTCGTATCCTGGTATCACCACCAGAAGCGAGAAGGCGAAACCCGAGCGTTCGATCCGTGGTTCTGGGACATCGGGACGGGCTTCGTGCATCGTTACATGTCCCACCACATGTCCTGGTCGCATATGGAGAAGCCGCCGTTCCTGTTCTCATACGAAAACCTGAAACGTGATCCCTTCGCCAGCTTTGCAGCGTTTCGTTCAGAGATCGGCCTTGTGGACGACAGGACCGATGCGGAATTCAACCATCACATGGATTTCGATGTCACCAAGTCGCAGTCCAACACGGTCCATATGCGCAAGGGCGTGGTCGGCGACCGTGTCAACTATCTCGACGATGCAATGGTTGATCATGTGGAAAACCTTTTCGACAAGCGCCGCTTCTTCGACAAGTGCGGCGCTTATTTTGACCAGCACGGCGTTGACGCATCGGAACTCAGACTGCGCCAATCAGACAATGCTGTCGTTCTCTAGACCTTGTCGGTCCGGCCGGCGGATTTCAGCGAAGCAACCACGGCTTTGACCTCCTGCACCCGGTCCTTGGGTGCGATCAGCACAGAGCGACCGCTGGAGACGACCACGAGATCAGAGACTCCAACAGCCGCGATAAGAGTGCCGTCTTCGCTGCGAAGATAGCAATCATGGGTGTCGATCGCGATCACGTCACCCTTCTGGGTTTCAGGATCGAGATCAGCCAGGGCCGACCAGGACCCGATATCGCTCCAGCCGCATTGCAGGGGGCCGTAAACGGCACCGAGGGCGGTTTTTTCCATGACGGCGTAGTCGATCGAATCGTCTGGACAAACATCGAATGTATCGGGATCAAGGACCGTCGCCGACCCCTCTGCCGCCCCGGATGAAAGCGCCTTCAGACTGGTTTCCAGAATCTGCGGGGCGTGGGCGGAAAGCTCGTCCGCCATGGTTTTCGCTGGGAAAAGGAATATCCCGGCATTCCACGCATAACGGCCATCGGCCAGGTATTGGAGGGCCGTTTCCAGATTGGGCTTCTCGACAAACGCATCACACCGGGCCAATGCGCCGTCTATGACGTCGCCGCGGCGGATATAGCCATAGCCGGTTTCCGGATGGCTCGCATCGATCCCGAAAGTCGTGATCCAACCATCAGCCGTATGGCGCGCAGCATCCGCGATTGCCCGGCGGAAGGCCTCGGGATCGCCCATGAAGTGATCGGACGGCAGCAAGAGCACCAGCGCGTCCGGGTCATCAGGAATAGCGGCAGCGACAGCGGCGACAGCGGCGGTGTTGCGTCCGAACGGCTCGAGGACAACACGGTGGGGCTGAACCCCCATCTCGGTAAGCTGGGCCTCGATCATCGCGCCAAAGCGTATGCCACCGATGATGCTGGGAGCGGCGAAAGTGACATCGTCAATCCCGCCCTGTACCCTCGAAACTGTTTCCTGAAACAAGGTGCGTTGTCCTAGCAAAGCCTTGAACTGTTTGGGGTAATGGGATGTCGAGACGGGCCAGAGCCGCGTTCCGGCCCCGCCTGCCATGATGACTGGATAGATGGTTGTCATTGTCCCGCCCTGTCCGCTGCGGCCCGACTCACCTTGTGGCCAGCCCTAGAAGGACTAGCGGGTTACGCCCGCGGTGCAAGTTCAGCCTGGGACCTGATCGCTTTCCACGCCAGGACTTTCACAGCCAGTTTTCCGGTTTCGAGGATCCAGCGCGCCTCGACATAACCGGTTGACCTGGACCGATTGATCACCTCCGCTTCAATCCTGACCCTGGTTCCACCTACGGGGCGGAAGAGTTTGAGTTGGAGATCCTGGGTGGTGAAGTACTCGCCTTCCTGGAGGGCGGACATCATGCAGATCGACACGACGTGATCGGAGAGCGCCCCGACCCAACCACCAAAGGCCCGGCCCGGTTGGATATCCTTGCTGCCATCGTTTTCCCACACATACACGACCCGCCCCGGCGCGGCTTCCTTCAGCCACTGCTCCGGCATGATCCCAAGCGTTTGAAGCGCGAGAGGTTTGTGCGTCCATCCACCCGACTGGAGGCCGTCCAACAGGCCGTTGAACATGCTGTTATAGGAACCGGGTGTAACGGTGAGGCCGGTCGGAAAGAGGGCCTCCGGGTCGATGTCTGCCACGCTCAGGTAACGGTCTGGCCGCCATCGACCACGAGCATCTGGCCGGTGGTGAACGATCCGGCGGGCGACGCGAGGTAAACGGCAATGCCGGCAAGCTCGTGCGGTTCGCCAATGCGCTTGAGGGGCGTGGTTGCGGTGGCACGCTTGAGGGTCTCGGGGTTCTCCCAGAGGGCCCGGGCGAAATCAGTTCTTATCAGCCCCGGGGCGATTGCGTTCACGCGAATGTTGTCGGGCCCATACTCGGCGGCGTAGTTCCGGACGAGTTGGAAATCGGCTGCCTTCGAGATGTTGTAGGCGCCGATCACCGGGGAGGCGCGCAGTCCGCCAATCGATGAGACGATAATGACCGAACCGTCCTTGCGCGCGCGCATGTCCGGCAGGCACATCTGCACCAGCCAGTGGTTGGAGATGATGTTGTTCGACAGGATCTTCTCGAACTGTTCGTCGGAAATTCCCTCCATCGGACCGTAATATGGATTGGATGCAGCGTTGCAGACCACGATATCGATCTTGCCGAACTTGGCTTTTGTGGCATCGACCATGGCCTGGAGTTGGTCTTTCTCGGAGATGCTCGCTGGAACGGCGATGGCGCACTCGCGGCCCTGTTTTTCGTTGATGGCGGCGGCCACCTCCTGGCAAGGGCCGGGTTTTCGGGACGAGATGGTAACGTTCGCGCCATGGTCAGCCATCGCCTCGGCAATGGCCTTCCCAATACCGCGGGACGAGCCCGTAATCACCGCGGTTTTCCCCGTAAGATCGAACAGCCCCATCGGGCACCTCCCAATTCATGATTGTTTTCAACCTCTACCCTAGGCGCGACGCAGGGCTCTGCAAAGGGGCATTCGAGGCAACCGGCGCGGGCGCACGCAAACACTGGGATTTCGCAGCGGTTGAGAGATAAATCTTTCCAAAGGCAGGATTTTCGGTTGCCCGATTGGAATATTCGACCAATTACAGCCCTATGCAGATTTCCGTTGTCACCGAAACCGCTGATCTGGAGACCCGCGTCGCGGCGACCCCGGATACGGTCAAAAAACTAAAGGCTGCAGGCCACGATATCCGTATCGAAGCGGGCGCTGGCATGGCATCTGGCTACACTGATCAAGCCTTCAAGGACGCTGGAGCCGACATCGCCAACTCCGCAGCTGACGCGATCAAGGGCGCTGATCTCCTGGCGAAGGTCAGGCGTCCCAGCCCAAGCGAAATCGACAGACTGCCAAGCGGATTGACCATCATAGGCTTGCTCGACCCCTTCAGCCTGGGTGACGCGATCGAGGCCTTCAACAAGAAGTCGCTCAATATGCTGTCCATGGAATTCACGCCGCGGATCACCCGCGCCCAGTCCATGGATGCGTTGTCGTCCCAATCGAATCTCTCGGGCTATCGGGCGGTTATCGAAGGCGCGCAGATCTATGGCAGGGCTCTCCCGATGATGATGACCGCTGCCGGCACCGTCGCTCCAGCAAAAGTATTCGTCATGGGCGCCGGCGTTGCCGGTTTGCAGGCGATCGCAACGGCCCGCAGGCTCGGCGGCGTTGTCACGGCAACGGACGTCCGGCCGGCTGCGAAGGAGCAGGTGGCGTCTCTGGGCGCGAAGTTCGTTGCCGTCGAAGACGACGAATTCAAGGAAGCCGAAACGGCCGGCGGCTATGCCAAGCAGATGTCCGACGCGTATCAGACCAAGCAGGCTGCCCTCGTTGCAGACCACATCGCCAAACAGGATATTGTTGTCACAACCGCCCTTATTCCCGGGCGTCCGGCGCCGGTGCTGGTCACCGAAGATATGGTGAAATCCATGCGGCCAGGATCGGTGATCGTCGATATGGCCGTGTCGCAGGGCGGAAACTGCCCGCTGTCGAAACCCGATGAAGTGGTCGATGTGGGCGGCGTGAAAGTGGCGGGTTTCAGTAATCTGCCGGCTCGCTTGCCGGCTGATTCAAGCGCGCTGTACGCGAGGAACCTGCTCGCCTTCCTGCCGCTGATCACGGGCGAGGATGGTGGCCTCAACCTTGATACCGACGACGAGATTGTCGCGGCCATGGTGCTGACCCGGGATGGAAAAACCGTGAATGAGAGGCTCCAATCATGAAATCGGCGCTTACCGTACTGGCTGTCCTGGCGCTCGCCAGCCCGGCCCTTGCAGCTGAGGCATCAGCATCAGGAGCGGTCGATCCGCTCGTCTTTCGTATCGCCGTTTTCGTGCTCGCAGCGTTCATCGGATACTATGTCGTGTGGGCTGTGACCCCCGCACTGCACACCCCATTGATGTCGGTGACGAATGCGATTTCCGGCGTGGTGGTCGTTGGCGCAATCATCGCTGCAACCGCCAGCGCCGTCCAGGTGACGGATCCCGAGACCAGCCAGCGGATATGGATCGCAAAGGGGCTTGGTGCGGCATCAATCGGTTTTGCAGCCGTAAACATCTTCGGCGGATTCCTCGTCACAAACCGCATGCTGGCCATGTACAAGAAAAAAGATCGCCCGGCGAACAGCTAGTTGCTGCGCGCCTCGGCAGGAGACCCATAAAGCATGTCCATTTACGATATCACAGCGCTCTTATACCTTGTATCGGCGGTGCTTTTCATTTTCGCGATCCGCGGGCTGTCAAGTCCGGAAACGGCGCGTCAGGGTAACCGCCTGGGGATCATCGGCATGGCGCTGGCCGCGGGCACGACGGTTTTCCTGGTCAAGGATTTCCTCGATCCGGCGACCCTCGGCCTGATCGCTGCCGGTATCGTGGTTGGCGGTGGTATCGGATCGCTGCTGGCCCAACGAGCTCCCATGACGGCAATGCCGCAGATGGTGGGCATGTTCAACGCACTTGGTGGCATGGCCTCTCTCCTGGCTGGGTTGGCTGCGTTCTATGCGCCGACGGCATTCGGTCTGGTGGGCGAAACGGGACTGATTGCATCGCGGTCGCTGGTGGAGATGTCACTGTCGGTGTTGATTGGCGCGGTCACGTTTTCCGGCTCGGTTATCGCAGCCTTGAAGCTGAATGGTTCGATTCCGGGCGGCCCGATCATCCTGCCTGCGCGCCACTGGCTGAACCTCCTGATCCTGATCGGCTTGATCGGTCTGATCATTGCCCTTGCGACGTCCAGCGCGGCCCAGTCCGGCACCGGCATGTTGCTGCTCTTGATCGCAGCGCTGGCCCTGGTTGCGGGAGTTACGCTTGTGATCCCCATCGGCGGCGCTGACATGCCGGTCGTCATTGCCATGCTCAACTCCTATTCGGGCTGGGCGGCGGCTGCGCTTGGGTTTACCCTGTCCAACTTCGCGCTGATTGTGGTGGGCGCGATTGTCGGCGCGTCGGGTGCCATCCTTTCCTACATCATGTGCAAGGCGATGAACCGCTCCTTCATCTCGGTGATTGCGGGGGGCTTTGGCGCAGACGATTCCGCCGGCGCGGCGAAGGGCGGTGGCGGTGAAGACAGGCCGGTGAAGATCGGTTCCGCCGAAGACGCAGCCTTCATCCTCAAGAACTCCTCCAAGGTGATCATCATACCCGGCTACGGCATGGCGGTGGCCCAGGCCCAGCACGCGCTCAAGGAGATGGGTGACAAGCTGAAGGAAGAGGGTGTGGACGTGGCCTATGCCATCCATCCCGTGGCTGGCCGGATGCCGGGTCACATGAATGTGCTGCTTGCGGAGGCGCAGGTGCCCTATGACGAGATCTTCGAGATGGACGACATCAATTCCCAGTTCAAGCAGGCCGACGTGGCGTTCGTGATCGGGGCCAATGATGTCACCAATCCCGGCGCGAAGGACGATCCGGCGTCGCCGATATACGGCATGCCTGTGCTCGAAGTGTGGAATGCGGGCACGGTGATGTTCATCAAGCGCTCGCTGGCTTCTGGCTATGCCGGCGTCCAGAATGAGCTGTTCTTCAACGACAACACGATGATGCTCCTGTCAGATGCCAAGAAGATGGTCGAGAGCATTGTAAAGCAACTGTGAAGGGGCGCGGGTTCCCCGGCCGCAGGATCACCGTTCCTTGGGGTCCAGCGCATCCCTGAGCCCGTCGCCAAGAAAGTTCAAGGCAAGCAGGGTGACCATCATGGTGATGGCGGGAACCAGAAGCATCCACGGGCGATCACGCATTTCGTTCGCCCCCTGGGAGATCAGCACGCCGAGGCTTGTGAGCGGCTCGTTAACGCCGAGGCCGAGGAAGCTGAGAAAGCTCTCGGCCAAAATCACAACGGGAATTGTAAGGGTTACATAGACGGCGACCGGGCCGATGACGTTCGGGATGATATGGCGGCGGATCATGGCTGCGCGCGAAACACCGGCAGCCCTTGCCGCTTCGATGAATTCCTTGGATTTGATGGCGAGGGTTTGGCCGCGCGTGATGCGGGCCATTGTCAGCCACTCGATCGCGCCAATCGCGGCGAAGATCAAAAGGATGTTCCGACCGAATACCGTCACCAGCAGGATCACGAAGAAAATGAACGGCAGCGCGTACAGCACGTCCACAATCCGCATCATGATATTGTCGGTCCGCCCGCCGATAAACCCCGCCGTGGCGCCCCAGGTGACCCCGATCACCAGGCTGACAAAGGTGGCGACGACGCCGACGAGCAGCGATATCCGAAGTGCAATCAGCAGTCGGGCAAAGGCATCCCGGCCCAGGTAGTCAGTGCCGAGGATATGCCAGTTTTCAAACGTTGGCGGGATCTTGATCCGCGATGATTGGGCAAGATGGTCATGCACCCAGAGATAAGGGCCGATGGCCGCCACGAGCACCAGGAAACCCAGCACGACCATGGAGGCCACCGCCGCCTTGTTCCGGAATAGCCTCGCCCGCGCATCATCCCAGAGTGAGCGGCCAGCGAGGATCGCCTGCTCGACGGGCTCGCGCACGCGGGCAGGATCATTGAGGTCGAAACTTGAACCGGGCATCAGGTGTACTTCACCTTTGGATCGAGCAGGGCATAGAGCACGTCCGCCAACAGGTTGAAGGCAATGATCAACGCCGAATAAATGATGATGGCACCCATCACGAGGGTGTAGTCCCGCTCAATCGCTCCGCGCACGAAATAGTCCCCCATGCCAGGCAGCGTAAAGATCCGCTCAACCACGACCGATCCGGTGAGAACGCCGGCGCTGGCCGGTCCGGCATAGGACACAAGCGGAAGGATCGCGGCAGGAAGCGCGTGACGGAGGATCACCTGCCGCTCCGGCAAACCCTTGCCGCGGGCCGTGCGGATATGGTTGGCGCGCATGGTTTCAATCGTGGACGCCCGCATCAGTCGTGAGATGATCGCGATCTGCGGCAGGGCTAGGGTGATGACCGGCAATGTCAGGGTGTAGGCGTTCATGCTTGCTGGGAATCCGAGACCGCCCGCAGAGAACAGACCTGCGCCAAGAGACAGCGTGAGAATCAGGATCGGCCCGGTCACGAAAGTCGGGATCGAAATGCCAGCCATGGCAAAACCCATGACCGAATAGTCGCCGGCGGTATTCTGCCGAAGGCCAGCGAAGACGCCAAGGGCCGTTCCGACCGTCATCGCCAGCAGCATGGACAGCGCACCGATGGTGAGGCTGATGGGAAGGCCATCGGCAATGATCTCGATGACGTCCTTGTCTTTTGTCTTGAACGAGGGACCGAAATCGCCTTGAACCACATCTCCCAGATAGGAAAAATACTGCTCAGCGAGGGGCTTATCCAGGCCATATTTCGCGGCAATCGCCCGCTCAGTGGCTGGCGGCAGGATGCGGTCTGCGGAGAAAGGGCCGCCTGGCGCGGCGCGCATCATGAAAAACGCGACCGTGATAATAATCAGCATGGTCGGAATCGCGATCAGAAAGCGGCGGAGCGTGTACCATACGGGCACGCGAGACAGGATCCGTTGGATGGAGGTCACGGGGGTTTGACAAGGCCTCTGCTGATTTCTGAACACGGCCCGGTTGGCAGTCGCCGCATTCATCCTTAGCTTTTCTGGTACGCAGGCCATGTCAATGGCCCATGACAGACCGTTTAGGAAGGCCTTTCGCCCATGGCAGACATTCGAACCGTCACGGACGATTTTGCCGTCGCGCCACAAATCACGGCAGACGACGTGGAAGAGATAGCGGCTGCTGGCTACAAGACGATCGTGGCCAACCGTCCCGACGGCGAGGGCGGTGTCACCCAACCGCGCATGGGCGGTATCAGGGCGAAGGCCGAAGCCCTGGGGCTGACATTCGTCGCGCTGCCGTTTTCAGGTGCGCCTACCCCCGAGATCGTTGAGCGTATGGGGTCGATCCTGGCAGAGGCGCCAAGCCCCATTCTCGCTTACTGCCGAACGGGAACGCGCACGATCACGGCGTGGGCGCTCGTCCATGCGGGTCAGGGCAATGCCAGTGACATTGTCGATGCGGCCGCTGGCGCCGGTTATGATCTTTCCAGCCTGCGCGCTCTTTTGTGAGTAAACGATCATTTGTGACACAGTTTGGCCATATAATAGCGATTGAAACCGGGTGACGGCCATGCGAAGCCCGCGGGCCAAGCATGGCTTGGCGCGCAAGGTGCCCCTGAGGAGTTTCCATGTCGAACCGGTCTTGGCTAGCCGATTTCCGATACCGGGATGGCACGATCCTGATCAAGAAAACGGGCCACACGGTGCCGGCGAGCCTCGGGCTCCTGCACGATCTGTTTGCCTGGTTTTCGTTCTACGTCCTGGCGCAGTCCTGGCGGTCATGGCGGCGACTGACCGGCCATAAGCGCCCAACAATTGCGTTCTACCCCGACAAGCCGCGTCCCTGGTATTTCATCTGGCCTGTGATGCATGCGGCCGGAGCGAAGCTGATCGATGATGCGGCAGAAGCCGATATCGTCTTCCAGTTCGAGGACGCGACAACGACCGCCAATCTTGCGCCGCCCGTGAAACAGCAGGCGCGTCTTGTGAACTTCTCGTGCGAAGACGTTTCGAAGACACATGTTGCCAGGGTATTCGCATCGGTCGCGGGGTATGATCTCGCCGTTGATCCATCGGTGCACAGCGGCCCAATGGTGGAGAAGTCGGAACTGAACGCTGCCCATGATGGCCGCATAATCGAGGGACCGATGGCCGCCGCCCCCGGCAAGTCCTACCAGCGTCTCGTCGACAATGAGATCGCAGGCGGTCTGGTCGAGGATTTGCGTTGTTGCATCGTTGGGGGCGAGCCGACGGTTGTCTTCCGAAAGCGTCGCCCGCTTGAGCGGCGGTTCCTCAATGAGAATGCGGAAGTTCTGCTCGACCAGCCGGCATTGGTGTACACGCCCGATGAACTTGACGTGATCCGGGCCTTTGCGCAGCAACTTGGTCTGGACTGGGGTGGCGTGGACGTCCTAAGGGATCGCATGAGCGGACGCATCTTCATCGTGGATGCCAACAAGACTGATATGGGCCCGCCCTGGGCCTTGAAGCTGGGTGACAAACTGAAGTCTACCCGGCGGATGGCCAAGGCTTTCGCTGAACGGCTGGCACCCCGGAAGGGCTGAACCGGCACGAGGCGGTCCAGAAAAAAGGCGACGGTAAACTTCATGTCTATTCCCTTCGTTCGAGAGATCGATGTCAATTATGGCCGCGTCGAGCAGGTCTCCCCCCTGGTTCGCCGCGTGATTGCGAATAATCCCGGCGCCTTCACCTACACAGGCACGGGCGTCTATATCGTCGGGAAAGGGACGGTTGCGGTCATCGACCCGGGCCCGCTCCTCGAAGACCATTTCGATGCGCTCAAGGCAGCGCTGGCGGGGGAAAAGGTGTCCCACGTGGTGGTGACCCATTCCCATATGGACCACTCACCCCTTGCCCACCCCCTCGCTGAATGGGCGGGCTGTCAGGTCTACGCCAAGGGGCCGGCCATCCCCACGGAGTCCGAAGTGCGAATGGAGGCGGGCGACGATCTCTCGTTCAAGCCCCACCACACGATCGGTGACGGCTGGACGTGTTCCGGTCCCGGCTGGACGCTGGAAGCCATTGAAACGCCAGGACACACGTCAAACCACGTCTGCTACGCACTCCATGAGGAAAATGCCCTCTTTTCAGGCGACCACGTCATGGGTTGGTCCACAACAGTCATCTCGCCGCCGGATGGCGATATGGCTGATTACCTCGCCAGCCTTGAGAAGGTCCGCGACCGGGACTTCTCGATCATTTGGCCAACCCATGGACCGCCGGTCACTGACCATCCCTCGGGCTTCATCCAGGCCTATATCGATCACCGCAGGGCACGGGAAGCGGCCATTCTGGCGAGGCTCGAAGCCGGCGACACGACGATCCCCGACATGGTAACGGTGATCTATGCGGCCGTGGACAAGAAGCTTCACCCGGCCGCTTGCCACTCGGTGCTGGGTCACGTGATCCAGATGGTCAAGGATGGCCGCGTTGCTACCCCTGACGGCAAACCCGGTGTGAAGAGCGAGTACCGACTGGCGGTATAGCGCGGCCAGCGCTCATCGCGCCCCCGCCAGCCATTTCGGGCCTTCCCATGCAACGGCGTGGGTGGAAGGCATCGAGCCCGCACCAGAAGCGCGACCTGGGTTTAGCGGTTCACGCTCGGTCTGAACGGGCACGCGCCATGGGTCAGGCGCTTGAAAACACCGGGCTTGGCCAAGAAAAAACCCCTCACGGCAGGGCCAGAGGGGTTTCGGACGGGCCTTTCAAGACGGTGATTGGCGCTACACGATGCCTTCGCGTTGTGCGCGTTTCCGGGCGAGTTTCCTGGCGCGGCGCACCGCTTCGGCCTTTTGGCGGGCCTTCTTCTCAGATGGCTTCTCAAAATGGGTGCGGGCTTTCATTTCCCGGAAGAGGCCTTCGCGCTGCATCTTTTTCTTTAGCGCGCGCAGGGCCTGTTCGACATTGTTGTCTCTGACGATGATCTGAACGATGGGTCTTCTCCATAGGTTTGTGGCCGAAGACAGCCGCCCGCTGTCTCGTGCAAGGGATCTCGATTGCTTTACCAGCAGAGTGCGCGGCTATATCACGGCGCAACCGATCTGCCTACGGGTATATGTAGGGTATGAAGACGCCATCGGAAGAACTTCGTCACACATGGCTCCAACACCTTTTGCCGCGCGCAGCGGATGAGGGATGGACGAACGCAGCAGCCAAGGCGGCAGCTGACGACGCGGGACTGAGTTTGGGTGAGCAGGCACTCGCCGCACCCTTGGGAGTCCGTGACCTGCTCAGGGCTTTCTTTGACGGCGCCGAGGACGAGGCAGCGATTGCTGCGGCAGACCTGGCGGCGTTAAAGGTGCATGAAAAGGTCGCCATTGGCGTCCGAGCATGGCTGGACGTGCTGGAGCCTTACCGAGGAGCAGTGGCGAAAGCGTCGGCGCGCAGCATGCTCCCCTGGGGAACAGCCGACGCGGCTGGCCGCACCTGGTCGGTAGCCAACATGGTATGGACGGCCATCGGGGACACGTCGGACGACTACAACTACTATTCCAAGCGGGCGTTGCTGGCATCAACCATTGCCCCGATCGTGCTCTATTGGCTGCGCGATCCCGAACCTGACCGCCTCGATGTTTTCATCGCTGCGCGGTTGAGGGGGGCCATGCGTTTTGGCCAGATGGGCGCGAGTATTTTCAAGCCCGTACTTGAGCGGTTCGGGAGCCGACACGCGGGTTGATTGCCCGTCCGCGCAATGTGACGGCCGCGAAGGTCCCACAGCCTACGCGACTTTGACCATCAGGGCCGACTCCGGAAGCTCTTCTGCAAAGCAACGCTGGTACATTTCGGCGACCAGGGGCCGCTCGAGCTCGTCGCACTTGTTCAGGAAGGTCATGCGGAAAGCGTGACCAAGGTCTCCGAAAATCGCGTAGTTCTCCGACCAGGTGATAACGGTCCGCGGGCTCATGACAGTGGAAAGGTCGCCATTCATGAAGGCGTTTCGGGTCAGATCCGCGAGGCGTACCATTTTCGAGAGCGTATCCTCATCAACGCCCGTGTCCTTCGCCTTGATGATTTCAACCTCCGCGTCGTGTTCGAGATAGTTGAGCGTCGTGACAATCGACCAGCGGTCCATCTGGCCCTGATTGAGCTGTTGGGTGCCGTGATACATACCGGTGGTGTCACCAAGCCCGACAGTGTTCGTGGTTGCGTAGAGCCGGAAGTGAGGATTGGGGGCGATCACCTTGTTCTGGTCCAGCAGGGTGAGCCGGCCCGATGCTTCCAGGATGCGCTGGATCACGAACATGACGTCAGGGCGGCCTGCATCGTATTCGTCGAACACAATGGCGACGGGACGCTGGAGTGCCCATGGAAGGATTCCTTCGCGGAATTCCGTGATCTGCTTGCCGTCCTTAAGAACGATGGCGTCCTTGCCCACCAGGTCGATTCGCGAGACGTGGCTGTCGAGGTTGACGCGAATAAGGGGCCAGTTCAGGCGCGCGGCGACCTGTTCGATATGGGTGGACTTGCCCGTACCGTGATAGCCCTGAACCATTACCCGCCGATTGTGCTGGAACCCTGCCAGGATAGCGAGCGTGGTTTGGGGGTCGAAGCGGTAGGCTGCATCAAACTCTGGCACGTACTCCGTGCGCTCCTTGAAGCCCTTGACGACCATGTCCGTGTCCAAGCCAAACACCTCGCGGACAGCGATGTCCACAGTCGGTTCGAGGCCTTGAAGGATGTCGCTGTCGCTCATTACGGTCATGGGGTCGCTCACTCGGGATCTGTCTTGGAAAGGACTATTAGCACGCGCCGCGCCCGCGCCTAGGTCTGGCCGACGCGATATATGTGTGATGCGGTCTCTGAAGCTGCGACTTGCCCTTGCGACTTGCGAACGGCAAGCCAGCGTGCTCGGCTGGACGCGCCGGGACAGTTGGAGGGCTAGCATGTCAGCGCCGCGGAACCGCCACGGGAAAATTCTTGCGACGATTGGCCCGGGAAGCCGGTCGCCGGATACTGTCCAGCTGCTCGCGAATGCGGGCGTTGATGTGTTTCGCATGAATTTCAGCCATGGCAGCCATGACGACCATGCCCAGGCCTTGCAGGCTGTGCGCGACGCCGAGCGGGCGCTCGGTCGTCCGCTTGCCGCGCTCGCCGACCTGCAAGGCCCGAAGGTACGGGTCGGGCGCTTTCGAGGCGGCAAGATCAGGCTGGGGTTCAATCGCGAATACGACCTCATTGCCGATGCGACGACCGATCGGGACGATGCCATTCCGGTACCGCACCCCGAAATTCTCGATGTTCTCGAACCTGGCGACCATGTGCTTTGCAATGACGGCCTGCTCACACTTGAAGTGGTCAAGGGCGGTCCGCATGCGCGGGTCCGTTCTCCGTTTCCGGGCGAGTTGTCAGACAAGAAAGGCTTTACGGTGCGGGGCAAGGCCCTCCCGGTGCGAGCCCTGACCGACAAGGATCGCGAGGACCTCGCCTTCGCGATGGCGGCAGATATCGACCTTGTCGCCCTGTCATTTGTGCAAACCGCAGAGGATATAGACGAGGCGAAATCGCTGATCACGAACAGGGCGCCCCTGATTGCGAAGATCGAGAAGCCTGCCGCCATCGACAATCTCGACGCGATCCTTCGGGCGGCGGACGGGATCATGGTTGCGCGGGGCGATCTCGGTGTGGAATTTCCGACAGAACAAGTACCGATCATCCAAAGGCGGATTGTCCGGGCGTCCCGCGCTGCAGGGCGTCCCGTGATCGTTGCGACCCAGATGCTCGAATCGATGATTGAGCACGCAGCGCCTACACGGGCGGAAGCCAGTGACGTGGCAACCGCCGTGTACCAGGGTGCCGATGCCGTCATGCTGTCGGCGGAAACCGCTGTGGGCCGCCATCCGGCAACCGCGGTCGCCATCATGGGACGGATCATTGCGGCCACGGAAAACGCCGATGACTTTCCGCGGTCGCTAGCCCAGTTTACCGGAGACCCCGAGGGTGCTGAACTCGCCATCGATATCGTGGCCGATGCTGCGTTTCGCATGGCCGAAAGCCAGGACTGCAGTGCCCTGGCCTTGCGAACGGGCTCGATTGGTCGGTTGGCCCGGTTCGCCCGGCGGCGCGGCATGCCGACCATTCTATATGGGTCCCGCGATCCCGCCCGGCTGCGGCGGTCACAACTGCTTTGGGGCGTTCATCCGGTCCAGCTCGACAATCCCGGCGACATTGAGTGGGCCAGGCAGTTGGCCGACAAGGCAAACGTTACCGGCCCGGTCGCGTGGTCGGCGTGGAAGGGGGAGGACCTCGATGTGGTCACCGCCTGGGAAATCGGTTTGGAGGCTTAGGTCGGTATGTCAAACGCTAGTAACCTCCGCCCCGATCCGGCGTCGGAAGCGGTTGACAGCGCCAGGGGCCGGATCGGGTTATGGCTCGGTCCGCTACTGGCGATCCTGATCCAGCTTGCGCCGCTGCCGGCGTCGCTTCTCGAGTCTGCAGGCGACGAAGAAAGCGCGAGGGCAGCCTGGATCGTGCTCTCCATGCTCGTCCTCATGTCGGTCTGGTGGGTCACCGAAGCGCTTCCGATCCCGATCACATCGCTTTTGCCGCTGGTGGTCTTGCCGACAACAGGTGTCCTCTCCATCGCCCAGGCTTCCGCACCTTTCATGCACCCGATTGTGGTCTTGCTCATGGGTGGTTTCATTGTCGCCAAGGCGATCGAGCGGTGGAACCTGCACGCCCGGATTGCCCTGAACGTTGTTGTGCGGGTGGGCAGTTCACCGACGCGACTGATCGGGGGCTTCATGGCAGCCGCAGCAATTCTGTCGATGTGGATATCCAATACCGCTACCTCGATCATGATGATGCCGATCGCAATTTCGGCGGCCAGCGAGATTGTGGGGCGAGACAAGCTCGATGGACCTTTCACATGGGCGCTGTTGCTCGGCATCGCCTGGGCCTGCTCGATCGGTGGCCTGGGCACATTGGTCGGCACACCCACGAATCTGATTGTTGTTGGCTACATCAACGACAACACGACGCTCTCGATAGATTTTGCGCAATGGATGTTGATCGGGCTACCGGCGGTCGCGGTGATGGTTCCTGTTGCCTGGTTTGTCCTGACCCGCTGGGCCTTCAAGATAGAGATGACCGAAACAAGCGCTGGCCGTGATGCCGTGCTCGAAGACCTCCGCGCCCTTGGCCCCCTCAGCCGGCCCGAGGGCCGCACCATCGCGGTGTTTGCCGCGGTTGCGTTTCTATGGATTTTCCGCCGGCAACTGGCGGGTGTGGAACTTTTTGGTGTCGCCCCTTTCGCAAACCTGACCGACCATGTGATCGCCATCATTGGTGTCTTTCTCTGTTTCGTGGTGCCGTCTGGCACCGGACGTGGCGCCCTGCTCGACTGGAAAACAGCGGAGACGATTCCCTGGGGGGTCTTGCTGCTTTTCGGTGGGGGCATGTCGTTGGCAGCGGCGATCACCGCGTCGGGGCTGAGCACTTGGATCGGTGGCGAATTGTCGGGGATCGCCGTGTTGCCCACTATTGTCCTGATTGCCGTGGTCACGACGCTGGTGATCTTCCTGACGGAGGTAACGAGCAACGTCGCAACAGCGTCAGCCCTGATGCCCGTCCTCGGGGCACTCGCGCTCTCCAGCGGCATCGAAGTCGGTTACCTGGCCGTACCCCTCGCGCTAGCGGCAAGCTGCGCCTTCATGCTCCCGATGGCGACCGGACCCAACGCCGTTGCCTTTGCAACCAGCTATGTTTCGCTTCCCACCATGGCGCGGGCCGGACTGCGCTTGAACCTGTTGGCAATCGCGGCGATTACCGCGCTGGTCTACGGTCTGGTGCCGTTGATCCTGATCTGAGAGGTCGTGCGCTTTTACAAGACCGGTCCGGGGTCACTCCTCCGATGGGGCCGAAACAGGCACCTCGTCTGCGCTTTCGCCGGTGCCCGGCTTCGTGAATTTCAGCGTCATGCGGTCGCTCTCGCCGATCGCGATGTAGATCGCTGGGTCGAAATCAGCGGGAGCGTTGCCGTTGGCATCTTCCGCGCGGTTATTCGGCGGCAGTGTCCACACCCCGAATGGGTGATCTGCCCTATCGGCCGGGTTTGCATTGATTTCCGACGACTCGACAAAGACGAAGCCGGCCCTTTCGGCGGCGGCCTTGACGTAGTCCTCATGGACATAGCCGTTCGACGCCGTGGGGTCCTGGGTTTCAGCCGACGGGAGGCGATGTTCGACCACGCCCAACGTCCCGCCCGGTTTCAACGCGGCGAAAGCGTCAACGAAAACCTTGTCGGCGTAACCGCCAGCCATCCAGTTGTGCAAGTTCCTGAACGTCAACACGACATCGGCGGTGCCGTCTGGCGCAAGCGGGCCCGATTGTTCCGAGAACGCGGTGATGGAGACTGGGCCAAACAGGTTGACCACGCTGTCCAGGCGGGCCCGGTAGTCCTCCACCCGGGCCTCCATCTGGGCCCGGCGTTCACCGTCAAACGCCTCGGGATCGAAACCGGCGGCGATGAAGGACCCACCGCCGCTCGCAAGGTAAGGCGCAAGGATCGCCGAATACCAGCCGCCGCCCGGCCACAGCTCGATGACGGTATCGCTCGGCTTGACGCCGAAGAAGGAAAGCGTTTCGACCGGGTTGCGGGCAGCGTCCCTGACCGTTTCCTCAGCCCCTCGCCAGGGCCCGGCGACGGCCCAGGCAAGGGGGTCGGTATCGCGTTCTGGCCGAGCCAGGTAGTCGGCATAGGGCGTTTCTTGCGCCGCAACGGGCGGTGCTCCGGCCGCCTGACTGTCATCGGTCTTCGGGTCAGTACAACCGCTAGGCAAGAAGAGTATGGATCCCAGCAACCAGGAGCGAATGGGCGGGGCGTTCATCGGTGCCATTGGTGGTGCCTCCGTCCGGTGTGATCTTGAACAGGCCTCAGGGCTTCCCACATACCCGAAGCGACGGCGCTGCCAAGCGGGCCGTTGCGCAAACAACCTGAGTCTCATGCTGATTGGGAGATCAATCACGGAGAGCAGGGATCGAGAAACCGCCGGCTTTGCCCGGTTCCTACAGTTGCTTTATGCGAGGACTGAAGACCATGAACACTATCGACCTGACACCCCTTTATCGCACCATGGTGGGCTTTGACCGGCTCGCCTCCATGATCGACACGGCGAACCGCCTGGACGGTGCGCAGGCTTACCCCCCCTACAATATCGAACGAATTGGCGAGGATCACTTCGCCATCGAGCTTGCCGTTGCGGGCTTCGTGCAAGCCGATCTCGATATCGAGATTGAAGAGGGTCTGCTGACCGTCGCTGGGAAGCGGCAGCCCGCCGACAGCGCGGAAGAACGCGAGTTCCTCCACCGCGGGATTGCGGAGCGCAGTTTCATCCGCCGGTTTCAACTGGCCGACCACGTGATCGTAACTGGCGCTGAGCTTCAGAACGGGCTGTTGAGAATTGAACTTATCCGCGAGCTTCCCGAGGTGCTCAAGCCCCGAAAGATCGCCATCGGGCAAACTGAAGCACCCAAGCCCAAGCTGATCGACAGAGCCAAGTCGTCAGCCGCGTAACGGCGCTCATTCAGATTTTGACGACGCGTCCCTTTCCGAAGGGGCGCGTTTGTCTTGATGGTTGATCAGGGTTTCGGCGCGACCTCATCGGCTTTGGCCATATCCCCGCAATTGGTCGCAGGCATAGGTGAAATCCTGACGGCAAGCGCGGCGCAGATTTTCGATGCCTTCCTGACGGTCTCTCAATCCGCCCAGACCCATATACTGCATGTTACCGAGCCCTGCACATCCGCGTTGATCGCTCAGCTCACATGCCCTCTGGTACAGGACACGTGCACTTTCATAGTCGGGTGAGCCTGTGGCGCGTCCTTCGAAGTGGATGGTGGCGGCGAGGGTGCACCCATCCGACGCGCTGAGGCTGCAAGCATCGGTTGCAGAATCGATGGCCTTTGTGAGGTCTTGCGGGCCACCGCGACCAATACGCCAGTCATCGGCCACGCGCAGGCAACTTTTCACTTCACCCCTGCGGCACTCCTCGGCGAACAACACGCGGGATGCTGGGTAGTCTCCGATCGCGTACGCATAGGCTCCGTCAGGATAGTCAGGTCCCTCATTTGCCTGGGTCTGTGTATCTTGAGCAACTGCTACCGTGGTCGACAGCGCGACACTTGCAACCCAACCGATAAACCATTGCTGTTTTCTACCCATGGGCTGTCCTAGTCTTCGTTCGTCTCGAAAAAACCTGTTTGGTCACGTTTTCCGCTTGCCTAAAGCGATTGCGATGCTTGCGTGCATGCCGGTACGCCATCATTGTAGGAGAGGAGTTGGGAGCACAATATGGCAGCGAGTGATCAAGCGCCGATCGGATCGGGATTTAATCGCAAATCGACAGCGGAAGACGTTCTGGGCAGTGTTAGCCTGTCTGGTAAGCACGCCATCGTCACGGGGGGCTATTCGGGTATCGGTCTGGAAACGGTGCGCGCCCTTGCCAATGCCGGGGCCTCGGTCACCGTTCCGGCGCGCCGGCTCGAACATGCGCGGGACGTGCTGTCAGCGCTGGAGGGAGACATCCATGTTAAGGCGCTGGATCTTGGAGACCTCAAGAGTATCGCGCAATTCACCGATGACTACCTGGCCAGCCATGGAGCCCTGCATATCCTGATAAACAATGCTGGGGTCATGGCGAACCCATTGACCCGCCTCGCGCCGGGTTGGGAAAGCCAGTTCGGCATCAATCACCTCGGGCACTTTGAGCTTGCGAGACGGCTTTTTCCGGCATTGGCTTCTGCGGGTGGGGCGCGGGTCGTGGCGCTGTCTTCCACAGGTCACCACCTGACGGATATACACTGGGACGATCCCAACTTTCGAAACCATGACTACGACAAGTGGCAGGCCTATGGGCAGGCGAAGACCGCAAACAGCCTGTTTGCCGTCGGCCTTGATCAGAAGTGGGCCGATGCCGGTATCAGGGGATTCGCGGTCCACCCCGGCGGCATTTTCACGCCATTGCAACGTCACCTGGCCAACGAGGAAATGGTCGCCTTGGGTTGGAAGAACGCCGATGGGAGCGTGCCACCCGCCGTGCAGGAGTCTTTCAAGTCGCCCGAACAGGGCGCAGCAACATCCTGTTGGGCAGCAACGGCGCCAAGCCTGGACGGTATGGGCGGGCTCTACTGCGAGGACGTTGAAGTCGCAGCGCTGGCGACCGATCCAAAGGCCCGTTACAGTGGCGTCAGAGCCTACGCCGTTGACCCGGAGGCTGCTTTGCGGCTTTGGACCATGAGCGATGCCATGATTGCGCGAGCCTAGCCGTCGCCGGGTCGATCAGTCCGGCATGAGCCATAGGAATGGAGACGTGCGTGAGAAACACTCACCTTTTCGAAATCGGGAAGCACTGTCTCGGGTTCGCCGCTATTCCGCTGCTGGCCGGCTGCGCCTTTCTGTCCGATCTGGGAAATGACGCGCTTCCGACGGCGACGCTGGGTGAACCCCTCGCCGACAAGGCGGGGGCATCCGATCCAGTGGCGATGACCGATAGTCTCCCACCACTGGCGATGGATAGGGTCGTCCCCCCTGATGCCATTGTGAAAGCTGTTGAACACCCTGACCGGCCCGATGGGGATCGCGCCCTGGATGACGCGCGGAAACCGGCAGGGGTGATGGCGTTTGCCGGTATCGCCGAAGGGCAGACAATTCTCGAAATGGCGGCGGGCGACGGCTATTTCACCGAATTGCTTGCGAGGGCCGTCGGTCCCCGCGGTCGGGTTTACATGCAGAATCCGCCGACGTTCGAGGGGTTTGTCGACGACACGGTCAGTAATCGCTTGGCCGGTCGCCTGACAAACGTCACGGTCATGAAAACAGGTTTCGACCGTCTTCCGTTGCCCGAACGTTCGGTCGACCGGGTCACATGGTTCCAGGGGCCAGACGCGCTTTGGGTTGCCCCTGAGCCGTCAGGAGAGCCTGGCGACCCAGGCGCAGTCTTCGGCGCGATTTATAGCGTACTCAAACCGGGCGGCCGGTTTGTCGTACTCGACCATCGCGCGCCTAGCGGGTCGCCACCCGAAACCGCTGGTCAGACCCATCGCCTCGACCCTGCTACGGTGGTGGAAATTGCCATGAAAGCCGGCTTCGTCGTCGCGGGGGAGAGCGATTTGTTGAGAAGCGATCATGACGATCTGGCCCTCGACGCGTTTGACGAACAGGTGCGCGGCAGAACTGACCAGTTCCTGATTGCCTTTGAACGTCCCTGAACCTCCGTTCCGGTCACCAAGGCTCAGGCGACCTCGGCAGGAGGAGTATCTGGCGTTGACGGATCTCTGCCTGCGATCAAAGGCCGTACATGGCTACGATCCCGACTTCATCGCTGCATGCCGGCATGAGCTTGCGGTCTCGGCGTCCAGTGTTGCGCGCGGACCTGCGCAAGTTGCCCTGGCTCACCAGGGACTGCCGGTTGGGTACTGTCAGGTGATTGCAGATCGTCGTGAGTGTTGGCTTGAGGCGCTGTTCGTCGATCCGTCGATAATCGGAACGGGCGTCGGGCGCCGATTGTTCCTGTGGTCTGTTGAAGCGGCCCGCGCGCTGGGCGCAGCGAGGATGGAGATCGCATCGGACCCTGGTGCGGCCGCGTTTTATCGCGCCATGGGAGCGGTGGATGCGGGAGAGGTGGCATCCGGGTCGATCCCCGGCCGCAAGCTTCCTCGTCTGCTGATGGCGGTATGATTTGGCCCCCTGGCCGGCGGTTTGCGCCCGCTACCCCAAGGTCTGGTGTGGTGTTGGGCTTGACCGGCACAGGGAGCCGGCGCCAATGGCGGAGATGAGTATTCTGCCCCCGTTCCTGCGCCGGCTGGATGATACGGCAGCCCGCACGGTTCTGGTCTCGGTAACCCTGTTCGGGCTTGTGCTTGCGGTTTTCCTCCTTGGAAAGTCCGGAATTCTGCTGGACATTGATGCTGTCCAGGCGCTGATCGGCGGGCTTGCAGACAGCATCTGGGGTCTACCGGCACTGATCGCTGTGTTCTGTGTCAGCGCGTTTGTGGGTATTCCCCAGTTCGTTCTTATCGGGATGGCCATCGTGGCCTTTGGACCGGCGCTGGGGTTTGGCTACTCCTGGGTCGCGACGCTGGTTTCAGGCGCATTTACGTTCTGGATCGGGCGGTTCGCAGGTGAAGAGGCCGTGCGCCAGTATGGCGGAAACTTCGCCAACAGGATGTCCAGTTTCATCGGTCAGAACGCATTCCTGGCGAGCGCTATCGTGCGCAACGTCCCCACCGGCCCTTTCCTGCTGGTGAACATGGCGTTTGGCGTCAGCCGCGCGCGGTTCACCCACTACCTCGCCGGTATGGCCGTTGGCGTCCTGCCAAAGCTCTTCCTTGTGACGTTCGCCGGCCAGAGTGTTCTGTCAGCGCTTGGGGGAAGGCCTATCTTGGCGATTGTCGCCGCTTTGGCAGCGGTCGCGTTGTGGGTGCTTCTGGCGCTTTATGCGAGAAGACGCGTTCGCGCCTATCAGGAGAAAATTGCTACTGAAGGCCGTGCGGAGCATTGACAGCGCACGCCCTTATGGCACTTCTTGGATTATGGGAATGAATTTGCCCCTTCCAAGCCTGAGCGGACGGCTCCTTAGCAGCCCCTGGCCGGCTGCTGCCCGCTGAACCAGCCGGGCGCGCGGTCAGGGGAACAATCGTTCTTTTCCAACATCTGACCAAAGACCCAGGCCGAGACCCGTGACCCAATCAAACCAAGACATTCGGATTTTTGACACCACCATGCGCGATGGCGAACAGAGCCCTGGCGCATCCATGACCTTGCGGGAGAAGCTCGAACTTGCAACCCTGCTGGAAGGCATGGGCGTCGATATTATCGAGGCCGGCTTTCCTGCAGCGTCTGCTGGTGATTTCGAATGCGTCAGCGAGATCGCAAAACAGAGCCAGAACGCTGTGATATGCGGGCTGGCCCGCTCAACGCCCAGCGATATCGAACGCGCCGGAGAAGCCGTCCGTCAAGCCGCGCGACCTCGCATTCATACCTTCATCTCCACCAGTCCCGTGCACATGAAGCACAAGCTGAAAATGGGACCGAACGCCGTTCTGGAAGCGGTTGGACGGTCGGTGACCCAGGCGCGCGGCTACACTGACGACGTGGAGTGGAGCGCCGAAGACGCCACCCGTACCGAGTTCGACTTCCTGTGCCGCTGCATCGATACCGCGATCGCGTCGGGAGCGACGACGATCAACATTCCAGACACTGTGGGATACTCTCATCCCGACGAGTATGGCGAACTGTTCAAACGGTTGATCGAGACCGTCGCGAATAGCGACAAGGTGATCTGGTCGACCCATTGTCATAATGATCTCGGCCTCGCCGTCGCCAATTCCCTCGCGGGAGTTTCAAACGGTGCCAGACAGATTGAATGTGCCGTCAATGGCCTGGGCGAACGGGCAGGGAACGCTGCACTTGAAGAAGTCGTGATGGCCTTGAAGGTGCGCGGCGATTCGCTTCCATACGCCACGGGGATCGACAGCCGGAAGTTGGCCAGGGCCAGTCAGATGGTCAGCCGTATCACCGGCTTTCCGGTCCAGTACAACAAGGCGATTGTCGGCAAGAACGCGTTTGCCCATGAGAGTGGCATTCACCAGGATGGCATGCTGAAGAACGCACAGACCTATGAGATCATGGATCCTGAGGACGTTGGCGTCTCCAAGACATCCTTGATCATGGGCAAGCATTCGGGACGGCATGCCTTCAAGGACAAGCTGGTCAACCTTGGCTACGATTTGGAAGGCGAAGCCCTCAACGACGCGTTCAAACGCTTCAAGGACCTGGCTGACAAGAAGAAACATATCTTCGATGACGACATCATCGCGATTGTTGACAGCCAGTTGAGTCTCGAAGGGGAGCGTATCGTCTTCAAGCGATTGCGTGTGGTTGCGGGCACTGACGGTCCACAAACGGCAGAGATTGATCTCGAAATCGATGGTGAGGACAAATTCGCCATTGCTCGCGGGAATGGTCCGGTCGATGCCGTGTTCAACGCGATCAAGCAGATTGTGCCCCATTCGGGAAAGCTGGACCTGTTCCAAGTGCACGCCGTCAGCGGTGGAACCGATGCCCAGGCCGACGTCTCAGTGCGTTTGAACGGTGAGGGTATCATGGCAACGGGACGAAGCTCTGATCCCGATACGCTGGTTGCTGCGGCAAAGGCTTACGTGCATGCCGTCAACAAGCTCGAAGCGCGCCGGAAGAAACGGCTCGCTGCGTAATCGGCTGGCGCGTTTCCGGCCAGAGGGGACCGGTACCGGGGTTTCTGGTACCGTTCTTGCTGCTGCGATCTCCTGACACGCTTAGTATGGGCCAATGTCTGACGCGACAAACATCCCAGGGGGCCATCAGTTCGACCTCTACACAGTGTACGGTTCGTACACTTCTAGTAGAGCATTGTTCTTCCAATATTTTTATCGCTCCTGCGAGTCGTTGCCTTGATACTGCGACTCCGCAATCGTACGAACCGTTCCGGCTTGGTGCGCCCAAATTCTTGCCTTAACGACATTTAAAGGGCACCTGTGCCATAAGATCGCCGAGGCGTGTTAGAGCGCTTCATTGATCCGTTACTCGCATGTGCAGAAGGCTATGAAGAACATGATTGGTTCCCTTTTGGGCATGCTGTCGACGGACATGGCCATCGACCTCGGAACGGCGAATACGCTGGTCTATGTCAAGGGTCAGGGCGTCCAGCTCGACGAGCCTTCGGTCGTTGCATACATGACCCAAGGCGGTCGGAAGATCGTCTATGCGGTGGGTGACCAGGCCAAGCAGATGTTGGGCAAGACCCCGGTGAACATGGAGGCGATCCGCCCCATGCGGGACGGTGTGATTGCCGACTTCGAAGTCGCGGAAGAGATGATCAAGCACTTCATCCGGAAGGTGCACAATCGCCGCGCGTTCGTCTCACCGCTCATCATCATCTGCGTACCAAGCTCTGCCACAAGCGTTGAACGCCGCGCCATTCACCAATCGGCACTGGCTGCCGGCGCGCGAGATGTGAAGCTGATCGAAGAGCCCATGGCAGCGGCTATCGGCGCGGGCCTGCCGATTGAAGACCCCGCCGGCTCCATGGTGGTCGATATCGGCGGCGGCACCGCCGAAGTCGCTGTGCTTTCACTTGGCGGTATTGTGTATTCGCGCTCCGTCAGGGTGGGCGGCGACAAGATGGACAGCGCGATTGTCAACCATCTGCGGCGTGAGCAGAAAATCCTGATTGGTGAAATGAGTGCAGAGCGGATCAAGAAGGAAATCGGCACCGCGATGCCGCCAGAGAACGGCAATGGCATGGCCTTGACTGTCCGGGGCCGTGGCACCCTTGATGGTGTGCCGATTGAAACCGAAGTGAACGAGACAATCGTTGCAGAAGCCCTGAGGGAGCCGGTTGGCGAGATCATCGACGCCGTGAAGATGGCGCTCGAAGCCATGCCCCCCGAACTGGCGGCTGACATTGTTGATCGCGGCATCGTCTTGACCGGCGGCGGCGCGTTGCTGCGTAATCTTGATGTGTGTATTCGAGAGCAGGCAAAACTTCCTGTGATGCTGGCTGATGATCCGCTACGATGCGTCGTGAACGGTTGCGGTGTTGTGCTGGAGAATTATCCGAAAATGCAATCGGTGTTGTGCCCAGAGGTGTAGCGAAGTGTAAGGTGTGGGCGCGCCCGAGCTGATACGTCAGTTATCGCCGGACTGCCCAGGGTGGTGAATGAGGATCGGCGCTGATGGCTTCTTTTAGCCAATATGGACGACGGAAGCGCCCGTTGAGGCAGCTGGCGCTCGCTGTGTTCATTGTGTTGTCTCTCGCGCTTTTGGTGGCCCAGACTGCGCCGGTTATTTCCCGTAACCTGACCCCTGTCCGCACGCTGGCTGGTGACCTGCAGACCTTCGGCGACCGGCGGGAGCAAACTGTGGCAGGCGATGAGGCACCGGGTATCTGGGCCAGGCTGACCGGGCAGGCCGACACGGCCAGGCGCATCAAGCAACTTGAGAACGAAGTGGCGGAACTGTCCCGTTACCGACAGGCGGCGATCGCCATGAATGAGCGGTTCTTTGCCTATCAGGCGATGCTGAATGCCGTCGACGATGCGCCGATCGACTGGGCCCAGCAGTCCAAGACCGTTCGGATTGTCGCCGAAACGGATGGCCCATTTGCAGATACACTCCTCGCCGATGCGGGCAGGCGCTCGGGCGTACAGGTGGATGACGTCGCGTTCAACGAAATGGGACTTGTCGGCCGAGTGATTGCGGTCGGTGAGCGCTCATCCCGCATTCTGATGATTACCGACTTCAACTCCCGGGTCCCGGTGATGGGAGAGCGTAGCGGGGTTCGCGCCGTTCTCTATGGATCGCGGGACCTGGTCGGCCGGTTGTCGGACCTGCCGGAGGATGATGGGTTCATCATCGGTGAACGGATCCTGACAAGCGGTGAGGGAGGCGTGTTTCCGCGCGGGCTCGTCGCTGGTTTCGTGTATGGCAGCCCTCGCGATTGGCGCGTGCGGTTCACGATGGCGGACGCGCGCGGCGGTTTCGTCCGTCTCCTGCCACCCCCGACAATCCCGTCGCCGGAGGCCGAACCCGCCACTGACGACGGCGAAACCGTCGAGGCCGCGGTTCAGGTTGATGACGCGCCGGTGGTCTCGGAATGATCTGGTCCAGCCTGTTTCCCAACGCCGTGTTGCAGACCTGGCGCAGGACCGGTCTGACGGGCAGGTTGGCGACCGGTCTTTTGGCCATTATCGTGTTCACACTTGTCTGGGATGCGCTGGCCAACACGGTTGATGCCCGCATCCGGTGGCCATTGACCGGGCTGGCAGCGGCCGCAGGCTGGGCGCGGCTAGGATTGTCCATTCGTCCAATGCTTGTCCTGATGATCGTCGGCTTCGCCTTTGATAGCGTATCGGGGGCGCCGTTTGGCGTCTTCCCGCTCGTGTTCCTTTCGACTTACGCAGTTCTTGCCAGCACATCACTGCTACTGGGTAGCGAAATGGATCCCGTGACCGGCTCGATACTTCCGTTCTTGGGTATGGGCTTTGGGGTGTTCGTTCTTTGGGTTTTTGCATCGGTGATTGCCTCGGCGCCGATCAATCCGATTCCATTATTGATCGCATGGGTCACGTCCTGTGTTTTCTACGCGCTTTTCGAAGGGCTCTTCGATTTGCATAGTTTCAAGACGTCTGCGACGAGTGGCTAGACATGGCGATTGATCGACGCCCCGCAGAAGTATTCGCCGCCCGCCGGAATATCCTGTTTGGCGTTGGCGGTCTGGTGTGGGCTGGTCTCCTGGGTCGTCTGGCGCAGCTGCAGCTCGTTGAGGGGGAGCAACTTCGCGAGAAGGCTGCCGATAATGAGGTGCGTTTCGACCTCGCTCCACCGACTCGTGGGCGCATCGTCGACCGGTTTGGACTGCCCCTGGCCGACCATCGCCAGGCGGGGCGGATCGCCATTGTGCGTGAACAGGTCGGTGATATCGACGCTGTGCTGGAACAGATTTCACAGACAATCGAGCTTTCGCCGGAACGCCTCGCTCTGATCAAGCGCAGGGCCCGGAACCAGGCTGCGTTCCTCCAGACCGAGGTGGCCCGGGAGCTGACCTATGAGGAATTTGCGCGGATGTCGATCCGCTCGGCCGAACTGCCCGGTGTGGTGGTCGAGATCGGCGACACGCGATCCTACACGCGCGGGCGGGACTTTGCCCACGTACTCGGTTATGTGGCCCGTGCGAGCCAGAGAGATATCAACCGTCTGACGTTCGAAGCGCTTGATCTCTCAACGGCTGAGCAACGGCTGATCGATACGCTCGATTTCGGCGAATGGGACCACCATACGGTCGTCACCAGATCCATCCGGGGTGATTTGACCGACTTAAGGCGCAACCAGCTGGCTGAGCGGTGGGCCGATGCTGCCTCCGAGGTGAACCGGCTTTACAAGCACCCCGATATGCGGACGGGCAGATCGGGTGTCGAAGCGACTTGCAATGCCTGGTTGACCGGCAACCGCGGCGCGCGCGCGGTGGTCACAAATGCCGCTGGCCGCATTATCGAACGGGTGCCAGATGCCGATCGTCCACCGGCGCCGGGACGGGATGTCGCGCTAACCATCGACGCTGAATTGCAGCGTGAAGCGATCAACCGTTTTGGCGATGAAACCGGTGCCTGCGTCGTGATGGACATCGAAAGCGGAGACATTCTAGCACTTGTCTCGACCCCAGCTTTCGATCCCAATGACTTCGTGAACGGTATCAGCCAGGCCGACTTCGACGTGCTCCGAAACGATGCGGATTCACCGCTTTATCATAAGGCGTTCGACGGCACATACCCGCCCGGTTCGACTTTCAAGATGGTGGTCGCTACGGCCGCTTTGGAAGCAGGCGTGATCTCGCCAACCGAGCGTATCAATTGCAACGGCCGCTACCGCCTTGGAAGCCGGACCTGGAGCTGTTGGAAGCGCGAAGGCCATGGTCCAATGGACATGCACGAGGCCCTTAAGCAGTCCTGCGATGTCTATTTCTATGAAGTGGCCCGACGGACAGGCGTGGACAAGATAGCCGAGGTTGCGCTGCGGTTCGGGTTTGGGCGCACCTGGGGAAACCTTGGCCTGACGGGTGGGGCGCGGGGCGTCGTGCCCGATCCCGCCTGGAAAGAAGCCAATCGGAACGAACCCTGGCAGCAGGGCGAGACCCTGAACTACGGGATCGGCCAGGGTTTCTTGTCGACAACCCCGCTTCAACTCGCGGTCATGACTGCACGGATTGCCACCCGAGGCCGTATGGTAACGCCGCAGATGTTGGGGATCGGACCGGCGTTGACCGCTGATATCGGCCGTGAAGGTCCACTCGACCCTGACATCATGGATCGCATGCAGAAGGGTATGTACGGGGTTACCTCCGAAGGCCGTGGCACTGCCCTCCGGTCGGGTGATCTGGGCCTCGGCGGACCGCGCATGGCTGGCAAGACCGGGACGGCCCAGGTGCGCTACATCTCGCAAGCCGAACGCCGCTCTGGCGTGATCGCGAACGAAGACCTGGAGCGACGACTGAGGGACCATGCGCTTTTTGTCGGCTACGCGCCCCACGACGACCCCAAGCTCGCGGTTTCTGTCATTGTCGAGCATGGCGGCTCTGGGTCCAGAGCGGCGGGACCCATGGCGCGCGATATCATGGCTGCGGCCCTGCGGCTCGATAGCCGCCGGGAGCCCGCCTGGCAACGTTTGGCGGGACGCCCGAGCCTCGGAGATCGGGGATGAGCTATATCCACGATGCCGAACGCCAGGGCGGGCGCCGGTACGCCAGCAACACCGCCGCAATGAACTTCATGGGGTCCAGCGGCTTGGGCGGGTTGTCCTGGGGCCTGGTCGCCCTTTTGGCGATGGCAGCGCTCATAGGCACGGCGATGCTGTATTCGGCCAGCCAAGCGGGAAGTGCCGCTGACGCCGACCTTTGGCAACGTCACCTGACCCGCTTCGGGGTTGGGCTGTTTGTCATGGTGATCCTTGCGCTTGTTCCCCTGTCGATCTGGTTCAGGCTGTCATATGTGGTGTACCTTGGGGCGCTCATGCTGCTCGTGGCCGTGGAGTTTGGCGGATCCATTCGGGGCGGCGCCCAGCGCTGGCTGGAGCTTGGCCCCATTGCAATTCAGCCTTCGGAACCGATGAAAGTGGCCCTTACGCTGGCGTTGGCGCGGTATTATCATTCGGCGCTTGCCAAGGTCCCGGTCGATGCCATCCGCCACCATTTCATGGCAGCCCTGATCGTGGCCCTCCCCGCCGCACTCATCTTCCTGCAACCGGATTTCGGCACCACCCTGGCGCTTGTGGCTTCGGGCGGGGTGATTGTGTTCCTTGCCGGGCTCAGGAGAGAGGTCATCGGAGCATTCATCGTGCTGGGCGCGCTAAGCGTTCCGTTGGTCTACACGGTCGTCCTGGAGGACTATCAGCGCGAGCGGGTCGATACGTTCATCTCGCAACTGTCCGGAGGCGACGAGTCGCAGTCACTCAGTGAAGGCTACCAAATTGAACAGGCCAAGATTGCGATCGGTTCGGGTGGGCTGACGGGCAAGGGCTATATGCAGGGCACCCAGACCAAACTGGAGTACATTCCCGAACAACGCACCGACTTCATCCTGACAGTCATTGCCGAGGAGCTTGGTTTTGTGGGGGCTGCGGGGCTCATGACGCTCTGGGGTATCATCCTGGTCTGGTGTCTGTTTATTGCCAGCAATTGCGCCGAGCGGTACGGACGCTACGCAGCGGCCGGTGTCGCTGGAACCCTGGCGTTCTACATTGTCTTCAATGTCGGGATGGTGATCGGACTCTTGCCGGTTGTCGGTGTTCCCATGCCCCTGGTTTCCTATGGGGGAACTGCGATGATGACCATCATGGTCGGGTTTGGCCTGGTGCTGTCGGCGGACCTGCACAGGGACACCCGCATGCCGGAATCTCCGTTCCTTTAGCGACGTTTCGGGACCCGGCGATGTGTTGGCGCGGCGCGTGCAGTCGATGGGGTCGCTTTTCGGTGAAATCGCTTTAACGTGCGGATCCGGTAAGATGGGTGCCAGTCGGGAGTTGGCGTATGACGGCAATCAGCGGGAAGGCAGAGCACTGGGGCTCGCGGTTCGGGTTTCTGATGGCCGCTGTTGGCTCGTCGGTGGGGCTCGGCAACCTCTGGCGCTTTCCATTCACCGCCGGCGAAAATGGCGGCAGCGCGTTCGTCATCATCTACCTGCTCTGCGTGCTTCTCCTGGGTCTTCCTGTGCTGATGGCGGAGTACGCTGTTGGCCGTAAGGGCCAGCGTTCTGCGATATCGGGTATCCGCCATATCGCTGAAACGGAAGGAAAATCGACGGCATGGACAGCAATCGGTTGGATCGGCGCGATCACTTCGCTGGGAATTTTCTCGTTTTACATCGTGATTGCAACGTGGGTCTTCGATTTCATCCCACAGGCATTTTCGGGCCGGTTCGAGGGTTTCGATGCCGAAGCGTCGGCGGCGAATTTCGGAGAGACAATCGATAGCAAGCTCGAAATCATCACCTACATGGCGATTTTTCTGGGCTTGAACGTCTTCATTGTCGCCAGGGGCATCAGGGGCGGGATCGAGCGCGCCGCTTCCATCCTCATGCCGGCCTTTTTCGTGATGCTGATCGGCATGGTCGTCTTCGCGCTCGTTGTTGGTGATGCGGGGGCAGCCGCGCGCTTCCTGCTGACGCCAGACTTCAGCAAGGTCGGTTTTGGAACCTTCCTGTCCGCCGTTGGACAGGCTTTCTTTTCGATTGGTGTCGGCTCATGCCTGATGATCACTTATGGCGCCTATCTGGAACGTGGCACCGATATCCCCCGTTCATCAGGGTTGGTGGCGAGTGCCGACACGATGGTCGCCGTCGTGGCTGGCTTCGCGATCTTCCCCATCGTCTTCGCCTTTGGACTCGAACCCGGCGCTGGCGGCGGCTTGTTTTTCATCACCATGCCGGTGGCCTTCGGTCAGATGGGTGCCATCGGTGCGATCGTCGGTGGATTGTTTTTCACGCTCGCGCTTTTTGCAGCCTTCACCTCCTCCATTTCCCTGTTCGAAGTCGGCGTCTCCTGGTTGGAGGACCAGCCCTGGATCAGCCGGGCCCAGGGCGCAATGGCATTGGGGGCTATCTTGTTCCTGTGCGGCGTTGGCTATGTCTATGCAGGCGCATGGATTGACCATATCGACTTTGTCACCGGATCCATCGGACTTCCCCTTGGTGGACTGCTGATTGCCGTGTTTGCCGGCTATGTCCTCAGCCGGGAATCGCTCGCCAGTGAACTCGGCGGGGCCGTGGGCTGGATCCAACCCTTGCTGCGTTACCTTGTGCCGTCAGCGCTGCTTTTCATCCTGGTTTTCGGTGTCATGGACAAACTGCAAGACCAGTACGGTTTGGCTTTGCCGGCGGCGCTTGAGATCCTGTTGGGCCCGAATGCATCTTAAGGCGTTTCTGTCCCTGACCGAAAATCGAAGCGAGCAAAGACGCCCGGTGTGTGGGCGTGGGGGGCTACGCTCCGAAGCGGTCAGCGAAACCGTCGGAGGCGCGGATCAACCGGTCCACAATGCCGGGCTCAAGGCTGGAGTGGCCAGCATCGGGGATGATGTGAAGTTCTGAAACCGGCCAGGCCTTTTTCAGCGCCCAGGCCGAGGAGAGCGGCGTGACCACGTCATACCTCCCATGCACGATCACGCCTGGAACATTGCCCAATTGTTTGGCCGCTGCGTTCAGTAACCACCCGTCATGCTCGAAGAACCCCTCGTTCACGAAATAGTGGCATTCGATGCGGGCGAAGGCGTCAACGAAATCGTCTTCATCGAAGCGGGGTGGCCGGACGAGTGGGCCCTTCAGCGATAGTGTTTCGCCCTCCCAGCGCGACCAGGCCCGCGCCGCCTCGATCCTCGCCTTCTGATTGTCGCCGGTCAGCCGCTTGTGGAACGCGCGCAGCAGGTCGCCACGCTCGCCTTCGGGGATCGGAGCGACGTACCGTTCATAGCTATCGGGGAACAGGCGGCTGGCGCCCTCCTGGTAAAACCACTGGATCTCCGCGTCAGTGATCAGGAAAATGCCCCTCAGGAGCAGCCCAAGAACGTTCTCGGTATGGGTTACGGCGTATGACAACGCCAGGGTTGAGCCCCACGATCCGCCGAAGACCAGCCACTTTTCGATGCCAAGGACCGTTCTCAGTGCTTCGGCGTCGGCCACAAGGTCCCAGGTGGTGTTCTCCCGCAGTTCCGAGTGTGGCGTCGAACGACCGCAGCCGCGTTGGTCGAAAAGGATGATGCGATAGCGCTCTGGATCGAAGAACCGACGCATCTCTGGGCTGGAGCCACCGCCAGGTCCGCCGTGAAGGCCGAGAACGGGCACGCCATTCGGGTTACCGGACTCCTCCCAGTAGACTTCATGGAGGTCGGACACTCTGAGGCGTCCGGTACGGCGGGCTTCGTGTCGCGGATAAAGCGTCCGCCGTGCGTTCGTCCTGTTCATAAGTCTTTCACTTATCGACTGTTACTAAGAAGATAAAGGCTGGACGGGCGCCTGCTCTATCGCCATGGTGCGGAGGGTGTGGGGTTTGGTATTGGTGTTAAGAATGAAATCTGTTGTCGCGGCTGTTGTTGGACTTTCCCTTGGCGGCTGCGCCACCGTTGCCGTTGTACCGACGGAGACAACTGTCAGCACAGAGACAACCGTCGAGCAATCGGCGCTACGCACTTCGGCCGATCTTTTCTGTGAGAAGGCCGAAGCTGAGGGCTGGGTTGCCTCCTCAACGGGGCTTCTCGGTTTTGCGTCCGTGCTGATGAATGGCGCTGGCACGTCTGGCGAACGTCCTGGAACGTATGCCGATCGCATTGATGCCGGTTCGAACGATGCGTCTGTCGTTGTTGAACGTATTGCGACCGATGCGACCACAGCGCGCGATGGCTTGTTGTCGGTGAAACGCGAAGCAGATGTGCTCATCGCGTCTGAAACCTCTGTACCCGACCGGATTGATGTTATGGCGTTCGAACGGGCCCTGGTGAGGGCGCAACGATCAAGCCGCGGATTTTCCGAAGCACTTGAGATAGTGAGTGGGCGGACCGAGGAAACCAGCGCAGGGGCTGCGGCCATTGCTGCGTTTGATGAAGCAATCGATGGGGCACGCCGTATCGCAGATGCCTTGGACACGCGGTATGCAAACGAGGCTGGGAGCGCCCCCATCTCCTAAGGTGCTGGCGGGCGGCGCAGGCTCTTGTACCCAATCAACGCCCAACCAGCGATCATGCCAACACCGCCGACGGGAGTTACCGCACCCAATACCCGTGGCGCACCAATGGCCATTGCATAAAGTGTCGCCGAAAACAGGCTGGCGCCAGCGAGGAACATCCACGCGGCCGGGCCAAGGGAACGCCGTCTGTCCGATAGCGAAATCGCCAGGGCTGCAACGGCGTGGACCAGCGCATAAAATGTGGCGGTCTCCCACCATCCCTTCTCGGTTTCGGTCAGGTGGTCCTCAAGTCCATGTGCACCGAAGGCGCCAAGCGCAACGGCCAGCAGACCGAGCAGGGCAGCGGACGCTGTCATGGTCTTGTCGGGGCGAGCTTAGCTCTCGGACCCGTCGGCCCAGATCGCTTCAATCGTCGCGTCCCGGCGGCACGCTTCCCTGTAGAAATTGTAGCGGATCGGATTTTTCAGGTAATAGTCCTGATGGTATTCCTCAGCCTCATAAAAGGGCGCAGCGGGTAGAATTTCTGTCACCACGGGGGCAGGAAGGATGCCAGACGCGTCTATTGCGATCTTCTCGGCTTCTGCAGCAGCGGCTTGTGCGTCACCTGATGTCAGTATCGCTGTAGTGTAGCTGTGTCCGCGATCGCAGAACTGCCCGCCCGCGTCGGTCGGGTCGATGTGGCGGAAAAAGTATGAGACAAGCATGTCATAGCTGACCGTGTCAGGATTATAGGTCACTTTGACCGCTTCCAGGTGCCCGTCTTTCGAGTGGGTCTTGTAAGTCGGGTTGAGCGTATCGCCACCGGTATAGCCGGACACCGTATCGATGACGCCCTCAACCTTGTCGAAATCGGCCTCCACGCACCAGAAACATCCACCCGCAAAAATCGCGGTTTCAGTCTCCCCGACAGTCGTGACTTCAAGAGCCTTGTCCTGAGCACCTGCGGATGCCGAAAACATGGCAATTGCCGCCGCCGCACCCGCCACAAGGGTGGCAGCGGACAGGTTGGGGCGATGGGTGCGAAGGAAATTCGAGGTGTTTTTCATGGTGATCCCGCGGCGGTCTAGATCGGATATGCGGTAGTTTGCCAAGTATTTCGAGGGAAATCACGCACCTGTGACGGTACTGTAACGTACATGTGTTTCGCAATTGCAACACAAATTGCCGATGCGCCGCCCTAGGCGGGCGGTACGCCTATGACTCGAACATCGACACTGGCTGAGCGCCCCGCGGCATCGACGGCCGACACCGTGTAGAATCCCGCTTGTTCAGGGAGCCAAGCGGGGAGCCCACCCTGATCGTTTGCCAGCCGCTCGCCATCAACATACCAAGCCAACGCGCCATCTCCGCGTCCGGAAAAGACGACGGCCCTTGGTTTGCGGCCATCGATCCGACCCGCCCAAAGCTCGGCGTTGGGTGGGGGAAAGAGGATTTCGGGTGGTGCGGTCGCGTCCTCGAAGGTCGCGAGGGCGTGCAAATCGGCGCCATTTCGGACCGTCTGCCGGGCGGGCCGATCCTCGCCTCGTTTCCCGATGTCCGCGGTCGCTTGGTCAGCAATCTGGAACAGGAGCGGGAGGGCTGCGCTCCGGCCCGTCGCGCCTGGTCTCGGCGCACCGTCTGCCCGCCCGACCCAGACCACGACGGCAAGGTCGCCGACGACGCCGGCGGCCCATGCATCGCGGAAGCCGTAGGATGTGCCCGTCTTGAAGGCGACACTTGGCGCGTGGGTTGTCAGACGACCCGGCATCCGCCCTTCGGGCGGCGGCGTACCAGCCAGGATTTCGATGATCGCGCCGGCGCTTGTCGGTCTGAGAAGCGGCTGTCCCGCCGTTCCTGTTCGCGCGTCAGCGTCGCTTTCGGTCCATGCCAGCGGCTTTGCGACTCCATCATCGCCAAGGGCTGCATACAGCAAAGCCAGATCCTGTGCCGTGACCCCAGCGCCGCCGAGGGCCAATGCAAGACCAGCCTCTCCGTCCAGTGGGCCATATACATGGGGAGCGGCGCCGCTCGCTGTGAGGGCAGATGCGAACCGCCCCGGGCCAACTTCCGCCAAGGCCAGCACTGCGGGAACATTGAGGGAGTGCTGGAGGGCGTCAGTAATCGTCACGTCACCACGGAAGCTGCGATCGAAGTTCTCTGGCTGGTAAGCGTCGAACCGGCGCGGCAGATCGCGGATCTGGGATCTTGGCCTCGCGATACCGTCATCGAAGGCCAACCCATAGATAAAGGGCTTGAGGGTCGAACCCGGCGAACGAAGCTGGTCGGTGAGGTCAAGCCAGCCCCCCGGCCGATCGCGGCTGACTGAACCAACGGACGCGCGAACCGCCCGTGTGGGGATATCGACCACCAGGGCCGCAATCTGAACTGACGGGTCGAGCGTCGCCGCATGCCGGGCGATGAGGGCTTCGAGATTATGCTGGGCGCGGCCGTCCAGGCTCGTGCGTACGTCTGCGCCGGTCGGCTGGTTCTGGCGCGCCCGGGCGGTGGCATGCCAGGCCTTGTCGGGAAAGGGCTCGCGCCGGACCAGGACAGGCAGGCTCGCAATGTCTTCAGCTTGCGCTTGGGTAAAAACCCCAGACCGGAAGAGACGCCAGGCGACGGCGTCCCGACCCGCTTTCCCGCCCTGTGGTCGGCGATCGGGGCGGCGTGCTTCGGGAGCCTGCGGCAGGGCGACCAGCAAGGCGATCTGATCATCCGAAAGTCCATCCGGTTCGCGCCCGAAATAGCGCCAGCTTGCCGCCCTTATGCCTTCGATGTTCCCGCCATAGGGTGCCAGCGTGAGGTAGAGTTCGAGGATTTCCCGCTTGGTGAGGCGGGCTTCGATCTGGTGAGCCCTTGCGATCTCGATCAGCTTTGCGACCGGTGTCCGGGGGCGAGGTTCCAGCAAACGGGCGGTCTGCATGGTGAGGGTCGACCCGCCGGACACGATTTTGCCGGCACGGACCGCGTTCACTGCCGCCCTGACCAGTCCGATCCAGTCGGTGCCCCAATGGGCGTAGAACCGCTTGTCTTCTACGGCAATCAAGGCATCGACGAAGGCTGGGTCAATAAGATCAAGGTCCGCAGGGAAGCGCCAATAGGCGCCTTCCGCGGGAAAGGCTCGCAGCGGGCGGCCATCCCGATCGGTGACCCACTGGGCAACTGACTGGGCCCTGTCGATTGGCGGCGGGAAAAGCCGGTCAAGCGAAAGGATGGCAAGCGCAATGGCGGCGACCAAGAGGATGGTGGACCGCAGGGTGTATCGCGGTCCACGGGGTTTCAGAAGGGCTGCTAACCTACTGGACACCGCCAGGGCCATCATCGCGGCGCGCGATGGTCACGCGGCCCGCATCAGACCGGGCATTCACGCTCGGCCGATACATATCCTCAGCCACTGCGCCGGGCATCGCGAAATCACCGGGGGTAACGGCGCGGACGATATAAGCGACCGTTTGCGCCGTGTCGCTGAGGTCGATCGCGGCCACAAACCGGTCGTCGCGCGCCTCGGCCGTCTTGGCAGCCGAGATCGTGCCGAGCCAGGCGAAAGCGCCATCATCCTCGTATTCGCGGGCGCCATCGGTGGGGCGAAGTACCGTCTCTATCTCGAAACCTGCTGGAAGCAGGTCAGCTATGATCACCGGGTTCACCCGGCGCTCTTCGGGATCGACGGTCAAGGATACAACCAGCTGATCGCCCTGCCGAAGGTCGCCGAGACTGAGCCGTCCTCCGGTGAGGGAGGCGAAGGATTTCTCGATCGCAAGGCGGTTCTCGACAGACGGGGGAGCGTCAGTCGGCGCCCCTGAAACAAGGACGGTGCGGAAGACCGGCGTCGAGCCCCCATAGGTGAAGCTGACGTCCTCGGATATCTGTGCCTCGGAGACAAAGTATCGCCGGTCATTCTCGTTGCCCCTGCCGAGGCCTTCGACGGCCATGGCGTATCCGCCATCTTCCGCTTCACCGCCGGTCAAGGCGTTCACCGCCGTGAGCAGGAATGCTTTCTCCTGGGTCGATAGCGAAACGGGATCAGGCGCGTCGGTGCCTACTGCATTGACGAGGCGGGCTGCGAGGTCGTCAAAGCCAGCTTCGGTTGCCAAGGCGAGGACACCAGCCCGGTCTCTCAGCGGTGTCTGGTAGTAATCTCCGTCATTGTCGTAACCCAACGCCTCTTCTGCAGCGGCAAAGGCGCTGGCGGCGCGGGATTGGTCGCCGACAGCTGCAAGACCGGCACCGAGGTGGGCGCGGGCAAGGGGGCTTTCGATGTCGTTGAGCGCACGGTCATGCAGATAGCGGAGGCGAGAGACGTCAGCCTCGCCAGCCTTGGCGAGCACATACAGCGCATAGGGCGCAGCACGGTTCATCAGCCTTTGTTGGGTGTCCGCATGCCAGTCGCTCTCATACACATTCGCGTCGTAGCCGTAGACCCGCCATGCATCGCCGGTTGCAACCGTTCGCATGGCTGTGTAGGCGCGGCTGAGGGCCTCGTTCGGAACCGCATAGCCAGCAACCTTGGCGCGGTGCAGGAAATCGGTCGTGTAAGCGCCCAGCCATGGTGACGCGTTGCCGTCGCCTTCGCGCCAGAGCCCGAACGAGCCATCGGCACTTTGGCGATTGAGGATGCGGGTGACCGCCTCCTGTATACGCGCGCCCGTTTGTTCGCTGCCGCCTTCGGCCCCGAATGCAACCAATTGGTCGGTGTAGAGCAGGGGCAGGGCCCGGCTGACAGTCTGTTCGGTACAGCCATAGGGATACTGGGAGAGCGAGGCGTAAAGGGCGTTCGCATCGACCGGCAGACTGGAAAAGCTGACCGTCATGCCGATGGAGCCTGGCTCAAACCCTTCCACCAGATCGCGCGATAGCGTGTAGGTTTCGCCCGGTGCCATGGTTTCGCTGATAACGCGCGTTAGTGGTAGGTAGGGCGAACGGGTCTCAATGAGGTACTCTCGGTCGACCGCGAAATTCTGAGGTCCCTCAACCGCGAGGCGCAGGCGGCTGATCCCCTCGGCGTCGGTTGTAACGGGAACCGATACGTCCGCGCGCTCGCCCCGGGGCAGCGATCTGGAGATCTCCTCCAGCCCCACCGATACGGGCCCCGCCGCCGCCAGCGAAGCGACAAAGGGGCCGCCCTCGAGTTCTACATTGTCGATCGACGCCGTGAAGCTCGCCTCGTCGCCGGGCGCCAGGAAACGCGGCATGATCAGTTCCGCAGGCGCCTGGTCTCTCACCGTGACTGGACGGGACGCCGCGCCAAGCCCTTCCGCTGACCAGGCAACCGCCATCAGTCGCAGCTCTCCATTGAAATCGGGAACGGCAAAGCGGACCTTTGCCGAACCGGCCCGGCCAACTTCGACTTCCCCCGAAAAAAGCGACACGGTTCTGGTCGGGACGACCGAGAGGCCTTCCCCGCCAAGCTGGTCACCACCGGAACGGACTTCCGCCGGCAAACCGAGGTTCGGATCAAGGAGGCGACCATAGTCGTCATGGAGTTCGACGCCCAGGGATTTGCGGCCGAAGAAATAGGAAACCGGGTCGGGGCTTTGATACTTGGTGAGGTTCAAGATGCCTTCGTCGACGGCCGTCAGCGTCAGGTAGACCGGTTCTCTCGGTCCCCCTTCGATATCGATCTCGACAAGTTGGTCGCGGCGGGGGCGAATGACCTCTGGCGCATTGATGGTGAGGGAGAAGGTCCGCGGCGCCATATCAACGGGTGCATAGGTCACACCGATTGCCCGTCGGGGCTTGGCGGCCATCACCGGCTCGCGCTCGGTGAAGACATTCACCATGATATACGCCCCTTCCCCCCAATCATCGGTGACCGGTAGGCTCATGCGTGTGCCTTCCGCGGTAACAGGGCGGGTTTCAATCGCGAGGATCCGGTCTGTCGCGACCACGATCTGCGCTTCGCCGTCATAGGGCGGTACGATGGTGATTTCCGCATTCCGTCCCGGCAAAACGGTTTCATCGACGACCGACACCTGAACGCGGTCTGGCGCTTCAATGCCGTCATCGGAGACGTAGCCGCCCCAACCCACCCAGAAACTCCGGCTGGCTTCCACGCCGTCAGGCCCTTCGAGCACCAGTTCGTGCTGGCCCCATTCGAGCCCTTCAACGGTGATCTGTGCGGCTCCGCCTGCCTCGGTCGTGATGGGGCCTTCGTTGACCGTTGCAACAGTCCGCGACCGGCGCCAGCGCCATTCGCCGCCTTCGCGGTACCAGTCATAATGGTAGTCGATCGCAAGGAGCTTCCACGACAGCTGCGCAGCTTTCGCGTTGCCGTCCCTCCCGACAGCCGCGACTTCGAAGCTCGCTGCTTCGCCTTCCGCAAGGCGACCTTCGAACGCTGTCTTCGTACCAATGTACAGGTCCCTTGGGTGGAAAGGTATCCTGACGCTCTCCGTGACGGCGCGACCGCCCGGTTCCAGAACGCTCACGACCGTGTTGATGCGAAGCGGTTTGCCAGCCTCACGACCCTGGCGGCCCGGCTCAAGCAGGATCGTCGCGATGCCGGCTCCATCAGCAACCGTCTCCGGCAATTCCAGGATCCGCTCCCGGAAGGTCTCGTCATGGCGTCCGAATGTGAAATCGGGGAACAGTTCGAAGGGGGAGGGGGCGACCTCGATCCGGGCCTGGGGTTGCACGACCAGGCCAGCACCCGGTGCGCCATACAGAAAACGAGCGTCCACTTCGATCGCTCGGCTATCGTCCGCATAGAGCGCAGTCTTCTCGTTCGCCTCAAGCGTGACACCGATGCGCTGGGGAACAAAGTCCTCTACGGCGAACGTTGCCGAGCCGACAATTCCGATGCCGTCTACATCAACGCTGGCGCTCCAGAGACCGCGTGACGCATCGCTGGCAAGATCGACGTCATGGAGGAGTGCTCCGCTCGGCGTGGCCGTGAAGCGCACGGCTTCAGCGTCCAGGCCGTTTGGCCGAACAATGGTCAGCGTACCAGCGCGGTCGGTCAGGGCGCGGCCTTCCCGGTCGCGAATATGGGCGGTCAGGTGCACGGTTTCGCCGGGGCGGTAGATCCCCCGTTCCGGATAGACATAGGCATCGACCGCACCGGGAACCGTGCGGCCAGCGATGTTCTGGCCCGACAGGTCAACCGGCGCCCGCGTCAGGTCGAGCACGGCAACATCGCCGCGAGCACCGTAGGCGATCAGAAGTTTCGGTGCAGCGTTGCGCCCACCGGACATGATCGGTTTGCCAAACCGGACGCGACCATCGGCATCGGTGGTGGCTTCCGCCAGGACATCGTTGTTTCGCGCGATCAGTTCGACGGTTGCGCCGATCACTTCCTGGCCGTCCTGGAGCGATCTCAGCGTCGCATCAAGACCATGCTCACCCCGATAGGCGGTCAGCGCCAGGTCGGTCATCACGATCCAGCGTCTGGCAGAGGCCGGTGGGCCGTCCGATGTTGCCCGCTCCTTGGCATCGACCACTTCCACAAAATAAGCGCCGGATTCGAGTTCGCCGATCACGTCCTGGAGGGGGAAGATCGACGCGACCGGTGCGTTGGGAATGGACGTGACAGGCATCTCGCCCGACCAGATTTCCTGGGCGACGTCGGAGGGGTCATCCGCGCCGTAGAGATACCCGTAGCGACCCTCTGAAACGGTCTGCCCCTGGCTGATATTCTTCTGAAACAGCACCCGGTCGGGCACATGGGACACCGTAATCCGAACCCCATCGACATTGACTGTTTCCACCGGCAGGCCATCGGCGTCGGACCGGGGCAGGATTACGCCAGCGCCGCGAAAGCCCACATAGGGAGGACGATCAGCGAAATCGATCGGGACCTCTTCGGTCGTCTCCAATTGCTGTCCGTTGGCTGCCGGCAGTCCGCTTTTGAGAATGGCGGTGCGGCTTTCCCCAAAGCTCAGGCCAGACAGGCATAGCTCCCGGCCGCTGACGGTCAGAACGGGAGGACTGGCCGGGCGAAGATCGACGAAGGGCGTATAATCTGTCTCGGGATCGAGGCCCGCCGAGAAAACGAAACAGGCCGAGGGTTCGGCGGCGGATGTATCGATCCGGTAGCGGAAATATGTGAACGATTGTTCGGCTTCTTCCGCCAGTCTCTGGCGCTGGCGATCGCGGCGTTCGGCAGCGACCTGGTCCCGCCTGGACCGTTCGACCACGACCCCTTCATCGACGCTGTCAGCGGTAACATCGGTGGGCGGTGTTTCGCCTCCACCGCAAGCCGCAAGTCCCGCCAGAAGCGCTGTGACGATGAATCTTTTGCCCCAGTCGCTCATGCGAACCATCTTATCCTCCGAGAATCCTCACCTCCCCTATGCACCCTCTGATCCCGATGATCTAGGGCGCCGATCATGGCATCGGTTCGACAACATGACGCTCTTGTCAGGGGCATTCGGTGTCCGGCGTGCGGATAGCTGCCCGTTTCAACCGCTCCAGCGATTTCCCTTCCGGCGATTGCAACGCCTGTGAACGAGCTGCAGGTTATCGAGCGCATCGGTGCCGCCCTTCGAGCGAGGGCGAACATGATCAAGGGTGGGTCGCCACACCTTCCAGAGCGTACTGTGGGCGACCGCTCCCCTGTGGCGCGGCATCGGTTCTCCGCACAGTGCGCACTGCCCGGCCTGCGCAGCCCAAAGCTCCAGGAATTGCGTGTCCTCACGGGGGCGCTGCGCCTGGGCCATGCCGTCAAAGTCCCCCAGGCATCGTCCAGCCCCTGCGATCGCACGCGGCCAGCACGGCATTGCGGAGGAGGCAAGCGATTGTCATGGGCCCAACCCCTCCCGGCACCGGGGTGATATGACCGGCCACGTCAGCGCAGCTCGTGAAATGGGCGTCACCGACCAGCCGGGTCTTTCCGTCACCCAGTTCCGGCGCATCAACACGGTTGATCCCCACATCGATCACGGCGGCGCCCGGTTTTATCCAGTCGCCACGAACCATCTCGGGGCGGCCCACCGCCGGCACAAGGATATCGGCTGTTCGGCACAAATCCGAAAGGTCCTTCGTTCGGGAGTGGGCAATGGTGACCGTGCAGTTCTCTGCCAGAAACAGCATGGCCGCCGGTTTGCCCACGAGGATCGACCGGCCCAGGACGACGACAGATTGACCCTTCAGGTCATCGCCCAACGCCGCCTTGGCGAGCAGGACGCAGCCTGTCGGCGTGCAGGGCCGAAGTCCGGGTTTACCAAGCAGAAGCCGACCCGCGCTCGTTTCCGTCAGCCCGTCCACGTCCTTGGTGGGGTCAATCTTCTCGATGGCAGCATCGGCATCCAGGCCATCGGGAAGGGGAAGCTGAAGCAGGATACCGTCCACCTCGGGGTCTTTGTTCAGGTCCGCAATAATGGTTTCGACGTCCGATTGGCTCGATGTCGCTGGCAGGCGGTGGTGAATTGACCGCATACCGGCGGCCTCGGTGAGCCTGATCTTTGAGCGCACGTAAACCTGGCTCGCTGGGTCGTCTCCAACCAGAACCACCGAAAGGGTGGGCTGTGACGGGAGCGTTGCAACCGCATCGCCAATCTTGTCGCGCAGCGTTGCGGCGGTCTGTTTTCCGTCAATCAGCTGCGCTGTCATGGTTGGCTCCGATCTGACGCCTACTGGCCGCGTTCAGCGCTCAAATTGGAACGGCAGCGATAAGCGTCGGCAGGGCATAGTCTCTGGTAAAAAGGATACCGAGTACCAGGACAAGTATCGAAAGATCGAGCTGGCCCATCGGCGGCAGCACATTTCTGATCGGTCTTGCCAGGGGCTCAACGACGCTGGCTAGCAGATCATAGATTTGGCGGGCCTGGGGATTGCTCATGCTCACAACGCCAAACGAAAACAGCCAACTGAATACAACGTAGATCAGAAGCACGAAGAATAGCAGTGTCAGGATCGGATGGAAAAAATACGTGTAAAGGGCAAACAACAGGCTTTGCAAAGCAGGGTCTCCGTCAGGGTTCGCTTGGATGTAGGCGACTCGGCGCGTCGGCACCAGTGCGCTGGATGGTTTGGCCCCGTCGCCGGCAAGTTTATCGGCGTCCACTGACCCTAGGGGAGACTTGGCGCGGCGTGGGTCTCGCCCTACCCTCTGTTCGGAAAGCGACCTCGATGACCCCAGCCCCCCAACATGACGAACCACCCCTGCGGCCCCTGACGGTGTGGCAGATGAATGTGATCGCCTTCGCGGTGATGAGCATGGGCGTTGGCATGACCATCAGTTTCGTGGTGGCCTCGCCATTGGCGCGGGACGCCGGTCTGACGGAGATCCAGGTAGCAGGCATCCTGACACTGTCCGCCTTCTTCTATGCGGCGCTGACACCGGCCTGGGGCCGTGTCGCCAACCGGTTCGGCCGCAAACGTATCATGGTTTTCTCGCTCCTCGCCATGGGCGGTACCAATGCCGCATTTATCATGGCGCTCGACGCAGCCCTTCAGGGTGTTGTGGTCGGGGTGTGGGCGTTCCTGCTTCTGGCGACGGTGCGGCTCGCATTCGGGCTTTTATCGCCGGGCCTCCAACCTGCCGCGTTTTCGGCGATTACCGACGCCACGACCCCGCGCACGCGGGCAGCAGGAATGGGAACGCTGGGCGCTGCCATGAGCATCGGATCGATCCTGGGCCCCGCGGGCGCTGCCGCACTGGCCAGTTTTGGCGCACTCGCGCCGCTCTGGGGATCGGTCGCCTTTTCGCTCTTCGCTGCGATCGTTATCGCCCTTGCCCTTCCGCCCACGCGCAAGGACGCCGGTGTCAGCAAACGCCCGCCGCTCCTCAGGGCGCGAGATCCGCGTGTCCTGCCTCACCTGCTGTTCCTGTTTACCTATTTCGTGGGCGTGGGAATGATCCAGCAGACCCTGGCCTGGCTGATTCAGGACCGGTTCGGTCTTGCGAGGGCTGAGGCTGTCCAGGCCACGGGCTTCGTCTTCGCCGCCATGGCTGTGGCACTGGTCTTTGTGCAGTTTGGCTATGTAAACCGGAAGAAACCTGACCCCACCCGCATGCTGATTGCCGGACTGGCCCTGGTGGCCATGGGTTATTTCATCGGCGTCCTGGACGGACCCTATTGGCTCTTGTGTGCAGCGTTTCTTGTTGTCGGGGTCGGATCTGCCCTCGTCGTTCCAGCCGGAAACGCCCTGGCAACGCTGGCCGTCGGTCCACCTGAACAGGCATCGGCAGCGGCCCTTATTGCCGCTGCTCCCCCTGCCGGGTTCATTCTTGGTCCATTGCTGGGCGCTGGCCTTTACGCGGTGAACCCCGTGTTTCCGCTGATTGCCAGTTCCTCCGTGATGGTTGTTTTGTGGCTCTATGCAATGACGACGTTCCGCCAGCAGCCGGCAATTTAGGAAACGAAACCCCGGAGGGTTGAATACGAAAGCGTTTCTTAAGCGCTTGCGCCGATCCTGTTGCGCAGGGGTAAACGAAACCATGGATACGTTGGACAACGATACGCTGCATGACATGATCGCCGCGCTGAATACGTTTGGCTGCGGCGTCGCGGTCTATGGGCCGAAGTTCGAACCGATCTATGCCAGCGAACGCATCCGGACCCATATCCCCCAGCTGTATGCCAGCCTTGAACAAGGCGCGTCTCTGGAACGGGCCGTCTCCGACGCGGTTCGCCATGTCATTCCCGATATGTCCGAGGAACAGCTTGCCGTGACTTCGGACTTTCTGGCCGGAAAGATACGCGCCTGTGAGGAGGTCGAATTCCACACGATCGACGGGCGCATTCTGCGGGCCTATCACGGGCGCATGCCCAATGGTGGGATTGTCGGGATATCCACCGACGTGACGTCGATCCGCGAGAATGAGCGGGCCCTGCGCCATGCCGAGCGTGAGGCAAAGGCCGCAAGCGATGCCAAGTCAGCGTTTCTCGCCACCATGAGCCATGAAATCCGAACGCCCCTGAACGGTGTCCTCGGAATGGCCAAGGCGCTGGCCAAGCGGCCGCTTCCAGATGCGGAACGCGATATGGTGGAAACCATTATTCAGAGCTCCAAGGCCTTGATGGTCATCCTGAATGATGTCCTCGACCTGTCCAAGGTTGAAGCCGGCAGGATCGATCTTGTGCCTGTGCCGAACGACATTCGTCACAAGCTCAGGCAGATCGAGCGGCTTCACCGGGAAAGCGCCGATGCCAAGGGATTGGTTTTTCGTATTGCCGTTCATCCTGACGTGCCGTCACGGCTCGTATTTGACCCCGTTCGCGTTCGCCAGTGCCTGATCAACCTGATTTCCAACGCGATAAAGTTCACCGACAAAGGGTCGGTCCATGTTGCCGTCACATGTGAGCCCGTGGCCAACGGGCAGACCCGCGTGATCATTCATGTGCACGATACGGGGATTGGCATTTCTGAAGAGGCGAAAACAAAGCTGTTCCAGAATTTCGTTCAGGCCGACCGCTCGACGACCCGAAAGTATGGCGGTTCCGGATTGGGGCTGTCGATTACCCGCCAATTGCTTGGCTTGATGGGCGGCGATGTCCAGCTTGTTTCGGAAGTTGGTCGTGGGTCCGTATTCACGATGTCGTTCGTCTGTGATCAGGCGGACAGTGCCGACCCGTCCCATAGCGCCCGAACCGATGGTCCGGGTGATTCCGGCAACCGGGTTGGCAGCCTGAGCGGTGTGCGGGCGTTGCTTGTCGATGATAACTCCGTGAACCGGCAGGTCGCACGAATGCTCCTTGAGCCCTTTGGCCTCGAGTTCCGTGATGCGTCCTCGGGTGAGATGGCGCTTGCCGCCCTTGCAGACGAGCGCTTCGACCTTGTGCTGCTGGATATCCATATGCCCGAGATGGACGGGCCAGAGACCTTCAACCGAATTCGCAACAGCGGCGAGCGGTGGGCAAATATCCCCGTGATCGCACTGACGGCGGACGCCATGAAGGCCGATCGTGATCGGTACCTGGCACTTGGGATGAATGGCTACGCATCCAAACCGATTGAGGAGCGCGAACTCGTCGCCTCGATCTTCTCCGCGCTCGTCAACCCTGCGGTTCGCCAGGCCGCCGGTTAGGGGCCTGGTGGTTTTTCAGGTCAATCGCGCTGCCAGCGCGTCCATGAAGCGTGCAAGGTCAAGGTCCTTGCTGGTCACGCCAGAGGCATCGTGGGTGGTGAGGGTTACCGTAACGGTGTTGTAGACATTGAACCATTCGGGGTGGTGGTCGATTTGCTCCGCCTTCAGGGCAGCAGCGGACATGAAGGCCCAGGCCGTTTTGAAGTCGGCAAACTTGAAGGACTTTCGCACCGCGTCGCGGCCATCGTCCGTTCTGGACCAGTCCGGACATGTCGCCAGGAACGCATCCGCGCCAATCTTGTCAGTCATCCTCACCCTCCTTCATGCCGTTCTCATGGAGAAAATAGCGCCATCCTCCGTTTTCGGCGATGGCGGTCCGAATGCCTGGATACGGCTCTCCCCTCTCCATAGCCTCTATCCCCTCTTCGCCGATCAGCTCTGTCAACCTCGCCCGGTCTGAGAATGAGAGGGTCTCCAGGACCAACGGTTCCCTATCCAGCGTGGCGACATCGGGCCAGACAAACCAGGTCTCCGTGCCGACCATTCGAACGCCATAGGGTTGGTCGAAAAGGTCGTCCAGTTTCCTCAAGACGTCGAATCCGGTCGCCCGCATAAGATACCAATGGGTGTAGTGATCGTCGTTTCCGAGATTGGACAAGAAAGCGTCCTGGGACTCAGCGAACCGGCCTAGTCGTCGCAGGGACCGGGCCTCGACGGCATCGAGAATGGTCTCCCGGGTCGCAATTACGGCATCTGGCAAAGCAGGCAGCACAGCCGGCGGGGGTGGCTCGACGAAGACATCCAGCGGAGCGGCCGCCGTAACCGTTGGCTCAACCGCTTGTCCGCATGATGGCAAGACCAACAGGCCGATCAGGCCCATTCCGATGGCGGTCCAAACCCTAGGCGACTGCATATCCGGTTGCCGCTTCGAGGTCCGCCAGCAACTGGTCCTCGCTGGTGACTTTTATGGTCGTCATTCCCATGGTTCGTGCCGGTTTCAGGTTGATTCCAAGGTCATCCAGATAAACGCACGCCGACGGCTCCACGTCCAAGGCCTCGCACATCAGCGCGTAAATGCGGGGATCGGGTTTGCGGATTCCCAGTTTCGAGCTTTCGATCACATGGTCAAACAGCGCGAACACAGACGCCACTTCGGCTGCCCGCGCATCATCGTCGGTCATGCTGGCGCCCTTGCCGACAGGGGCGTTGTTGGTGATGCAGCCGATCTTGCCCTTGGTCTTGCAGGTCTTCAGCGCGTCAACGACCCGTGGCCGAAGCCTGCCTGCCAGCAAGGCAAGTACGTCTTTGCCGGGAACCGTGTGGCCCAGCGCTTCTGCCTCAGCCCTGAAGAGCGCATCGAACGCGTCCGCCGAGATCTCCGATCGCTCAAGTTTCGCCCAGGCATTGGTGTCGCCGTTACGGGCATTCACCGAGCGGATGAAGTCCTTCGGAAGACCGCGTTCAGCCTCATAGCTGTTGAAGTTGTCGAATGGCGAGGTCGATACCACGCCTCCGAAATCCCAGATCACCGCCTGATAAGCCATGCTCGTGTCGTGGCCCCACTCGGTCCATGGGTCAATCGCTGATCATCAACCGGGACTGCTGAGTTCAGATTGTTACGGTTCCTGAGACGCGCCGTCCATTGCGTTCGACCTCGATCTGCCAGGTCCGGATTGGTTGGCCAAGTTGGATCGACAGCTCGTCGATCGTGTCCACATCGGTGCCGTTTACGGCAAGGATGATGTCACCGGGGCGCACAATCCGCCTGGCGTAGGCGTTGCGCAGGATGCGGGTCACAAGGATACCCGTTTCGAAAGGATCGCGGCCCAACTCCTCCGCAAGACGGGGAGAAAGTTCTGCGACCTCGGCACCCGAGAAGGGATGACGGCCCTCCAGCAATGTTCGCTCTGCTTCGGTGGCCCCGGGAGGGGGCGCAAGGACGACCGGTATATCGGTTTCGCGGCCGCCACGGAGCACGGATAGAACGCTGGTCTCGCCCGGCGAAAGGGTGGCGGCAAGGAATTTCAATCCGCGTTCGTCGAACACTTCGCGCCCGTCAATCGCGCGGATCAGGTCACCGCGGCGCAGTCCCGCCTGGTCGGCCGGGCCTTCATCATAGACTTCTGTGACGATCACGCCCACAGGGCGGTCGAGCCCTTGCGCCCTTGCAATGTCGAAGCTGACGGACTGGCCCTTCAGGCCGAGCCATGGCCTGACGATCATACCCTCGTTGATTGCCGAGTCGACGACGCGCCGCACCATCTCCGCCGGGATGGCGAAACCGATCCCGTTCGAGCCGCCCGACCGGGAGAAGATTGCCGTGTTCACCCCCACCAGGCGCCCTCGGGTGTCGACGAGGGCGCCGCCGGAGTTACCGGGGTTCACTGCCGCATCGGTCTGCAGGAAAAACGCATAGTCGCTGATCCCCACATCCGTCCGTGCAGTTGCGGAGATGATCCCGCTGGTAACGGTCTGGCCGACGCCGAACGGGTTACCGATGGCCAGCACAAGATCGCCGACGGCCAGGTCTCGGGTGTCGGCATAGGGCAGTGTCGGCAGCTCGTCCCCCGGTTCCATATCGATCCTGAGCACGGCCAGATCGGTGCGCTCATCGGCAAGCACCAACTCAGCGGCGTACTCCCGGCGGTCATTCAGGACAACCAGCAATTCGTCAGCGCCCTCAATCACGTGGTTATTGGTCACCACGACCCCCTCCGCCCCGACGATCACGCCAGACCCCAACGAGTTTTGTACCCGTTCGCGGGGACCTGTTCCGAAGAACTGGCGAAAGAAAGGATCATTGCTGAAAGGTGACGCATTCCGCACGATCTTGCGGGTATAGACGTTCACCACCGCCGGCGCGGCGTCCCGGACGAGTGGTGCAAAGCTCAGCGTGATTTCATTCTGGTCCCGCGGCACATAACGGCGGATGAAGTCACGGTCGTCCACGCTGGGTGTTGTGTAGATCTGGTCCTGGCCTGTTGCGGGTTGATGCCAGAGGTTACCCCCCTGCCAGACACCGAGAAGCGACACAAAAACGACGGCAAGAAAAACAGAAATCCGGATCATGCAACATCCTATGGGCGCGTGACATAGGCAGTAGTGTGGCGAGGTCTGAGATTCAATTTTTCACAGGTGAACTTTCGGTTACAAAATCGGGATCGCGGCGCTCTGCCAGCGTTCTGAGGTTCGCCTCGTGCTGGGCCCTGTCGATCTTGTAGAGGCTCAGGCAACCCAGCATAATCATCCAGAGCGTAAATAGCGTGGGCGCATAGAACAGGCCCAACCGGAAGAGCGCCTCTTCAGGCACCTCACTCGGCGGCACGCCCACCGGAAACGCGATCAGCGCCAGGATCACGGACCCGAGCAGGATCCCGAGCCCCTCCACCCCCTTGCGGGTGAAACTGATGGCCGCGAAGAACACCCCCTCGTTGCGCCGCTGGGTTTTCAGCTCGGCATCTTCCACCAGGTCGGCGATCATCGATTGCATCAGGATCTGGACGGTGATGATCAATCCAAGGTCTACAACTATGACGCCGAAGATGATCGGGAAAAGGAGCGGATCGCCATTAACCGGCATCAATCCGAACAGCCGCAGGACAACCGGCGCCGGCGCCAGCGTGAACGCGGCCAGGCCCACATAGATCGCCGCCCGTTTCTTGCCGATCGACTTCGAAAGCGCCGGCGCCGTGAAGTTCGCTAGGATCGCGGAGATGAACACCGACGCGACCAGCATGCTGGTCTGTACGCTCGTGAAGCCCCAGAAATAGCCGTACATGTAAAAGGTCAGGGCACCCGAAACGCCGCTGGCCGTGTTCGCGAACAGCGTGGCCAGGAACAGCGCCGCAAAGGAGCGCGTGCTCAGGGTTTCATAGACTTCGCGGAACAGGCGCGTGAAGGAAAACCCTTCAGGCACGGCATGGCTCTGTTTCAGGTAGGGGATCGCCCGATGAGTGCCCGCCGCCGAGATCAGGATTGCGATAAGCAACGTCGCCGACGCCATCATCCCATATTGGTGGAACCCTTCAACATCGGTGAACCCGCTCCCGCCACCCCGCTCTGCGTTGAGCAGGAAGCCAAGCGTCACCACCGCCATGGTGACCCCGCCAAACCAGATGAACATGTTTCGGAGCGAGAGGTAGGACGTGCGCGCGTCATAGTCCTCGGTCAGTTCAGCCACCAGTGCCGAAGATGGTACTTCGTAGAAGGTGATGAGCTGGCGGACCGCGATCGCCACCACCATCAGATACCAGAAGAGCTGCTCATTGCTGAACCCCTCCGGCGGGTTCCACAACAGCCAGTATGCCGCCGCCACCGGCAGCGCGGCGGCGTACATGAACGGGTGGCGCCGGCCAAGTCGAGAGCGCGTATTGTCCGACAGAAACCCGACCAGGGGATCTGAAAAGGCGTCGAACAGGAAGGTGACCAGGATCGCCAGGCCGACCTGGGCCGCGTCGACGCCCAGGGCCTGACTGTAGAAGATCAGCAGGAAATAGGAGAAGCCGTTGCCCTTCACGCCATAGGGGATGCCCCCAATCGCGTAAGAGAGCTTGGTCCAAGGGGATCCGATGATCCGCTGTCGCTCTGCCTCATGGGCAGCGGCGGCATCCTGCATGTTTCCTCCTCCTGCAGGTGCGCGCCCCTTATCGTGGGCAGCTTCACCCGTGTTTGCGCCGGGCGCCTACAGTCCCAGAACCATTTTCGCCATGATGTTGCGCTGGATCTCGTTGGACCCGGCATAAATCGACGTCTTGCGATAGTTGAAGTAGCTCGGCGCCACTGGGACCGCGTATTCCGGCATGGGCAGTGGATCATTGGCCCCGTCCCGAAGGTGAGACCAGCTGTCGGCAACAAAGGGCTGGGCGTATGTTCCACAGGCCTCAAGTGCCAATTCGGAAATCGCCTGTTGGGCTTCCGAACCTGCGCACTTCAGCATCGAGCTTTCCGGGCCAACGGCCTCGCCGGCACTCAGTGCCGAGAAGATCCTGCGCTCGGTTGCGTCGAGGCTGTCGATCTTGATTTCAAGGTTTGCGAGCTTCCGGGCAAAGTCGGCTTCCTTGGTGAGGGCGGCGCCGCCTGACTGTTCAACGGTCGCTATCTTCCTGGCCTTGGAAAGCATGTTGCGCAGACCCGGTGCATAGGCATTGCCGCGCTCGAACTGGAGAAGATATTTCGCGTAGGTCCAGCCCTTGTTTTCCTCTCCGATAAGGCTTTCCGCAATCGGAACGCGGACATTTTCGAAGAACACCTGGTTGATTTCCTGCTGGCCATCGACGGGTCCATCCAGGGTCGGCAAGGCCGAGACTGAAATGCCGGGCAGGTCCATCGGGAAGACGACGAAACTGATCCCCTCCTGGGGTTTGCCCTCCTTGGACGTGCGCACCAGGCAGAAGATCCAGTCAGCCCACTGGGCATGCGTGGTCCAGATCTTGGAGCCATTCAACACGTAGTCGTCGCCGTCGCGCACCGCACTCATCTGCAGGGATGCGAGGTCGGAGCCTGAACCCGGCTCGGAATAACCCTGGCACCACCAGACCTCTGACCGCTTGATCTTCGGCAAGTGCTCCGCCTTCTGCGCGTCATTCCCGAACGCCATGATGACCGGAGCGACCATAGAAATACCCATGGGGCTGGTGTTCGGTGTGCCGGCAGCGGCCAGTTCCATCTGGAGGATATATCGCTCCGACGGCGAAAGCCCTGGTCCGCCATGTTCTTCCGGCCAGTTGGGGACGAAGAAGCCGCGGTCATCGAGGATCCGCTGCCATGCGATCATCCCTTCCTTGTCGAGGTAACCATTCTTGGTCATCGCCTGCTTCGCGCGAAGCTCGGGCGTATAGGCCGTGGCGATCCAGTTGCGGACGTCTTGTTGAAAGCGGAGATCGGCGTCTGTGAAAGCGAGATCCATGGTCGTCCCCTATTCGACGATATCGTAGTATTCTATGGATGGAGCGCCCGCGAGGCAGGCGCCAAGGCCTGGGCCTGCGGCCTTGAAGTACTCCGTCTTCCCGTGGGCCGTAAGCGCATCCTGGGACGCGTACTGCTCCATGAAGATATACTCGTTGTCGGAGTCCTTCAGCTTGTAGAGCTGGTAGGTCAGACAGCCAGGTTCATTGGCCTTGACCTTGGCCATGAGATCCTTGGCCACCGTTTCGAATTCGGCCTGCTTGCCGTCTTGTATAGTCAGTTTTGCAACAACGCCGATCATGGTAATCCTCCTGAGTCTGCGTTCCGGTGTCGGGCGCAACTTTATTCTTTGCACAACACTCTATGACGGATTGCGCGCGCCGCAAGCTATTCCGTAGGGTTGGCTATCCCCGAAAAGCGGTTACTTCGATCTCGATCTGCATTTCGGGACGGATAAGCCCCGCCACCACCATGGTCGCGGCTGGACGAACGGCGCCGAGGTGGCGTTGCAGGACGGGCTTCAGGGTCTTGAGGAAGTCGGTCTCGGTAATCGTGTACTGGACCCGGACGATGTCAGCGATGGCAAACCCGGCATCGGCGAGGACTGCTCCAACCGTCACGAAGCACTGTTCGGCCTGATCGGCCGCCGTGTCCGGCATTGTCATCGTTGCGTAGTCATATCCTGTCACGCCTGAGACAAAGCACCAGTCGCCGGCAACAACCGCCCGTGAGTAGGCGAAATCCGCTTCCAGGTCGGAGCCGGTTGTCAGCTGAACGCGCTTACTGCGCATGGGGTTGGGTCAGCAACAGGGCATCCTCGTGCCCTGCTGTTGCACCGGTCGTCGCAACTGGCAGCCAGCAGGTGACGACTGTTCCGCCACCTTCGTTTTCCTTGATGCCCACATTGCCGCCATGCAGGTCGATAAAGCGGTGAACAAGGGCCAGCCCCAGTCCTGCGCCCCGCTGGTCACCGGATGTGAAGCTGTCAAAGCTGGTGGCACGCCGTTCCGCCCCCATGCCCTTGCCGGTATCGGCAACCGAGATCGTGACCATCTCCCCGGAGCGTTGGGCCGACACGGTGACAGTCCCGCCAGGTTCGGTAAATCGGATGGCATTCGACATGAGGTTGAAAAGTACCTGCTTCAGTCGCCCGCCATCGGCCTGGATCGCCCCGACACCCTCATCGATATCAAGGTGGATGGCGACTTCAGTATCTTCGGCCTTGGAGACCACCATATCGATACAGGCCTGCACCAAGGGCGCAATTTCGGTCTCTGCCACATCCAGATCCATGCGGCCTGCTTCAATCATGGCCAGGTCCAGGATGTTCTCGATGAGCTTGGACAAATGGTCAGAGGCCTGAAGGATCGAGTTCACATAGTCCTTCTGCCGCCCGGTGAGTTCCCCATGGCGCTGGCTGTCGAGAAACTCGGCATAGCCCAGGATTGTCGTGAGCGGAGAGCGAAGCTGGTAACTGACATTCTGCACGAATTCGGTCTTCAGCTTGTCCGCATCGCGGAAGGCCTCGGCCCGTTCTCTCAGCGCGGTCTCCACACGCCGGGTGGCCGTCACGTCTGCAAAGGCGATCAGGGTGTTTCCGTCGGGTAGCGGGTGGGTGAGGTAGGTCAGGATCGACCCGTCGGAACGGCGCATCTCGCCGGTCGTTGTCTGCCGTGCCTTGGCGCTGGGGTCGGTGATATGTCCGCGGATCTCGTCCCAGACAAGCCGGTCATGGAACAGCGGCACGCAGGCCTCCACGACGTCGGCATAGTCGGGACTGTCCTTGAGCAAGGTCGCGTCAAGGCCCCACAAACGCTCAAACGCGGCATTCGACAGACGCATACGGGCGTCGGCTCCAAACACCGCCACCGCCTCATGCAGGCTGTTCAGGGTGGCAGACTGGGTCGAGATCAGCGCATTGAACCGGGTCTTCAGGTCCAACTCGTTGGTGATGTCCTTGAACAGCAGCAGCAGCCCACCCATCGGGTGGCGCTGTCGCGTGACAGACAGCGTTCGCCCGTCCGGCAGGGACCATGTGTCTTCCTCGACCCCGTCGATATCCAGGTAATGGGCTAGCTCGTTTGCCCGCCATTCCGCATAGTTCGCTTGCGCCGGGAGTTTCCGGCGTTCCCGAAGCCTGTCCAGCACCTGGCCATGGGTTGGCCCATCGATCAGGAACCCCTCTTCCAGGTCCCACGTCTTGGCGAAAGCACGGTTATGGAAGATCAGACGCCGGTCCGCGCCAAAGATCGCCACGCCGTCGGCCACATGGTTCAGGGTTTCGTCATGCGCTTTGACATGCCGGTTCAACTCTTCCCTTGCATCTTCCTGCGCCGTGACGTCGAAGGCCATCGCCCCGGCTCCACCGGACAGGGGGAAGCTGAGAATGCGCATCGCCCGGCGCTCGCCGTTGAAAGCCAGATGGCGCACGTCATCGATTTCGAAGTTTTCCGCGATGGTGCGCCGGGTCTGCTCAGCCGTTTGACTGTCAAGCATCACCTGTCGCTCGATCGCCTTGGGCAGGGTCTCGACCTCGACGGCTTCAAGGTAGGCTGGATTGGCCCAGAGGAGCTTGCCAACGCCGGACATGCGCCAGGCCGGGAAGGGCGCACGGTCGAGCATGTCCACGAAGGAATGGGGGTCCGATGCGATCATGCGCCGGGTTTCCTCGATCCGTGACAGCATCGACGACGTTTCAAGGTGCCGGATCGTACTATCGGTCATCCAGACGATGACGCGTGAACCTGCCGTCCGCCCATCGGCTTCCAGAAAGGCGCGCTGGTGGCCGGATATGGTCAGCGAGAATTGGGTTCCGGTTTCCACCAGATCCCTCAGCGCGACACGGAGAGAGGTATCCTTGCCCGCCGCATCCCGCGCTTCAAGGTCCGCCAGGCCCTCGAGTATGGCAAGGGCAGGATCGTCAGCCACCCCATCATCGGAGTACTTCAGGAGTGTGCCCAGTGCGACCTTCGAGCCGAAGACCTTGGGTTCGCCCAACGCCCCGTTCGATGCAGACAGCTCATCGCCCTGCCAAACCAGCACGACGCCTGGATGGGCGGCCAACACCGCTCGCTGTTCAGCCAGATCGCTTTCCAGCGCCTTGGCGCGGGTGCGATAGGTCTTGGCCGCTCCCCGCGCGCCATCGGAGACCCGAAGCGCCCACAGTAGCGAGGCAAGCGCCATGGCCGATGCACCCGCAGAGATAATCATGGGGACCTGATCTCCACCGACGGCCATGGACTTCCCTCTTCTCTCTCGGGACGTTGCAAACAGGATTGGGCCGTGCTCCGCCCTAAGCTTTGGTTAAACGGGGTTTGCCAACGCACCCACTAGCCCCTCTTATGAAATGCTTCGCCACCGCTTGCACCCCCCTTCGGAACCCAACAAAGACTGGCCATGACCGGAACCCGTACGCCTTCTGACTGGGCACTGTTTGTGCTGCTATCGACGATGTGGGCATCCGCCTTCGCGTTCACCAAGGTTGCTGTCGCAGGCCTGCCCGCGGGTGTGATCGTGACCGGACGATTGGCGATAGCAACCGCTTTGATGGCATCGATCATGGTCGCCCAGGGGCACCGCTTGCCGTCCCTGGCCAATCGACCAGCCTGGCTGACCATGTTGGGCATTGGCACCATCGGCACCATGGCACCGTTTTACCTGATCACGGTCGGACAGCGGACCATCGATAGTGCGCTCGCCGCGCTGTTGATTTCGGCGGCTCCCCTGTTTGTCGCGGCGATGGCCCATCTTCGCCTCGCCGATGAGCGGATGACGCGTCAGAAAGCCGCCGGGATCCTTGTTGGGTTCATTGGCGTTGCGGTCCTGCTCGGCCCCGATGCCCTCGGAGGGATCGGTGAGGCCGGCGTCGTCGCACAACTCCTCTGTCTCGGCGGCGCTTTCTGCTATGCCGTGAACACGATCATCGCACGGGAAGCCCCCGCCTTGCCGGCCACCGTCCTGCCGACCGGATTTCTCGGCATTGCCACCCTTGCCAGCCTTCCAGCAGCCTTTGCCGAGGACTGGTCTATGCTCGACCCCGATCTGAACCATGTATTGGCCGTTGTCGCCCTGGGCGTGGTTCCCTCGGCGGCAGCGGGCGTGGTGATGATCCACCTTGTGCGAACCACCAGCGCGACATTTCTATCGCTCACCGGCTATCTGATACCGGTCCTGTCGGCCGCAATCGGCTACCTGGCCTTTGGAGAGACCCAGCATCCATCGGCGGGCTTCGCGCTCGCCCTCATTCTGAGTGGGGTCTGGTTGGCGCAGCGCAGCCCTAAAGCCGGAACGTCCCCTCGATCACCGTGACCGAGTGGCCTCGCAGGATCACGCGAGACCCAGCCGCCTCGGCCCCAATCCATGCGCCGCGGCCAGGAAAGGCCTGAAAACAGTCTAGCGATCGCTTGTCCAGCCGCGGTGCCATCAACGGCGCCACCATGCAATGCCAGCTTCCCGTCGCCGGGTCCTCGGGGATCTTGACGCCGGGCGCAAAGAAACGGCTCGTCACATCCGCTCCGTCAGGACCGCCTGGCGCCAGGCAGCCGACGCAGCCAGGTTCAAGGCGTGCACCGCCCAAAGATTCAATGGCTGCCACGTCGGGGTCCAGCCCGATGACCGTATCGGCGTGTTCGAACAGGAGTGCGAGGTAACCGCCCTCGAACGCGGCCATTGGGCGAGCGCCAACCGCGCCGACCATGGCGTCACTCACGGGTATTTCGCTCACCTTCGTTGCTGGAAAATCCATGGCAAGGCGACCGTCGGGCTCCCGGCAGACTGTCAGCGTACCTGATTGCATCGTTTCAAATCGGATGCGGTCACCACCGTATCCAGCATGGGCATAGAGATAATGCGCCGCCGCCAGGGTTGCATGCCCGCATAGTGGAACTTCGGTGCCCGGCGTGAACCAGCGCAGACGCCAAACGCCATCGCCAGCGGCAACCATAAATGCCGTCTCGGCGACATTGTTCTCTGCCGCAATCTTCTGGAGCAGGTCGTCAGGGTAGAACGCGTCAAGCGTCATGACACAGGCCTGGTTCCCGTCGAAGGGTTGGTTGGCAAAGGCATCGATCTGGGCAAATGGGATGAGGGTCATGGCGCATGCTCCGGCTTTGGTCTCACATCCCACGGATAAGCCCGGGCGAAAAACGATGGTTTCTCTCGGACCTGTGAGCAGCGCTATAAGGTGTTAGCCGTTCTCCCATCCCTGCTGCACCCGCCAGGCATGGTTTACCGGACCGCGCCCAGAGCCCAGCGGCTGGGCATGCTCAAGGCCACCTCGGAGGAAGTCTCGCGCCCGTTCAACGGCGGTGGGCACGTCGTCACCCAATGCGATCTGTGCGGCGGTCGATGAGGCCAGGGTGCACCCGGTCCCATGGTCAGCGCGCGTCCTTAAGCGGGGACCTTCGAACAGCCATTCGCCCTCGTGAGTCTGAAGAACATCAATGATCACATCACCCTCCACGTGGGCACCCTTTACCAGCGCGCCCAGAGCACCGGCTTCAAGCAGGCGCTCGGCTGCCCTGCGCTGGCCATCCACTGTCTCAACGGGTTTGTTAGTCAGGATCTCCGCCTCCGGCGCGTTCGGTGTCACCAGCGTAGCGCCAGGCACCAGTAGGGACCTGATCGCATCGATGGCACCGGCTTCCAACAAGCGTTGGCCCGACGAGGCGATCATCACCGGATCGATCACCTTTGCCACCTTGGCGGCGGGGCCGTAGAAACGCTCCGCCAGTCCCTCGATCAGGGGTGTCGGCCCGAGCAGGCCGGTCTTGATGGCATCGGCGCCGAGGTCTGCAAACGTCACATCGAACTGGGCGAACACCGCCTCCAGCGGCAGGGGCCAGACCCCATGAACGCCGAGCGTATTCTGGGCGGTGACCGCGGTGATCGCCGTCATGGCATAGCCACCCAGTGCGGTGACCGATTTGATATCTGCCTGGATTCCCGCCGCGCCGCCGCTGTCGGACCCGGCGACGATCAGCACACGGCCCGATGGTCCCTTGGTTTCGTCGCTTGTCTCAGACGCCATAGCCGCTGTCCCGCTCACCCGCAGACCTCCACATACGTGTCCTGATTGATCTCGTAGGTGCAGGAATAATTGGAATCCACGAAGCAGAAGTATCGCCCGGTGTTTTCTTGGCAGTTGCAGTCGGCATGGTTGATCTTCACGTCAATATTGCGCGTTTCCGACGATGACGCGATGGTGCGGCAGTACCGGTCTGCTTCCTGTTCGTAGTTGGACTTTGCCTGGGCGCAGGCCGCCGCCTCGGTGTCGTGCATGATGGTGTCGGAGTCGAGCGGGTTCACCTGCGAGCTTGCCCGGAACATCTGTCCGATCGGCACCGGATTGGGCTTCCACTGTTTCCGCATTTCGCCCGCACAAAGCGGAAGGATCTCCTCACGCACCCGTTTGGCGTAGAAACCCTGGGGAAAGGCGCGCAGAAAGTCCTGATAATCGGTTTTCAGGCGGCTTTCGTTCGCCGTCTCGAAGAGGGCTTGTTCAGCCTCGCTGGGCGCTGAGGGCGTCACCGTTCTTGAATAAGTGCTCGTCGTTGCATCATCATAGTCGACGCTCACCGTGTCGATACTCGCCAGCATCAGCAGGCCCAGAATGCCGCCCCCGATCAGGACTGCGACGGTCAGCACACCGGCGATCAGGGCAAAGGACAGGCGCCGTTTCTTCGCCGGTTTCTCGATGCCCTGAACAGGGCGTCCTTCCATGGTGGCCCGCACGCTTTCAATGAAGAAATCCCAGTGCTTGTCTTCGATGTCCCCATCCCAGTCGATCAGGTCGGCAAACTGGATCAGTCCGAAGCCGAGTGGCGGATTCACCTCATCGATCCGCACCGGCACCAGGGCCCCGCGGGCTTTGCCCGTCAGTGCCTCTTCCTTCACCCAGGGGGCATGGATCGAGAGGTCGGACCAGACTGCAACAACAATCCTTGCTGCGTTGAGTTCCCGCTGAATGGTCTGGTCCCACTGGCTACCCGGGGCGATGCCGTGATCCCACCACACCGTGAACCCCTCCTTGCGGAGCCCTTCCACGATGCGCACCACGCGGCCTGCATCTTCCTTTTTGTAGGACACGAAAATGTCTGCCATGGTCTCCTCCGGCGCCCATTGGGGCGCCTTCGTTCTATCGCCTTTTCGGGCGCCGCAAAGCCCCGGGAATTCGGTGTTATTGTTGGATGCGCGATTGAGGAGTTCTGGAATGGATATGCGCGAGTGGGCTGACCTGAAAGCGTTCGCCCTTTCCCTCGGCTTGCCGGAAGTCACCGAAGCGGTTTCCTGGGGCAACCCGAACCTGAAGGCCCACGGGAAAATGTGGTGCTGGTGGGCCCCGCAGGAATACGCCGATGCGCCGGCTTTCAAGGTGGATGCGGCGGAGTTGGAGTTCCTGCTGGAGGTGCGCGGTGACACCTTCTTCACCACTGACCACCACAAGTCTCACAATATCGTCCTTATGCGGCCAGATGCCTTCGACCCGGACTGGGCCCGGGCCAACCTGATCGCGGTATGGCGAAAGCAGGCCAAGAAACGCTGGCTCAAGGAATGGGACGCGGCCAATCGAAACCATCCGGCCAGGAGTTCCACGCTTGATCGCTAGCCGGCGTTGTCACCGGATCGCCGAAGCACAGTGCGGTTTCGCACGAGCCATTCCGCCGCGTCGTCATCGGTGAAGTCGACTTCCTTGAGGCTGGTCAGGACGCCATCGTCGAGGGCAATCGTTTCACGAACCTGTGCTGGCCGGTTGTCATCGCTGCCGTCGCTGGTGGATACGATCGACCAGGCGCCAGTCATCGCGCCCGGGTCCAGCGACAGCGCGGATGCCCGGGTTTCCATGGGCCGGCCCTTCCGAAAAATGGCCATGCTCAATGTGCCGCTCTCGTGGTCGAGCGCTGCGATTGAGACGATGTAGACATCGCCGACGGTCGGTCCGTCATCATAGCGCGTGGTGGTCACGAAAGCGTGCCCGTCAGGTGCGACCGTGACCTTTGAAGCCATCGGTATGCCGAACCATTCCCCAGACTGGTAATCGAGATACTGGAGTTCACCGGTCCACGATCCCACCGTTTCAGAGCGGGCATCCGCAAGGGTAAAGCCGGCGTTCGAAGTGGCCTCGTCGGCCACGGTTGTCGTTGTGGCGGCGGCAAGACCGAGCATGGCGCAAGCGGCGAGGCGGACGATCGGATGGGGCATGGCAAGGTTCCCGTATGTGCTCGCACGACGCGCCAGGGGCGTGCGCAGATTACTCGTGGCAAGCGTGTGTCGTGACGAAGCTCGCAGTCATTGAGGAAATGCCTCAGGTCGGAGGCGGCTGCATCAGGGAAAGCACGTTACCGTCGGGGTCCTTGAACCAGCAGATCCTGGCGCCATCGGGGGTGTTCCAGACGCCGGTTTCGTCCTGGGGCAAGCCGTCGAAGCGCTCGAATGATATGGCTTTCCGGGCAAGATCCGCCATCGCGACGGCGATGTCGTCCACTTGCCAGCCAATCACGGTGAAGGGTTGGGGCGTGAAGGCTGGCGTGATGGCGCAGCGAAGCTCGCCGCCAGGCACGTCGAAAACTGCCGCGAACGGGGTGTTGGCGACGAGCCGCAGGCCGAGCACGTCCTGGTAGAAAGCGATTGCCCGGTCTCCGCTGGAGACCGGGACAAATCCATGCATCGGGGCGGCTGAAAGCGGCATGGCCGGTGGCTTCCGCAACGCCAGTTAGGCCGGCTTCGGCTCGCCGGGCAGGTCCGGTTCGCCGGATCCTTCCTCGCCGCGGCGCTTCTTGCCGATGACGGGCACGGCAGATGCCGGGCCTTCCGCATCGTCGTCGAGATCTGGACGTTCGGGCTTTTTCCCGTTCAGGAGATCGTTGATCTCTGCGCCGGTCAAGGTTTCATACTCCAGAAGCCCTTCCGCCACGGCCGACCATTCATCCCGGTATTCCGTCATGATCCGGCGGGCATCATCCATACCCTTCTGGACGAGTGTGCGGACCTCTTCCTCGATCTTCTTCGACGTCTCTTCTGAGACGTGGGAGGACTGGACCAGCTGCTGGCCGAGGAAAACCTCGCCCTGGTCGTCGCCATAATCCACCGGGCCGATCTCGTCGCTGAGGCCCCAACGGGTCACCATGGCGCGGGCGAGGCGCGTCGCCTGCTGGATATCGGACGCGGCACCGGCGGTGACATTGTCGTCGCCGAACTTCAGCTCTTCAGCCACCCGGCCGCCCATCATGATGGCCAGGCGCGATGTCATCTCGATCTTGGACATGGACAGCTTGTCGTCCTGGGGCAGTTGCATGACCATTCCGAGGGCGCGGCCGCGCGGTATGATCGTCGCCTTGTGGACAGGGTCTGCTTTCGGCACCTTGAGCCCCCCGCGCGCCCGGCCAGCCTCGTGATACGCCGTGAGCGCCTTCTCGTCCTCGGTCATGATGAGCGAGCGCCGCTCGGCCCCCATCATCACCTTGTCCTTCGCGTCCTCGAACTCCTTCATGGCGACCACGCGCTTGCCGCGGCGGGCGGCCAGCAAGGCCGCTTCATTCACAAGGTTGGCCAGATCAGCGCCTGAGAAACCGGGCGTACCGCGGGCGATCACCTTTGCGTTCACATCCTTGGCGAGGGGCACATTGCGCATGTGCACCTTCAGGATCTTCTCGCGGCCAATAATGTCGGGATTGCCGACCGTTACCTGTCGGTCAAAGCGGCCAGGACGCAGCAGCGCAGGGTCCAGCACGTCAGGCCGGTTGGTCGCTGCGATGATGATGATGCCTTCATTGGCTTCGAAGCCGTCCATCTCCACCAGGAGCTGGTTGAGCGTCTGTTCGCGTTCGTCATTGCCGCCGCCGAGACCAGCCCCCCGCGAGCGTCCAACGGCATCAATCTCGTCAATGAAGATGATGCAGGGGGCAGAGCGTTTTGCCTGCTCGAACATGTCGCGCACACGGCTGGCGCCAACGCCAACGAACATTTCAACGAAATCGGAGCCCGAGATCGTGAAGAAGGGGACGTTGGCCTCGCCGGCAACTGCGCGGGCGATCAGCGTCTTGCCGGTTCCCGGAGGACCAACGAGCAATGCGCCCTTCGGGATTTTGCCGCCAAGGCGTTGAAACTTGGCCGGATCCTTCAGGAACTCGACAACTTCCTGAAGTTCTTCCTTGGCCTCATCCACGCCGGCCACATCGTCAAACGTGACGCGGCCGTGCTTTTCCGTCAGGAGGCGTGCGCGGGACTTGCCGAAGCTCATCGCACCCCGGCCCCCTCCGCCTTGCATCTGTCGCATCATGAAGATGACCACGCCGAGAATCAGGAGTATTGGAATCAGGTTCAGGAAGAGAGCGCCGAGCGCACCGCCACCGTCATCGGTTTTGTAGGTGACTTCAACGCCGTCTTCGGTCAGCGCCGTCCCCAGATCTGGATCAAACATGCCTTTCTCGGCATAGAACGCGTTGCCATCGGCCAGCGTCCCTTCAATCCTCGTGTCACTGATGGTCACCTGGCTGAGATTGCCCGCCTCCGCCTCGGTCAGTACCCGGGAGTATGAAAACTCCGCAGCGCCGCGCGGGGTACCATTGCCTTGCATCGCCACCACCATGGCGACAAAAAGCATCCCGATCAGGCCCCAGATCACCAAATTCCGCATATTCATGAAAGTCTCTTTCTCCGTCGCCCGCTAGACATAGGATCACAAAGGTGGAAATTCGACTCTAACGCGGTCAAACCAGTGTTACAAAACGTATCAGCTTTTCAGCGACCAAGCGAGATCCTGCAATCGTGTGACCGTGAGATCGCGCCATGCAGGCGGTTCTGGTGGCAATACCGGTCTCAACGGCCGCTGGATTGCCGCGGCGGATGGATAAGGTCGGTCATTCAGATGTCGCTCGAAACGACCATCCCAGAGCGCGTGTCGAGGGTTGGGCGCGCTGGCGGCGAGCCCCGGGTCGCGGCTCAGATGCAAGGTCGTACCCGTCCATAAGAGCCATGCGCCAGCCAGGGTTCGCGCCGGAAACGGCCTTTGGGGGACAAGATCTGCAACAATTGCGCGAAGGCCATCGCCAGCGGGTGGCCGGTCGTGGCCGGCGGCAATCTGGACAAGCCAGGACAACAATCGCTGGGCCGTTCCGCAGGGCAGGGGGCCGGGTGTCCATGCCAACTGCCCCTGTCCGAGCGGCTCGACGGTCGTTGTGAGCAGGTGGCCAAGCCTGCGTCGTTCTGCCTGGCGAAGGGACGCCAGGGCTGTGTGAACCCGGTGTACCCGGCGGCGCAGCGACTCTGACCGTTGCAGGAGGCGGCGCATGCGCACGCGCTCAAACCGGTCATCCGCGTTGGAGGGATCGTCAATCCAGGTCGACCCCCGGGCGATGAGCCTTGCTTGCAGGACAGACCGCCTGGTGGTCAGGAACGGTCGCGCAATCATGACCCCGCGCCCCTCCGGCCAGGCAGGTGACACCGAAACGGGGTCCATGGCGCCGAGACCATACCAGGAGGAACCCTGCCGCGCTCGCATCAGCATGGTTTCGAACTGGTCGTCGAGCGTATGGCCAGTCAGCAGCCAGCGCCCGCCGGACCCGCGCACGGCTTCGGCAAGCAGGCGATGGCGTCCCATCCGTGCATCAGCCTGCACCGCGCGGTTTTCTGACCACGTCAGAATGCGGTGGGGAACGCCGAGTCGGGCTGCAAGTGCACGAACTTGCCCGGCTTCGGCCCGCGATCCGGCCCGCAACCCATGATCGACAGTGAGGGCAACGAGTGTCCGCCCTTCGCCATGCGCCCAGTTAACCGCTGCATGAAGAAGCGCCAGCGAGTCGCTTCCGCCGCTGACAGCGATTGCGACAGGCTGGGACGCGTCACCGAAGTCGAAGCCCTGAAAGCACGCGTCCGGCGTCTGAGCCGAGGACTCGTCAGCCGTCAAAGGGTCATCCGGTCAGCATCAGGCGCTGCAATTGCCGAGCCGGGTCTCTGAGGCGGCCAGGCGCCGTACCGATGGGGATGCATCGGGATAACGGCTCGGAACAGCGCCGAGAATCTCGCAGGCCCGTTCGCCCTCGCCGCTTTCTCGGAGCGCCCGCGCCAGCTTTACAAATGCATCGGCGGCCCGCTGGTCATCGGGGTATGAGCGCAGGAAGCCCACATAGGTGCGTCCTGAACTCGCATAATCGCCGAGCCTGAACTGCATGTCCCCGAGCCAGTAGGTGGCCTCGCTGGACCGCTCATGGTCGGGATTCGCTTCGAGGAAGGAAGAGAAGGCGGCTTCCGCGCCGACCAGGTCGAGTTGTGAAAGGCGGTCCATGCCGAAATTGAAAAGGGCATCGGGATCGCCTGGAAGCTCGATCGCCTGATCGGCGACCTCAGGTGCGGCCGCCGGCCCGGCGGGTTGTGTAGGGGTCGGGGTCAGGTCCATGGGACCGCCACGTGTCTGTGGTTGGGGCGGTGTGATCGGGGCTGGCAGTGTCACGGCCGTTCCCGATGACGGACCCGTCACGCCGGGATTTCCAGGGACGTTGCCACCCGCTGGGAAGGTCGGATCTGACGGCGCGCCAGAGTGGCCAAATCCGGACTCCAAACGAGTCAGGCGCCCGGTGATGTCCGTCAGGGCTTCAGCGATGGCTGTATTGTCCCGTTTCAGCGCGCCGATCTCTTCGCGCGCCTGGCTCAGGTCATAGAGAAACTGGTCGGCCTTGCCGTTCGCTGCTGAGAGTTGTGCCTGGAGATCACGAAATTCGAGACGAAGGCGCGCATTGTCCTGGCGAAGTTGCGCTGCATCGGCGGCGGACTTTTCAAGTGCCTGGATCCGGGCTGAAATCTCTGCACTGCTCATGGCCTGGGTAACGGGAGCCTGGCCATGGGCTGGGCTCGGGGCGAGAACACCGGCGACGCTAAGGCTGCCGCTCAATGCAAGCGCCACGAGGGCGGTTCGGATCATCGACATAACGCGCCAGATACAAAGACGGCCGGGGCCAAAATATGGCAACCCGGCCGTTCACATGTCAGATCGCTGAAACGATCAGCTCGAAGCGCCGGACAGCACCTGGGTGAAGCCATTCCGGTTCAACGCCCAGGACTGTTCATTGGATCCCGCCGCGATGGGACGTTCTTTCCCGTAGGAAATGGTCTCGATGCGGGCAGGGTCGACACCCTGGCTGACCAGGTAGTCCTTCACGGTTTGCGCACGGCGCTCGCCCAGTGCGAGGTTGTACTCGCGGGTACCTCGTTCGTCAGCGTTGCCAGCCACAAGAATGCGGGTGTCCGGATAGGACTGCATCCACGCGGCCTGGCGCTGGAGGATTTCCACGTCGTCGCTGTCGAGGCGATCACCGTTGAAGTCAAAGTAGACGCGTTCACCAACGTTGACCTGGAAGTCTTCGAGCGAGCCTGGCACTGGGCCTGCTTCGAGGGGGGCAATGGTCGCCTGGTCCACATTGTCGGTCGGCGCAGTGACAACCGGCGGAGGTGTCGGATCAGGTTGAACGACCGGCGCAGGTGCCTCGGTTTCTTCAACCGGAGGGGTCGACGCGCAGGCGCCAATTGCAAGACCTGCGGCTACTGCCGCAGTCGTCTTCAGGTTCAAGGGTTTCATTGAGGGCTCCAGTCCTTCTGCCTGAGGTCGCTTATCAGGCTATAAGACGATTGTTTGTCAACGTCGTGACGATGTCTCCAGCACCGAGACTTGCTCGGCGACCCGGTGCTGCGAGCGGCAACCGTATATGGTTAAAGCACTAATCTAGCAAGGGTGACCATGCTGGATCTGATGCATCTGTCGGGGTGTTCAGCCGTCTCAGGTTCCGTCCGGTCAGGTCGATCGAGTAAAGTTGGGGTCCGGCGCCCGGCCGTGATTCGCGGAAGAAAGCGATCACGCGCCCATTTGGCGACCAGGTCGGGCCCTCATCGAGGTAGGATTCGGTCAGTAACCGTTCACCCTGACCGTCGGTGCGGATGACACCGATATAGAACTTCCCGCGAAGCTGCTTGGTGAAGGCGATGAGGTCGGCCCGCGGGCTCCAGACGGGCGTGGAGTAGATGCCTTCGCCGAACGTGATCCGGCAAGCGGTATCGCGTCCGCCAGAGGGGCATGCGAGGGGAGAGCCATCGGTATTCATGACGTAGAGTTGCGGAGAGCCGCCCCTGTCGGAGGTAAACACGATCTGGCGTCCGTCTGGAGACATGGAGGGCGACACGTCCGTGGCGGGATGGTCGGTCAGGCGTCTCGACGCCTTTGTCATGAGATCAAGACTGTAGAGGTCTGTGTTCCCCCGTTCAGCGAGGCTCAGCAGTACTGTTTCGCCGTCGGGAGAGAACCGCGGCGCAAAGGTCATCCCTTCGAAGTTACCCAGCACTTCCTGGCGGCCCGTCTCGATATTGAAGAGATAGACCCGGGGGGAGCCATCTTCGTAGGACATGTAGGTGATGATCTGGTCGTTCACCGAAAACCGCGGCGTCAGGTGCGTGTGGAGGCCGCTGGTCAGCTCCTTGTGGTTCGTGCCATCCGCATCCATGATGGCGAGCTTCTTGATGCGGGCTGTCTTTGGGCCGCTCTCGGCTATATAGACGATGCGCGTGTCGAGATAGCCGGCTTCGCCCGTCAGCCGCGTGTAGATCGTGTCGGCGATCTTGTGTGATATCCGGCGCCAGGAGTTTGGCGGCGTCACAAAGCGCAGGCCGGTCTGGGATTGCCCGCGGCTGTCTTCAAACCGCATCACCTGTTCGCCGTAGACATCCCAGAGCCGGAACGACACGCCGATCTGGCCATCGTCCATCTGCTCAAGCGTTCCGACAACGAGGGCATCGGTCTGGATGATCTTCCAGTCTGCGAAGCGGGGCTCGACCATGATATCGAGGTCGGTCTGGATGAAAGCCGCCTGGTCACGGATACCGAACAGGCCCGTGGATGCCAGGTCCGATTTGACGACATCGGTGATCTGGTCGGCCAGCTCCCGAAGCTCTGGCGGGGCGTCGAAGGCCGGAATAGCAATCGGGAGCGGTTTTGCCGTCCCATCGGTGACATTCACCGTAATCTGGGCCGAGGCTGGCGCCAGACCCGGCATGCTTCCGGTCGCCATCACAAGCATGCCGACGAAAACC
>JBCBKE010000006.1:0-62363 GCA_038522375.1 Pseudomonadota bacterium
CTGGTCAAGGTAAGGTGGCGCCGGCGCGAAACCCTCTGGACCGGACCCCGCACGCCGCGACAATACCAGTCGGTCACCGAAACGATCGCGGATCTCGACAATTCCGATTGTCTCCGCGGCCAGTTCAACGACGGCAAAATCCATCCAGGCATCGCGGCTGTAGAACGGTGGCAAGTCGCCCTCCACCCGATAGGCAACCTGTTCTTCGGGGCGCCGCGCATAGACGGCCCCTGCCCTGCGGCCGGTCACCATGGACGTGAGAACAGAACCGTCCTCAGACATGAAGGCGACGAGGGCGCCATTGCCGCCTTGATCCGGGTCACCGACCCCGATGCGGTCGTGTTTTCTCGGATCCCGCGTGCGCGGTCCTGCCCACCGGAGCGTCTCCAGCCCGTCGGCCAGGGTCGATAGCCGATCGCTTCGGATAGGGTACCCGTTCTCTGTATCCATGGCCCAGCCGTCGCTGGTGCGAACGAGGGTATAGCGCTCGTCGGCAAACGTCACTGCAATCGCGTCGGTCTGGTCGATAAGCGTATCGACCGCTTCGAAAACCGGTTGTCCAAATCTGGAATCTCGGCTCGGTGGCGCCTGATCCAACCAGGACTGAACCATCGTTGCGACCACCAGGATCGCGACGATGCCTGCGAGCAACGCGAACGTCCGAGCGCGACGGGTGTCCACAGGGTGTCGTGTCATGCCCTCGTCCTCATGCGCGACCCCGGCGCCGGGCATAGACAATCGCGCCCAGCAGAAGCACGAGTAGCGGCATGAGCCAGATATTCAGCGCCTTCAGCGTGCCCTCGAGGCTGTCGATCTCACGACGGAAGTCGCGTTCGATGGCCCGGAGCCCGCTGCGGGCGTTCAGGATGTCCTCCCTCAAGGCCTGAACCTCAGCGAGTTCTCCATCGGAGAGTTCGGCTTCGAAGTCGCCGGCGACGAATCCCGCCTGCTCGGCCGCCACCTGGTAGGCCCGGAGCCGCTCTTCGGACTCCGAAAGCGCTTGTTCTAGCGCGGATTGTTCGGCGAAGAACCGGGCTTCCGCGCGGGACCGCAGGGCATCGACACGGGACATGGGCCGAACGCTTTCTGCACGCGAGCGGAGCGTGAGCAGACTGTCTTCACCGAGCAGGGCGTCAACGGCATTCTGAAGTAAGGCACTGTTGTCGGCCAATGCCGGCCCGCCCGAAGGATTGAGATAGAATCCGTCGTCAAGAAAGTCGGTGTCCGCGACCAGGACCACGGTTCCAACCCGCTGGCTTTCGGTGACATGCGGCGGCATTTCCTGGGCCGCAGCGAGGGCCAGCTCGTCGAGCACGGGGTCACCCGAAAGGGGCACTGGCGGCGCGCCATCGGGAAACGCGCTGGTAAACTGCCCTGAAAGGCGGGCGGCCAAGGTCAAGGGCGCGTCTTCGGCCACATAGGCCAGGATCACCTCACGCGGGTCTATACCGCCCAGGGCATCGGCGGCATCGATGAAACTGGGCGAGGGGCCAGTTCGGATCAGCGGATCGAAACGTAGCGGCGGCGCTGGGGCGCTATCGTCATTGTCGGCGCGGAAGAGCGCGCCGGGGGCCCCGAAATTCACCCCCCTGCGGAGGTCAGCCGTTATCGGATCGCTCGCTTCCATGCCTTCGGCCGGGGCGGAGATGAAGAGGGGCTGGCCAACCACGCTGACCCTGCCGTCTTCGTCCTCGATCTGGATCGGTAGCGCAGCGCTGACATCAGCCACCGCATCACGGCTGAGCGAGACGCCCCATTGGTCGAGGAGCCGGCCGAGACTGGACGCTGGTTCGCGCACCTCGGGGTCGAGCAGGCTCGTGCCCTGGGATGCCCGCGAAACAGGGTCGATCAATACAACCAGGCGGCCGCGGCGAAGCAGGAACTGGTCGATCAGCCAAAGCTGGAAATCGTCGAGGGTAGGCGGGTGTGCCAGGATGAGGAGAGAAAGCTCGTCGGGCAGGCTGACAAAGTCCGTATCGATGGGAACGATCGCGTGATTGGCCGCCAGGTCGCGCAACACGCTGTATCCCGTCTCCTCGCCGTTGCCTTCCATGCCCCTGAGGCCTGCCACGATCCCGATGCGCGCCAGGGAAGGATCATCGAGCCGCGCGATCATGCGGGTCAGTTCATATTCCAGCACGGTTTCTTTCTCCGGCGACAGAAAGGGGATCGTGCTGAGATCATCGACCGCGTTTCTGGCAAACAGGCCGAAGTAGAGCGGATCGACGCCCTCGGTACTGACGAGAGAAAGACCGGCGGCTAGCACCTGATCTTCGTCTTCCGAAAAGGGTGCAGGATCGAGTTCGGTAACCTGGAGCTTGCCGCGGCTCAGGCTCTCATAGGTGGCCAGCAGCTCCCTGACCCTGACCGCGTGCGCCCTGATCGCCGGATAGTCCTGCCCCGCTTCCCGGGCATAGACGAAGGTGAGATCGATCGGCTCGGTGATGCCGCGAAGCGTGTCGAGGGTTCCAGGCGACAGCGTGTAAAGGCTGCGCTCGGTGAAATCGACGCGGGCGGACGCGAGCATGCTCTGGGCCAGCGGATTGGCAAGGCCGAAGATCGCGGCCAGCAGCAGGGTGACGGAGACAAACCAAAGCCGGCCATGGAGAAAGCGGGTCATCGTTCGCGCCTCCTGGCCGCCCAAAGACCATTGAGGGCGGTGAACAGAGTGATCACGCCGACGAAGAAAACCAGGCTGCGGAGTTCGAGTACGCCGCGCTGGGCCGCTTCGAAATGGGCGAGAAACGAGAACTGGGCGATGGTGTCAGCCATGCCCGGGCCCAACACATCCGTTGCCGTTGAGAGGATCAGCGGCCAGCCTGCGGCTGTGAAAACGAATGCAATCATGACCGCCAGTACGAATGCCAGGACTTGCCGGCTTGTCAGCGCAGACACGGCCGCGCCAATCGCCAGATAGCCACCTGCCATCAAAAGGCTCATGAAATAGGTCAGGGCTATCGCCGCGTGATCCGGATCGCCGAGATAGGATACCGAAATCCACATGGGCAGGGTGCAGGCGAGCGCCGCGGCGCAGACCGTCCACGCCGCAAACAGCTTGCCCAGGACCAGGCCCGGGATCCCGACGGGCAGCGACAGCAAGAGTTCGTCGGTGCCCAGCGCGCGCTCATCGGCCCACAGGCGCATGGCGAGGGCTGGAAGGAAAATCGTGTACAGCCAGGGGTGCCAGACGAAGAAGCTGCCGAGGTCTGCCGACCCGGTGGAGAAGAAACCAGACGCTTCCCACGTGAAAAGGCCGACCGCGATCAGGAACACCGCGATGAAGACATAGGCGATCGGGGCGCCGAAATAGGCCGCGAGTTCCCGGCGATAGGTGGCCTCGAGGCCCTTGAACCCCTCCAGAACCGACGACACCATGGCTCAGGCTGCCTCTGCGTGGTCAGTGAGGTCCAGAAATGCCCGTTCAAGCGTGCGTCCTTCCGAGAGGCTGTCGGGTGTCCCGTCGGCCACGATGCGGCCCCTGTCCACAATCAGGACCCGGTTGCACATGGCCGGTACTTCTTCCAGCGTGTGGGTCGAGATCAGAATCGCCTTCTCCCGGGCCATGCGTGAGATCAGGGCGCGAACGGCTTGTTTCTGGTGGGGGTCTAGCCCGTCCGTGGGCTCGTCTAGCACGAGGACGGGCGGATCCTGGAGCAGCGTACCTGCAAGACCAACCCGGCGCCGGTATCCCTTGGAGAGCGCCTGAATCGGCTTTCTCGCAACGCTGGATATGCGAGCATCGGCAATGACGCGGTCGATCGCATCCTTGCGGTCCTGCTTGGGGAGTGCCCGGACGGACGCCAGGAAGCCGAGGAATTCCAGGGGTGTGAGGTCTGGGTACAGCGGCGCGCCCTCCGGGAGGTATCCCAGCGCCCCTTGCGCCTTTTGGCGGGCAGACAGGATCGAATGCCCGGTGATCGACACATCACCGCTGTCGGGCAGCAGGACGCCTGCAACCATGCGCATCGTGGTGGACTTGCCAGCACCGTTTGGGCCCAGGAACCCAAGCACATCGCCCTTCTCCAGGACAAAGCTGATGCCGTCCACCGCGGGTTTGCCGTCAAACGATTTTACCAGGCCATCGACCGTCAGCATGCGAGTTCTTGCACCGTCGTTTCGCCCCGACCGATTGCATAAGCGTCGCCGCACCGGTTGGGAAGGGGGGCGAGCCCCGCAAAATTCCCCCGGCAGGCGCGTAGGGGGTGCCGCCCGTCGCAATCGCTGTGTAGAACCAATGGATCAGGCGCAATGCAAGGGAGACACGAGCCATGGGTATCACGACGCGTACTTTCGATTACCAGGGCAATGGTGAAACGTTCGAAGGCTATCTTGCCTTGCCGGAGGGCGGGCCAAAACCCGTGGTGCTGGTCGCCCATGCCTGGGGCGGGCAGTCTGACATGGAGCGCGGCAAGGCGGACCGGATCGCTGCCGAGCTTGGCTATGCGGCCTTCGCAATCGACGTCTATGGCAAGGGTAAGCGCGGCACGACGGTTGAGGAGAACCAGGCGCTGATGACGCCTCTCGTCGAGGATAGGGCACTCCTGCAGGCAAGGCTCGCCGCCGCGATCGAGGCTGCTAAGGGGCTCGATGGGGTGGATACGGCGAAGCGTGCAGCAGCCGGCTACTGCTTTGGAGGGCTCTGCGTGCTGGACATGGCGCGGGCGGGCATGGATGTGGCGGGCGTTGCCTCATTCCACGGCCTGTTCGGGGCGCCGCAGAATCTCTCGGGCTACACCATCGATGCAAAGGTCATCGCCTACCATGGCTGGCTCGATCCAATGGCCCCGCCGGAAGATGTGATTAGCCTTTCCAGGGAGATGGCAGAGGCAAAGGCCGACTGGCAGCTATACGCCCTGGGAACGGCCTACCACTCCTTCACCACGCCCGGGGCCGACAATGCCGAGATGGGCACTGTCTACAGCGCGGCCGCCGATGCGCGCAGCTGGTGGGCGTTCCAGGGCTTCCTGAAGGAGGTGTTGGCCTAGGCCGGCGGTCCGGAGGCTCGGGACATGGCTGACCGTACCTTGTATTTCGTCCGCCACGGGGAAACCGAGTGGAACCGCATTCGCCGAATGCAGGGCCAATGGAACTCCGATCTCAATGATCTCGGCCGGCAACAGGCCGACATGAATGGCCAACTGCTAGCGGGCTTCGACCTGCAGGTGCTGTATTGCTCTCCTTTGGACCGGACGCGGCAGACGGGCGAGATCATCACGCGTCATGTGCCGCTCCCCCTGATCTTCGACGACAGGCTGATGGAGTGGAATACGGGCGATTGGTCCGGGCACATGTATGCGGATTTGCCGGAAAAGTGGCCGACAGAATGGGAGGCCTGGCGATCAGACCCGTTCGCCTTTCGTCCGCCAGGTGGCGAGAACTATCCCGACATGTTCGTGCGGGCGCGACTGTTTCTCAAGGACCTCCTGGCCACGCCTGACCAGCGGATCGGCATTATTTCTCACGGCATGATCGGCAAGGTCATGGTGGCAAGTCTCGCCGATCTCACGCCAGAGACTGTGCTCGATATTCGGCAGGGCAACGACATGGTTTTCCGGGTTCAGTTGCGCGGGGAAACCGTCACCGGGCTACACCACTACGATCAGGGCAATGGGCCCCGCGAAGGACTGTTTTTGGCGGACTTGTGACTGGCAGTGGCGGGTCAAGTCTCCGCCAACTCCCTCAGGTAGCCCCATGTATAGTAGCCGCTCGAATGTCCATCGGAAAAGAAGATACGGACGGCATAGCGACCGATCGGTTCCGCCTTCTCCACGGTGATATCGGCGGGCACCGGCGCCTGGGCAGGTTTCGGGCCGCTGCCATGGCCCTGGACATCTGCCGATGGGCTTTCTGACCGGAGACGCCGGTAGGGGATCGTCACTTCCGCGCCGTCGTCATAGGCCACGACCAACTGGGCGGCGGATGTCTGGAATCGGAGCGATGTGGGCCAGGGCTGGCGCATAGGTCAGGCGGCACTCCCGTCCAGGGGCCGCGCCTCTTCTTCCAGAAGGATCGGCAGGCCGTCGCGGATGGGATAGGCCAAACCGGCCTTTCGCGAGATCAGTTCATTCTTCGCCCGGTCATATTCCAGGGGCGCGCGGGAAAGCGGGCAAACCAGGATCTCGAGCAGCCGTGGATCGACCCCGGATGCGCGGTCTGGAAACTCTGTGGGGGCATCTGCCATGGCCTGCTCCGTCCGATTGTCACTATTGAACAGAGCCAGTATCGCCCGGAAGATCCATTTGCAAAAGCGCGATCAGCGTTTCGGCCCGCTCGCGCACTGAATTGGCTTCGAGCAGCGCCTGTTTTTCCACCGTCGAGAAGGGACAACTGGCGCTCAACGCATTGACGAGTGTCTCCATGGGCGCATCGTCCATGGCGGACCAGTCCGCGCTCATGCCATGGCCGGAGACGTAGGCCTTCAGCGCATCCAGCAACACCTGCCGACTTGGCAAGTCTATCAGTTGGGGAGGATTGAGATCGTCCCCATAGCCGTCCCAACCCGGTTGCGCCTGTCGATAGGGCGTGACGACATCCCGCAATTCGTTCACGCCGAACCGGCAAATGCCAGTCAGAACGATCAGGTACCGGCCATCATCGGTTTCAGCATAGGAGGTGATGCGGCCGGCGCAGCCTACCTTGGCGAGAGCCGGATCGGCCCTGTCGCCTCCCATGCTCTGAACCATGCCGATCAGCCGCGAGCCCTGCATCGCGTCGTCAACCATGTTCAGGTAGCGGGGTTCGAAGATATTGAGCGACAGGGTCCAACGGGGGAACAACATGGCGCCCGCCAGCGGAAAGACAGCCAGCGTGCCGGGAAGGTCTGCAATGCGTCGGTAGCTCTGGGTGGACATTTTTTCTGTGCTCTCGTCACGTCCCAGACAGATGGGGCGGCTGGCGCACAAGTCGAGGACCGCTTTTCCTTTCGCTCAGTCGATTTACCTGCCGGTCATGGAGGCAGCGATGGTATCAGTGGTGTTTGGTGTGTCCGGCGGGATCGGGCGAGCGCTTGCAGGTGTCCTGGCCGCTCGACATCCCGGCACCGTTCTCGGGTTTTCGCGCAGCGAGGCGGTGCCGGTCGATGGTGTGCAAATGGGACGTTGCGATATCACCGATGAGGCTCAGATCGCGGCTGCTGCAGAGACTGTTGCAGCGGCAGGTCATCCAGATCTCGTCATTGTTGCGTCCGGGATCCTGTCAGATGGCGAAACCCTCCAGCCGGAGAAAACCCTCCGCCATCAATCGATGGAGGCCTTTGAGCGGGTGTTCCGGATCAATACATTCGGCCCTGCGCTGGTTGCCAAACACATCCTCCCGCTGATGCCGCGCAAGGAACGGGCGGTGTTTGCGGCCCTGTCGGCAAGGGTCGGTTCGATCTCCGACAATAGCCTGGGCGGGTGGCATGCCTACCGGTCATCCAAGGCGGCCCTGAACATGTTGATCAGGAACTACGCCATCGAACAACGTCACCGTAGCAAGCAGTTCATCGCTGTCGGCTTGCACCCGGGGACTGTGGATACAGGCTTGTCCAAGCCGTTCCAGGGCAACGTTCCCGACAAGAAGCTCTTCACGCCTGCATTTTCGGCAACCCGCCTGTTGGATGTGATCGATGGCCTTACGCCAGAACAGAGCGGAAAATGCTTCGACTATGCCGGCATGGAGGTACCGGCCTGAATACTCGCGCCTTGGGCGAAGGCCGCACTCAATAATCCCTGCGTCTTCGCGGCGCAGCGATGCCGAATGGAATGGCGTGCCTTTTGCCTTATACTCCCTCGTGTTAAATCGACTGAAACAAAGCAGGAAGCGATCCCATGGACGGCAGCGCAATGAGCCCTATTGGCGAAACCCCGGTGATGGACGGCCTGCTGCCTGCCATGGACGAGGCGGTGGCCGCAGTCGAAACCTACTATGATGCTGTCAAACGGGCCGCTTCGGCGGCCCTGATCACCGATGGGCGTCCAGATCGTTCGGCCTTTGAACGCGAACAGCACATGGCCCACGGCTTTGCCTGGATTGCCACCTATGTGGAAACCCTGCGCGAGACCGCCGCCTGGGCCCGCCGATTGGACGCTGAAGACCGGTTTGGCGAGATCGAGGCCCTGCTTGGCCAGATCCTGTTCGCCGAGTATGCGAACCAGTTGATCGGCGGCATTCCCATGAACCAGGGCGAGGTTATCCGCCCGCTTGACCTCGGTGTGACGGACGCAGACCTCGCGCCCCTTCGCACAGGCGCAGTTCAGCGCTTTATGGCCGAAGGAAAGACGACGGCTGTCATGGCGGCTGCCGCGGCCTTCCTGCCCGACGCCCTCTCCCGCGGAACCGTGGAAGACACGGGGCTCGACGAAACCATGTCCATGGTTCGCGAACAGTTCCGCAAGTTCGCCAATGACAAGGTCCTGCCTTTCGCCCACGAATGGCACCTGAAAAATGAATACATTCCGATGGATGTGGTCGAGGAAATGGGTGAGCTTGGCGTTTTCGGCCTCACCATCCCCGAGGAATATGGCGGCTTCGGCATGGACAAGATCGCCATGTGCGTTGTCTCCGAAGAGCTTTCGCGCGGCTATATCGGCGTCGGGTCATTGGGCACCCGGTCCGAGATCGCGGCTGAGCTGATCCTGATAGGCGGCACCGAAGACCAGAAGCAGAAATGGCTCCCAGGCATTTCATCGGCTGAAATTCTCCCCACCGCGGTTTTCACAGAGCCGAATACCGGTTCCGATCTCGGTTCCCTGCGCACACGCGCTGTAAAGTCCGAAGACGCCAGTACCTACACCATTACCGGCAACAAGACCTGGATTACCCATCCGGTCCGCGCCGACATGATGACCCTTCTGGCCCGGACCGATCCGGACACCAACAACTTCTCCGGTCTCTCCATGTTCCTGGCCGAGAAGCCGCGGGGCGACGATGAAACGCCGTTCCCGGCCGATGGCATGAGCGGTGGCGAGATCGAGGTGCTCGGCTACCGGGGCATGAAGGAGTACGAGATCGCCTTCGATGGGTTTGAGGTGAACGCGGACAACCTGCTCGGCGGTGTCGAAGGCCAGGGGTTCCGCCACCTCATGGCAACGTTCGAGAGTGCCCGCATCCAGACAGCGGCTCGCGCCGTTGGCGTGGCCCAGAATGCGCTGGAGCTTGGCCTCCAATATGCGCTGGACCGCGTGCAGTTCGGCCAGCCGATCTTCAATTTTCCACGGGTCTCCAACAAGCTGGTGATGATGGCCGCAGAGCTGATCGGCGTCCGGCAGCTCACCTATTTCTCAGCTCGCCAGAAAGACAGCGGCAAGCGCTGTGACCTGGAAGCCGGCATGGCGAAACTGCTAGGCGCCAGGGTGGCGTGGGCGGCGGCCGACAATGCCGTGCAGATCCACGGCGGCAACGGCTTCGCCCTCGAATATCCCATCAGCCGCGTGCTGCAGGATGCCCGTATCCTGAACATCTTCGAAGGTGCCGGCGAGGTCCAGGCCATGGTCATTGCCCGCCGCGTTCTGGAAAGTACGAACTGACCGGCCTTCGGTCCACCAGCTGACATCTGAGGGCGTGCAGGCTCACGGTCTGCCCGCCCAGGTGTTTTGCAAAGCGAAAATGCCTTCAACGCAGATGATCGAATTCGCTGAAGCCCGAAGTGTCCGAAGCTGTCAGCCGCTCTATCTCAGCGTCCGCGGCCGGCAGCTTCGAGAACGGGTCGATCAGCTGAGCGAATGACCCACCCTTACTGTTGAAGTCCGGGCGGCGACCGGGTTTGCAAGGCTTCCTGATCGATCGCCGTTTTGGCAAGGCGCGCCAGGTTGATGAACTCGGCGCGGTAGCCAAACGGGTCGTCGCCTTTCGCGGTCTGGGCCAGTTCGATCACCTGATCGAACCCCCAGTTCGGCGCCGTATAGGGGTCGCCGCGCAGTAATTGGCCATACCCCGCGACGGCCGTGGCAAACCGGGTCCAGCTTGGTGCATCGCCGATATCGGCGACCCTGTCCGATAGCGTGATCGGGAGCGTTGTGAGCGTTGATGCCGCCTCTCCAGGCAATTTGTGCCGCAGTTTCAGAAAGGCGTACTCGTCGGCCATCCCTTCTGGAGCGGGCGTGGGCGTGTAGCGGCTGTCGTCAATCAGCCGCGCGTCAGAGCCAACGGCGGTGATCTCGTAGATCGCAGTCACGCTGGCGCCAGCGCCAATATCGCCAGCATCCACCGCATCATTGTTGAAGTCCTCACGATTGAGGAGCCGGGTCTCGTAACCGATCAGCCGGTATTCGGCCACGGTGGCAGGATTGAACTCCACCTGGATTTTTACATCGTCGGCGATTGGAAAGAGGTTGCCGGTGAGGTCGTCACTGAGGACTTTCCGGGCCTCATTCAACGTGTCCACATAGCTCGCCATGCCATTGCCCGATTGGGCGAGTGTCTGCATCAGCGCATCATTGTAGTTGCCTTGCCCAAAGCCGAGCACCGAGAGGTAAATCCCCGTCTCGCGCTTCCGGGAGATGAAGTCTTCGAGGCGCTCAGGATCGTTGATGCCGACGTTGAAGTCCCCATCGGTGAGCAGCATCACCCGGTTGACCCCATCGGGATCGAGGTTCCGTTCGGCCAGGTTGTAGGCCAGCCGAAGGCCCTCGCCGCCGGCCGTGGAACCGCCGGCATCCAGGGCTTCGAAGGCCGCAAGGATCTTGCCTTTTTCTGTGCCCGGCGTCGGCGGAAGGATTTCACCGGCAGCGCCTGCATAGACCGCAATCGACACGGTGTCCTGATCGCCGAGCTGGTCGACCAACATGCCAAGCGCCTTCTTCGCCAGCGGCAGCTTGTTCGGTTGTCCCATGGACCCCGAAACGTCGATCAGCAAGGTGAGGTTAAGGGGCGGTCGTTCAGTCAGTTCCAGCTCATAGCCCTGTATGCCGATATGGATCAGCTCCCGGCCGTCCGCCCATGGCGACGGGGTCACGGTCACATGGCTGGCGAATGGTCCGCCATCCTCCCCGGGACGCGGATAGGCATAGTCGAAATAGTTGATCAGCTCCTCGATCCTGACCGCATCTTTCGGCGGCAGGGTGCCATTGTTGATGAACCGGCGAACATTGGCATAGGCGGCAGTGTCCACGTCGATGGAGAAGGTCGAAACGGGCGTGTCCGCGACGAGTTTGACCGGGTTGATCTCCGCGTCTTCATAGCGTTCGGTATCCACGTCGCCGGGCAGGGGTTGGGGACGCATCGGGGGCGGGGCGCGCCCCGACATTGGTGCGGGGGCCATTCGCATCACCGGCGCTGGACTTGCCATTGCCAGATCCCGCTGCGTCTTCTCGGCCATCATCGCATCTTGTTGGATAGCGCCATCTTCGGAGAGAGGAGGCGCACTCGCGTCAGCTTCTTCGACGGGGGGCGCCACCGATGGGACGGGATCGTCAGCCTGTTCACAGGCGGTCATGGTTATTGCGATGGCGGCGCCAGCCAGCCAGTACGATTTCCTGTACGCCATTTTATCTGTCCTCCGCCATCTGCGTTGCGACAAGACCTTGCAATCAGGACATCTTTACGGCGGAACCCCGCTGGACATGTGGAAATGCCGCGGCTCTCACAGGGCATTGTCGTCGCGCTCGCCTGTGCGAATTCGAACGACCTCATCCAGCGTGTGAATGAAGAGCTTGCCGTCACCGATCTTTCCGGTGGAGGCTGTTTTCTGCAGGATTTCAACGGCCTGGGAGAGGATCCCCTGACTGACAGCGATTTCGAGCCTTAGCTTCGGCACGTCCGTGGTCACATACTCCGCACCCCGGTAGAACTCCGTCTGGCCGCGCTGGCGGCCAAAACCCTTGACCTGGGTCGAGGTGATCCCCTCGACCCCGATCGCCAACAAGGCCTCGCGCACCTCGTCATACTTGTGCGGGCGGATCACGGCCGTGATCATGTGCATGGGGTGCTCCTTGTCATATCGCATGCCCAGTTGGACCAGCCTGCGGATCGCTTCCGACCGGGATGGCAGATCGCTCTGGCGTCGCCGCCACTCGTCCACGGTCTTCGAGAACTCTGCCGAGGCCACGAGTTGAATGCGTTGGTCCAGCTTTTCCATCGGTATCGGGCGCTTCTTGCGGGGCATGACATGACTATCGACCCCAGAAAACACAGACGGCGCGACAACACAAACATTAGTGACTTTACAAAGTTACACATAGTGTGTAGTTAGCTCCTATCGAAAGCGAATGAACCCAAACCGTCCGACCCTTCGGTTCCGGAATCAGGAGAGCGACATGGCAAACCTCAATTATCGCGGTGTGGCCCACAATGGCGGCAAATCCAGCGCGGAAACCCTTTCGCAGCAAATGCGCAAGCCGGCGCTCAACTATCGCGGCGTGGCCCATGACGGTGAGCGGCCCTTGCGCCAAACGATCGCGCCGACTGCTGCGCCTCTTATCTATCGCGGTGCCCGTCTCGCTTAGGGTCCATAGAAACCCCAACGGCGAGCCGGCATAGAAAGCGCGGCGGCCGCACATTGCCGCGAAAAAACAAGACCGCGTCTGGAGGCTGTTCTCACGAGCAGCCTCTTCTTTTTGCTGACAGCGTGTGATCGGCGCCATCGATCAGGCGAGGGGGTGACCGGGCTCCATTGGGCGCGTAAGCGGAAGGGGTCCTCAAACCAACCCCACCGGATCGCCGACCATGACCATCGCCAAGCCGCCCAAGAAAGTCGTCCTCGCCTATTCCGGCGGGCTCGACACCTCGATCATCCTGAAATGGCTGCAGGTAGAGTTTGGCTGCGAGGTCGTCACCTTCACCGCCGATCTCGGCCAGGGGGAAGAGTTGGAGCCGGCCCGGCGAAAGGCGCTTGATGCGGGGATCAGGCCTGAGAACATCTTCATCGAGGACCTGCGTGAGGCGTTCGTCACCGACTATGTGTTTCCCATGTTCCGGGCGAACGCGGTTTACGAGGGGGTCTACCTTCTCGGCACATCCATCGCGCGGCCCCTGATCGCCAAGCGGCAGATCGAGATTGCCAAAGCTGTCGGAGCGGATGCGGTCTGCCATGGGGCGACTGGCAAGGGGAATGACCAGGTCCGGTTCGAGCTGGGCTACTATGCCCTAAACCCCGATGTCCGGGTGATTGCCCCCTGGCGCGACTGGGCCTTCAAGTCCCGCACCGACCTGCTCGCCTTTGCCGAAGCCCAGGGCATTGCCGTTCCGGCCGACAAACGGGGGGAAGCGCCTTTCAGTGTCGATGCAAACCTGCTCCACACCTCATCGGAGGGGAAGGTGCTGGAGGACCCTGGCACGCAAGCGCCTGAATTCGTCTACCAGAGGACGGTCAGCCCGGAAGACGCCCCCGATACCCCCGAGATGATCACCATCGGCTTCGAAAAGGGCGATGCCGTCTCCGTCAATGGCGAGGCCCTGTCGCCTGCGTCCCTGCTGACCCGGCTTAACGATCTGGGGCGCACTCACGGCATTGGCCGGCTCGACCTTCTCGAAAACCGTTTCGTCGGCATGAAATCCCGCGGAATCTATGAGACCCCTGGCGGCACAATCCTGCTGGTCGCCCATCGCGGGATCGAGGAGATCACGCTCGACCGGGGCGCCGCTCACCTGAAGGACGAGCTCATGCCGCGCTATGCCGAGCTGATCTACAATGGCTTCTGGTGGAGCCCCGAACGCGAAATGCTCCAGGCCGCCATCGACCAAAGCCAGGCCCACGTCACCGGCGAGGTCACCCTCAAACTCTACAAGGGGGCCGCCCACCTCGCCGCCCGCACCTCGCCCTACTCCCTCTACTCCGAAGCCCATGTCACCTTCGAAGACGATGCCGGCGCCTATGACCAGAAAGACGCCGAAGGCTTCATCAAGCTCAACGCCCTGCGGCTTCGCTTGCTGGCTGCAAGGGACAAACGGATGGGTCGGAATTAGGGCGATCCCATGAAAGCACTCTACATCATTTTCAGCGTGTTGTTACTGGCCCAATCCGCTGTCGCCCAAAGCGAGGGTTTCGAGCGGATCAGCAATTCGAGGCTCTTAGCGCCGGCGCCAGTGGATCGCGAAGTCGAAGTCGTCGATGGCGATACGATCTGGATGGGTATCCACCAAATCCGGCTCTACGGCATAGACGCGTTCGAGCCCAAGCAACCATGCGATTTGGCTGGCCGCGCCAAAACATACTGCCACACGTCGGCATCTGAACTACTGAGAACGTTTACGCGGAGGCCCGACTTTCGTTGCGAGATCCATGTTCGAGGTGAAAACAAGCCTTGGGTGCGGTACGGTCGATACGTTGCGTCCTGCTATGCAGGGGAAATCGATGTGAGCCGCGAGTTGGTACGACAAGGCTGGGCATACGCTGATCGGCACCACGGTGAGAGCTTCTTGGCTGACGAGAGACTTGCAATCGACGAAGGCCTCGGCATTCATACAACCGGTCATCAGACACCGTGGGATTGGCGGAGATCACAGCGGTCCCCCTCCGACTGCATGTGTGAATAACCGAGCAGCGCATGTTATCGTAGGGCGGGATGCAATCCCGCCATCCTCCCTCTCCGCACACACCGGTGCCGGAATGCCATCCCACGCCATCCGCCCACCGGCGCGTAACTGAATTATGCCGGCTCGTGGCCAACACCGATGGCGCGATTGCATCCCGCCCTACGCGGCGAATGTCGCCGGCTAAACCCGTTTCAGATCCGCCAGCCGCAGCCTGAGCGCCGGTACACCGGCGCAGACCGCCGTCTCTTCCGCGCTGATCTCCAAAGGCGCCGCCCAGCCCTCTCCGTCCCGCACCCGATGCGCCAGGATAACCCGCCGGGCAATGTCCACCACCCAATATTCCTGCACGCCATAGCGCGCATACAGCGCCGCCTTCGGTCCCAGATCATCGCTCAGCGACGTGTCGGCGATCTCGATCACCAGCGAGACATCGGACGGCTTCAGGTCGGCCGTCGCGATATGCGCTGGAAACACATAAACGTCCGGGCTCGGTGCATTATCCAGCGAAAGTTTCAGCGTGGCGTCGGCCACCACAAACCACTCATCCGGAACCGTTCTGGCGAGGTGAATGACAATCTCGGATTTGAAGTCGATATGCGGCGGATTTTCTGAAGGCACGTCGTACACCACCCCTTCGATCAACTCATACTTCGCGGTCCGGTCCAGGACACCGGACTCCAGCATGGCCCTCACATCGTCGACGGTGAGCTTGTGGACCGGCAGGTCCCGCATCAGGGCGATCGCGTTCATGCTGTAAATATAAGACAGAATATCCCCTGCCGCCATGCTCTATCGCGCACTGCGGAACCGGCGCTTGGCCAGGCCTCGCTTTCGCGCCGCTCAGTCCAACGCGCCGATATAGGGGAGGCCGCGATAGCGGCCGGCATCGTCCATGCCGTAACCGACCAGGAAACGGCCCGGGCATCCCACATTGAAGGTCTGCTCTCGGCGAATTGTTCTCGGTGCACTGGCCTTGTGCCCATGACCGCATCCGGGATCATGCTGGCATTGGTGGGCATGGGCGGCTCAGGGGCGGTTTGGCGTCAGGCGCTCGATGGGTTCGAGATAGGCCATGCCGTGGCCGAAGACCGCGTTCGGGCAGGCGGTAAAGCCGGCCTTGGCATAGAACGGTTCGCGGCCCGGCGCCGCGAGCACGGAAACGGTGGCGCCAGGGTCCGCCATTGCGCGGATCCTGCTGAGGAGGCGGCGGAGGATCTCGTGGCCCAAACCGGTTCCGCGCGCGGCGGGGTGAACGAAGACATCGGAGACGTGGAAGTAGAGGACCCCGTCGCCGACAACGCGCCCCAGCCCGACCAGGTCGGTCTGGTGGCGGACGCAGAGCGAGATGGCGGTCGAAGCTAGCGCCCGTGTGGCGGTGGCCTCTGAAATGTCGCCCCAGTCCGCCAGGTGCCGCAGGGCCCTGTATTCGTGCGCATTTGGACGTTCGTCCCGAAACTCGATGTCCATGGTGTCCCGCCTTTGGCGCTCACTGGCGTATTGGGAGATGAGTTTACACGAAATTCGCCGGGTGGTTCGCACCTTTGCGCTGTTCGGGAGCGCTATGGCTGGGGTTCGCCCTTGCTGAGGACTTCTCGCTTGCCGGCATGGTTGGGGGCGGAGATGACACCTTCTTCTTCCAGCCGTTCGATCAGGGATGCGGCCTTGTTGTAGCCGACCTTGAGGCGGCGCTGGACATAGCTGGTGGAGGCGCGTCCGTCGCGGATCACCACGGCCATGGCTTGCGCATACAAGTCGTCTTCCTTGTCGCCGGTGGAGGTGCCCATGATGGCGTCCATGACCGGGGAGCTGTCCTCGGGCTCCTCCAGAACATCGGGATGGTAGTCGGGCTCGCCCTGTTCGCGGAGCCATTCCACCACGGCTTCCACTTCCTCATCGCTGACGAAGGGGCCGTGCAGGCGTTTGGTCTTGCCGCCGGGGGCCTGGTAGAGCAGGTCGCCCATGCCCAGGAGCTGTTCGGCGCCCTGTTCGCCCAGGATGGTGCGGCTGTCGATCTTGGTGGTCACCATGTAGGAAATGCGGGTGGGGAAGTTGGCCTTGATGGTGCCAGTGATGACATCGACCGAGGGGCGCTGGGTGGCGGTGATCAGGTGGATGCCGGCTGCCCGGGCCATCTGGGCCAGGCGCTGAACACAGGCCTCGATCTCCTTGCCGGCGACCATCATCAGGTCGGCCATCTCGTCGATGACGACCACGATGTTGGGGATATGGTCTGTGGGCAGGTGTTCGGTCTCGTGGACGGGCTTGCCATAGTCGTCATAGCCGGTCTGCACGCTACGGGTCAGGGGGGCGTTGGCGAGGCGATGTTTCCTGGCTTTCTCATTGAAACCGGCGAGGTTGCGGACATTGGCCTTGGACATGAGCTCGTAGCGGCTCTCCATCTCGCGGACGGTCCATTTCAGGGCGTTGACGGCTTTCATGGGGTCGGTGACGACCGGGGCCAGCAGGTGGGGGATACCCTCATAGATGCTGAGCTCGAGCATCTTGGGGTCGACCATGATGAAGCGGCATTCCTCGGGCGGCAGGCGGTAGACCAGCGACAGGATCATGGCATTGACCCCGACGGACTTGCCAGAGCCCGTGGTGCCGGCGATCAGCAGATGGGGCATCTTGGCGAGGTCAACCACAGTGGGCTGGCCGCCAATATCGTCGCCCAGGGCCATCGGCAGCTTGGCTTTTGCGCCCGACCAGGCGGAACTTTCCAGCAGGGAGCGGAAGTAGACCGTTTCCCGGTCATCGTTGGGCAGTTCGATACCGATGGCGTTCTTGCCGGGTACGACGGCGACCCGGGCAGAGGCGGCGGACATGGAGCGGGCGATATCGTCGGCGAGGCCGATGATCCGCGCCGATTTCACGCCGGGGGCAGGTTCCAGTTCGAACAGGGTAACGACCGGGCCGGGGCGGATCTCCTTGATGCGGCCGCGAACGCCAAACTCCTTCAGCACTTCGTCCAGGTGGCGGGCGCGCTCCAGGAGCGAGGCTTCATCCACGGCAGCGCGGTCGTCAGGGGCCCGGTTCAGAAGCTCGATCGGGGGTTGCCAGGTGGCGGACTTGCTCCGGCGCTGGCGGACCTTCGGACGGGGCGCTGAGCGGACCGGCGCGCTGACGGTCTCGGCCTTGAGGACCGGGGCGGTTGGCCGGTCGACCACCATATGGGGCACGCCGCCCGGCGCCGGGGGCGGAGCGAAGGGCCGGTCGTCGTCGGCGTCGAAATCGCGCGCGTCGCCGGGTTCGAGAAAGGCGAGATCGTCGGCATCGACGCCGCGCCCCAGGCATTCTGACCCCGACTCCGACCCCGATTCCGGTCCGGGCAGGCGGAAGAATTCAGCGGGGCGTAGAACGTAATCATCGTCGGGACCGCCCGGACGCTCTTGCCGGGCGATGCGGCGTTTCAGGGCGTTGTAGCCGCCAGTGGCGTGGTGGCGCAGCCAACCGGAGAACCCGCGTGCGCGGGCAGCGGCGCGGACGCTGGTATCTGTAGCGGCCAGTTGGAGGGCCTCGGCGTCCTGGCGTCCGAAGCCGATCGCAATCAGCGCAGAGCCCAGTGCGAGGGTGCCAAGGGCGCCACCGGCGATGACGGTCGGAAACGGGAGCAACAGCGCCTTGAACGGCAGGGATGCCAGGGCGAGGATGCCGTCTCCGATGACACCGCCCAGGCCGGCGCCGAGCGCCCAGCTCGTCGGCACGGGCCATGCAGCAAAACAGGCCGCAGACAGCGGGATCGCCGCTGTTCCAAGCAGCCAGCGGCGAATTCGCGGCTGCCCGATCAGGACTGCGCGCATGGCACCGCCAATCATCAGGCCGATGCCGCCCGCCCAACTCGACCAGCCCAGGGACTGGCGGGCAAGGTCGGCGAACATTGCGCCGCCCGCGCCAAACAGGTTTTGCGGCGGCAGGCCCGTGGCGGCGTTCAGGCTCGGATCGGTGGGAACGTAGGAGGCAACACTGCCGCAGATGAAGACACCGGCGCCGAACGCGGCGGTTCCGGTCAGGATGCGCCAGACCGGATCGCTGGCCTGGTGCGGCGCAGCGAAGCGCCTGCCCTCTGCCCCGCCATAGGGGGGATACTCTACTGACTCTACTGAACGCGACATGAGGTGACCCTAGGTCCCGAGGACTTAACGCGAGCCGAAAGAAGCGTTAGCGAGATGTGAATCCTGCAAATTTCATGGAAGCTTCGCCGTTCGCGGCCAGATCCTCGGAATGGGCAGGCCCGTTTCCAAATAAAAACCCGGCAGTGTTAACTGCCGGGCAAGTCAGGAGGAAACGCCATAAGGCGAGGCCCATGAATAGCGGCTTTGTGCGGTTGCGAATAGTACGACCATAGGTTTAGGGGCTGTCCCGCATCGGTTGCGTGTTCTGTGGGCGAAGGTGACAAAAAACCCGGCAGATTGCTCTACCGGGTCTTGTCTTTGGCGCGCCCGGACCGATTGCCGGGCCCTGTCGTCAGGGCCTTATCAGGAGGCGAACTCCGGATAGGCTTCGACGCCGGTATCGGAGCGGTCGAGACCCAGGGTCTCTTCCTCCTCGGAAACGCGAACCCCAATGGTCGCCTTCAGGGCAAACCAGACGATGGCCGAGAAGAGGGACACCACCACGCCAGTCAGAACAATTCCGACGATCTGGCCCACATAGCTGGGGTCGCCGGCCTCGTTGGGCATGATATTGTTGCCGTAGGAGGCGGCCACGATCAGCGTGCCCCAGATCCCACACACGAGGTGGGCCGGTATGGCGCCAACCACGTCATCGATCCTGAGGCTGTCGAGAAGGGGAACGGTGAGCACCACGAGGATGCCGCCGACAGCGCCGATGGCCACCGCTGCGCCCATGCTCGGGGCCAGGGGTTCGGCGGTGATGGATACAAGGCCGCCAATCGCGCCGTTGAACGCCATGGTGGGGTCAACCTTGCCCTTGTACAGAACGGCGGTGAGGATCATCGCTGCCAACACGCCGCCGACTGCGGCCATGTTGGTGTTGGCAAAGATCTTGGCGACGGCATTGGCATCATCGAATGTGCCGGCGGCAAGCTGTGACGCCCCGTTGAAGCCGAACCAGCCAAACCAGAGGATGAACGTACCGAGCGCGGCCAGCGGAATGTTCGACCCGGGCATGGGATTGATCTTGCCGTCTACGTATTTTCCGAGCCGCGGACCGATGACGATGGCGCCGATCAGGGCTGCCCAGCCGCCGGTGGAGTGCACCAGTGTGGAGCCTGCGAAATCGGAGAAGCCCCACTCGCTGTCGAGGTAGCCGCCGCCCCATTCCCAGCTTGCAACGATGGGATAGATGAAAGCGGTCAGCACGGCCGTGAAGGCGAGAAAGGCCCAGAGGTTGACCCGCTCTGCCACGGTTCCCGACACGATGGAGGCGGCGGTGGCCACGAACACCATCTGGAAGAACCAGTCAGAACTGGCGGCATAGCCGGTATCGAGGCTTTCTTCGGGTGCCCAGATAAAGCTGGGAATACCAAACAGGCCGTTTGCCACCGTCTCGGCAGGATAGGCCATGTTGTAACCGACAAGCCAGAACATGAGGCCAGCGACCGAGAAAAGGGCGACGTTCTTCATCGACTGCATCGAGGCATTCTTCGAGCGCACGAGGCCGGCTTCAAGGCACATGAAGCCTGCGGCCATGAACATGACGATCAGGCCGCCGATCAGGAACAGATAGGTATTGTCGACATAGGCCGACGCATTGCCTTCAAGGGCCTCAATCCGCGCGAGAAGCGCTTCGGTATCGACCTCCTGCGCCCAGCTTGTGCCCGCTGCGGCGACGCTGGCCAGGCCAGCACTCCCCCACCGGACAAATTGACGAACAGATACTGTCATTGTTTGAATTCTCCCATCGCAAACCAGACACATTGACGGCGCCCGCGTGCGTTCCCCGCACCGATCCTCATGTTGCAGGCGCGGCAATCGGTCGGCAGGGAGGTGGTGGGAAAGTCGCGCACGCCACTGGGGAATGATCGTATTTTGGGCAAGAGCCGCCCTGATCGCCTGATAATCAGCCGCACTGGACCGGTGATCGATGGACGCCTAGGTCAAGCCCATGAACACGACATCATCCGCGTTCGCCGGGTCCGGCGAAATTTACGACCTGGCCGTGATTGGTGGAGGCCCGGCGGGCAGCACGCTGGCCGTGGCCTCGGCGCAATTGGGGCTGTCGGTCCTGCTGGTCGACGGGCGCCCGGGCGGTGGCCCCGCGCGACGCGATACGCGGAATTTCGCGGTTGTGCGCGGGAGTTGGCGGCTCCTGTCCCGATTGGGCGTCGCCGAAGCCCTTGAAACCGAAGCGGAACCCCTGCGCGGTCTTGAGGCACAGGATGGCTCGGGGCACCTGTTCAGCGATCCCTCGGCGCTGTTTGGGGAGGCTGATCTCGACACCGATCCCACGGGTATTCCGCTCGGCTACATGGTCGAAGCCGAACGGTTGCAAGCGGCCCTTGATGCCCGTGTCGCGGCCCAAACGGGGATCACCGTGCTGAGACCTGCCCGGTTCGACACCTATCTGGCGGGTTCAGGCGATGTGGCGTCGCCCGTCTCTGTGGTGCTGGAGGATGGGACCTGTCATCGCGCACGGCTCCTGGCTGGCTGCGACGGGGTGAACTCGCCCGTCCGCCACGCGGCCGGGATCGGTACCGAGGGGCGGGACTATGGCAAGTCCGTGTTTGCTGCGAATGTCATGCTCGGCCGGCCGCACCTGGGTATCGCACGGCAGCTCTTCACCCCGGAAGGGCCATTTGCGACGCTGCCGCTTCCGGGGGACCGGGCGAACCTGGCGTGGTATCTGAAAACGGGTGCAGCAGAGGCGCTCGCCGACCGGCCCGTCGCGGAAATAGAGATGGAGCTGAATGGTCGGTTTGCCGAATTTGCCGGCGAGATGGCGATTGACGGGCCGGTTCTGGCCTATCCGCTGAAGCTGATCCTGGCCCGCGACATGGTGGGGCCGCGCGTTGCGCTGGTGGGTGATGCGGCGCGGCGGATCAATCCCCTGGCCGGTCAGGGGCTCAATCTTGGCTTCAAGGACGTGGCGGCGCTGGCCGAAGTGGCCGCCGATGCAGTCCGGGCGGGTCTGGACCCGGGTAGCCCGGTGGCCTTGGAGCGCTATCGGCGCTGGCGGCGGTTTGACGCCACGATGACAGCGTTGGGCATGGACATGATCGACCGGGTCTTCTCAAATGACAATCCCGTGCTGAAGGGGGTGCGAAGCGTGGCCCTGATGGCGGCAGAGCGAATGGGTGCGATTCGTGGCCCCCTGACCCGGCAGGCCAGCGCTGACCAGGCCAGCCTGCCAAGGCTGATGCAGGCCTAGAATACCGGGTCGATCGCTGGAAACGGGTGAACCGGCGGATAGGGATCTGCGTCAGGACCATGCTGATCCCGGCGCCAACTGCCGGTTCAAAGCAGGATGTCGGCAGCGAAGAAGGCGAAGAAACCGCCGATCAGAATGGCACCGACGCTGATCCACCACAGCACCCACCCCGTTCGCCGCAGGCGCGTGCAGGCCTTGGCCTGGGCAGGATCTGCAGGGCACGGTCGCGAACGGGCATGCCACTGCCAGGCTCCGGAAGCGGCCAGCACAGCACCGGCCGCTGCGAAAACAAGGATCTTGTTCGCCCCGAACCAGGTGATGCCGGGAACCGCCTGGATCAGTCCGGCCATCACGGCGCCCATCCCGACACTGACGAGCAGAGCGGGAAGCGCGCAGCAGACCAGTGTCGACAATGACGTGAAAAGCGCCAGCGTTGCGGGCAGCACGCTGGGGGGTCGGATATCGCTCCGTGCCGGGGTCATGACGTTTCCCGCCCAACCGAGACGAAGGCATAGCCCGACTGCCGGACCAGTGCTTCAATCTTGTCGTCGGCGAGTGTCAGTCCCGGCTTGAGCCGGACGTGGATCTCGCCGAGATCGAGATCGACATGAACGTCATTGACGGCGTTTTCGCGCCCGAAGACCTTAGTGACGGCCTGGGCGCAGAAGTCGCACACCATTCCTTTCACATTCACGGTCAGCGTCTCTGCGGACGTTTCAACCGTTGTCGCCTCGCCGGTTTGTGCCGCTGCGCAAGGTGTTGCAAAAGCCATGGTGGTGGCGGCGATTATAGCAGTTATCGTTTTCATGGGTCTGTCTCTCCTAGAACCTGACAATCCAGTTCAGCAGGTATTCCTCGGTCTCGGGTGTGTACCCAAGCTCGATGAGCTGAACGCCGTAGAAAAAGCGTATGAGGGGGGTAAGCGTTGTCGGGGCTTCACTTTCGGGAAGTGCCTCCATTTCGAGCATCAGCCAGGTGTGCAGGTCTCCGAAGTCGCCGATATAGGGCGCAATGCCGACCCGTGCGGCCTGTCTGACGGTTCGGTCGAAGCCGAGCGTGTAGGCCCGGACCTCATAGGATGTGAACCACCGCCTCGTCTCCCAATCGGCGGCAACGCCGATGAAGCCCGCGGCTTCGGCGCTATCGGGACCGAAAGGATCGGCCTGTCCGAGCCCCCCTTTCAGATACAGATTGCTCTGGGAGCCCGTTTCATTCCATCGCTTCACCAACCGATTGTACTGAATGCCGGTGAAGTGCCAGTCTTCACCCCAATTGCGCTCCGAATAGAGCCCGATTGAATCCTGGAACGTCGGCGAAAAGTGTGCATGGACCGAGGAGAAGTCCCCGGTGTTCGTCTGCATCACCGTCCAGCCGCCCGGATAGGAGATAGGTCGCGCACCGGCGGGGCCAGAGGTCCACGCCAAGGCGGTCGCCGCGCAGAGCGCGGCATATCCAAGTTTCATAATGATAATCCCGTTTGCGTTGATCCTGAACCAGAGGATCAGGCGCGCGGGGGAGGGGGATCGTCGCCGGGGTCTATGCCCTTTGCCGCGTCAGGCAGTGGGTAGGCCCAATCGGCCATCCCGTGAAACGGTTGACTGACGTCCACGGCGTTCATCACGAGCGCGCCTTTCAGAAGGGCAGCGCAGCAGCAATTATCGGCCTGGTGGTCGGGCGTGTCCGGCGCGTCCTCCGACGTCTGCATGGCCATCATGTCGTGGCATGGCATATCGGCGGTCGCTTCATGCTCGGCGATGGTTTTGATTTTCATCCGAATGTCGCAGGGTTGAGCAACGGCCTCTACGCCGAAAGCGAGCGCGACAATCATCCACAGAAGAGACGCGAACATTCTCATTACGCACCCAGAGTAGGGGATAAGTGGGATAGTGGCAATCGGCGCATTTGCAGCCGTGCGAATCCGGTGTGGGAGAGGCTCTGAACGCGGCCTAGCCGATCACGTAGCAGGCGCCACCGCGGGCCTTGAAGGCGACGCACCAGGCCCTGGCCTCGGATTTGGCAGCAATTCCCGCGATCCGCATCCGGTAGACTAAGCGGCCATCATCGAGTCGGGTGTATTCAAGCTCGGTCTCAACGCCTGCGAACAAGGCGGGCGCCATGCGGCGCATGCGGGCGATCTCGCCGTTCGCCGCCGCTTCGCTGGACATGGAGCCGATCTGGATCAGGTAGCGGCCCGTGGGGCCCTGGGTGAGGCTGGGAGGTGCGGGCGCTGGGGCAGGGGCCGTCGGCGCCGCCGCGCTCACCCTGGCCGTTTCGGTGATGGACGATGGATCGGGCCTAGGAGGTTCGGGCTTTTTCTGTTCAGGGAGGGCAGGCGTGACCGGGGCTGCGGTCGTCACCGGGGCGGTAAAGGAGACTTCGCGCAGGGCCGGGGCTCGATCCGCGGCCGGTTGCTCCGGCGCATTGGCGCTGGTGTCCCCGGGGGGGGCAGTGGCCCGGCTGGGCGGTATGGCCAGGAGGTTTGCGACCCGGTCCTCATCGGAGATTTCTACCGACGGGGCCATGGGCGGTTCCATCAGGACAAGCGCCGAGAGGACCGCGATCATGAGCATGAGACCAAGGGTTGTGATGATACCGGTCGCGCGCTTCGGCGCAGGCTTGCCGAGTTCGTCGGGGGCGTAAGCGTAGGGATCATGGGACATGGCAGGCGGAACTCGGCGGGACTTGCCGGGGCGATCGACACCCGGGCGGCTAACAGCGCGTTAAACAAGGCGGGCTCGCCTCGGCGATGGGTTACGTTTAAGCCATGATGATGAACAAGGATTTGACGCCCGCCGACGACATATACGCAGCGCCGGCCCAGTGGCTGGCCCGCGGGGTCGGCGCCCAGGGGAACGTGTTCCTCACGGGGCGGGCAGGATCTGGTAAATCGACCCTGTTAAAGCGCATTCTCGGCGATGCGGGCGAAAAGGCGATTGTTCTCGCTCCCACGGGCATCGCAGCGGTGAATGTGGGCGGGCAGACCATCCATTCATTCTTCAAGTTCCCGCCACGCATGATCGAACCAGCCGATATTCGTCGGCTGCGCACGACAAGGCTGATGAAGGCGATGGAGACCCTGGTGATTGATGAAATTTCCATGGTGCGGGCGGACATGCTGGATGCGATCGACCGGTCCTTGAAGCTGAACCGGGCGTCAAAGCGGCCCTTTGGCGGCGTGCGGATGATCCTGTCCGGCGATCTTCACCAATTGCCGCCCGTGGTGCGAGGTGAAGAGCATGAACTCCTCGATGAGCGGTTTGGCGGGGCTTACTTCTTCAACGCGCCGGCCTTCCACGAGGGGGAGTTTTCGTTGCTGGCCCTGAAGCACATGTTCCGCCAGTCCGACCCCCAATTCCTGGCGATCCTCGGTTCGATCCGCCAGGGCCGTCTGACCCAGAGCGACGAGCGGTTGCTGGCAAGGTGCGTGTCGGGCCGGACAGCGATCGACGCCAGCGAGACCCACGTGGTGCTGACGCCGAACAACAACAATGCGTTCCGGATCAACCTGGCCCGGCTGGAAGGGCTCGCCACGCGGTCGAAGACGTTTGCGGCGACCGTGGATGGCAGGTTCGATGAGAAGGCGTTTCCCACCGAAGCCGACCTGGAACTGAAAGAGGGCGCGCGGGTGATGCTGATCCGCAATGATCCCGAGGGCCGGTGGGTCAACGGCACAATTGGCACCGTGGAGGGGTTCACGTCTACGGCAGTGATCGTCGCCATCGGCGGCAAGGCCTATCCGATCGAGCCGGTGGCCTGGGAGAATTACCGCTACGAACTCGACACGAAGACCAACAAGGTGAAGCGGGAAACCGTTGGCACCTTCAAGCAGCTCCCCCTGCGGCTGGCCTACGCGATCACGATCCACAAATCCCAGGGCATGACGCTGGAGAAGGTCTATCTCGATTTCGACCGGGGCATGTTTGCCCATGGACAGGCCTATGTGGCCCTCTCGCGGGCGGTGAGCCTCGAGGGCCTGGAGCTGAGCCGGGGACTCCGGCCGCGGGACCTTGTGATTGATCGGCGCGCCTTCCAGTTTGGCGACCTGGAGCGGATCGAGGATACCGACGCCTACCTGCTGGCGAAACTGTCAGCGAAGGATGGCCGGCTAGTTTAGCGTGTCGCCATCGCGGAACAGGGCATCGATCAGTTCCGGGACCCAGCGGCCCGTTTCCACGTCAAACAGCCCATGGTCGCCGGAATAGGTCCAGTGGCACCAGCCGATCTGATTGTCCTCGGCGGTCTGGCGCACGGCTCGGGTCCAGCGGGCACGCATGACGGCCGGCACGTCTGCATGGACGCCAAACCCGCTGATCAGAACGGGTTCGCCAAGCCTGGCCCGGGCCTCGGAGATCGTTTGCATGTCTGCCATCACGGACCGGAAGTCGGCCATGGAGCCCCAATCGACTTGTTCCGAGGCGTGATCCAATGGGGCTGGCTGGGTCACGGAGACCGGTTCGAAGTAACGGACCGCGCGCATGGTGCGAGCGTCGCCGGTGGCGGTCGCGGTGGTGAGGGCTTCAAGGCTGCTGTCGGCGACGGGGACGATGACCCAGCGGCGCGTGTCGGCGGCCCGAATGCTGCCAAGCGTGACATCGTTGAGATCGCTGAGGCGGGAGCCGGTCAGGTCACCGGTTGGTGCGTCGACCAACTCGAAGTAGAGCGCGTCCGACTGGTCGCGGAAATGGATGGCCAATTGGGTCCAGACCTGGTTCAGTTGCCCTGTCTGAACGAGGGGGTCGGTGTCCTGATCGGCGACATCGGAGACGGTGAGGACAACGCCGAGATTGGCGGCCGACGCCCAATCCACGACCTGATCGAGCCGTTCGAGCGCTGCTGGCTTGAGCTGGTAGGGCGCGGTGTCGCCTGTAAACGCCATCAATGGCAGGGGAAGGCGCACCGTGTCGAAGCCCGCCGATGAAATCGACATGAGATCGCTTCGGGTCACCGCATCGGACCAGGCGAGGTCCTCGTCCAGACCCAATGTGTCGGTCAGGTTCACGCACCGATCGATGGGACCTGAAAGCGCTGCGGCGGTCCGGGCCGGGTCTGACGGCGATTGCGGGCCGCAGGCAACCACTGCCATGGCAAGGGCGGATGCCGCGAGCGGGGCCCGCGAAGCGATCCGGGTGATCTGTTTTGCGAGGATGGCCATGACCGTCTCCCGAGCATTGACAAGCGCGGCATGCGCCCAGTTGCACCGCGTACTGGGCATCGGTGACGAAAAAGATAACGGGCCCGCCAACAGGCGCTAGAGATTCCGCCCCGGCGTCCTAGGTCCCAGCCTTCAGGCATCATGGAGGATCGCACGATGCGGAAAACATTTGCAGGTCTCACCCTTGGACTGTTGGCGGCAGGGTGCCAGCCCGAGCAGGCAGGCATCGCTCCGGCGCCTGCTTCCACACCTGCCCCGACCGCCGCCCAGGCTGAAATTGTCACAACACCGAATGGGACCGCCATGCTCTACGACCTCGATTTCAACACGATCACCGGCGAGCCGCTGCCGTTCAGCCGCTTTGAGGGCAAGGCAGTGCTGGTGGTCAACACCGCGTCCCGGTGCGGGTTTACACGGCAATATGAAGGGCTCCAGGCGCTCTGGAGCGGTTACAGGGACAAGGGGCTTGTCGTGCTGGGCGTACCATCCAACGATTTCGGCGGGCAGGAGCCCGGTACCGAGGCGGAAGTCAAAAGCTTCTGCGAGATCAATTATGGCGTTGACTTCCCATTGACGGAAAAGACCACCGTGGTCGGTACGGGGCGCCATCCCTTCTATGCCGGACTGGAAGATGCACTGGGCGAGCCGGCAAGGCCGAAATGGAACTTTCACAAGGTCCTGGTCGGGCGCGATGGCACACCGCTCAAGGCCTTTCCGTCATCGGTGGAGCCCGACGCGCCGGAACTTATCGCCGCCATCGACCAGGCCCTGGCCAGCTAGCCCTCGTCAGGTTTTGGCCCCCGGCTCTTGCAGGGAGGCTCAGAAAAGGTCGGGATCCTCGCCCGCGGGGGCAAGGTTTGCGAAGTCGAACAGCCGCCCATCCTGGAGGTGGGACGGGCGGATGTTCGTCAGTGCGCGCGCCATGGATGCCTTTGTTCCGGGCATTTCGCGTTCCCAGGCGTCCAGGCGCCGGGTCATCTGAACCCGTTGGAGGCCGTCCTGGGAGCCACACAGGTTGCAGGGGATGATCGGGCAATCAAGGGCGGCGGCGTAGCGGGCAAGGTCGCTTTCGTGGCATTGGATCAGGGGCCGGAGAACGGCAACGTCGCCCGCATCGTTCAGGAGCTTTGCCGGCATGGCGGCGAGGCGGCCCCCATGGGTGATGTTCATCATGAAGGTCGCCAGGGCATCGTCCCGGTGGTGGCCCAGAACGATGGCCTCGCATCCCTGATCCCGCGCCACCCGGTAGAGGATACCCCGTCGTAACCGGGAGCAGAGAGCACAGTAGGTCTTGTTTTCGGGCACTTTTTCGGTGACGATCGAATAAGTGTCCTCGGTCGCGATGATATGGGGCACGCCCAGGGCTTCGAAATAGGTAGGCAAGGTGTCTTCCGGAAACCCGGGCTGTTTCTGATCGAGGTTGCAGGCCAACAACTCGACCGGAAGGTCGCCATGGGCCTTGAGGTCCAGCAGGATGCCGAGAAGGGCGTGGCTATCCTTGCCGCCCGAGAGGCAGATGAGCCATTTCGGGCGCTTGCCAGCCGCGGCGGCAGCGCGATCGACCATGCCGAACGCGGCGATGGTGTCGCCCGCTTCGCGCTTCAGACGCTTCCTCAGCCGATTGAAGTTTGTCGTCGCCGGCGCCCGGGAGAAGAGGGTGCGGGCGATGGCGGCGTAATCGGTGGGGCTGTCTGGGGTCACGTCGTCGGTTTAGCTGTGGGCAAAGATGTCGGTGTCCGGCCACCCCTCGAGGTCGAGCGCGGCGCGGGTCGGCAGGAATTCGAAGCAGTTGAGGGCAAGGCCCAGCCGACCTTCGCGCTCCAGCATGGCTTCAAGACCCTCCTTGATGGTGTGCAGGTAGAGCACGTCAGAAGCGGCGTATTCGCGTTGTGCGGGGCTTAGCTCATCGGCGCCCCAGTCCGAACTCTGCTGGGCTTTCGAAAGATCGACCCCGGCCACCTCCTTGGCGAGGTGCTTGAGGCCGTGCTGGTCGGTATAGGTGCGGGCGAGCCGTGAAGCGATCTTTGTGCACCAGACCGGTGCGCATGTCACGCCAAGCCAGAACATGATCATGCCCACATCGAAGCGCGCATAATGGAAGAGCTTCAGCACGTCGGGATCGGCGAGCAACGCGCAGAGGTTGGGGCACTCATAGTCGCGGGTGAGCTGGACCAGGTGAGCCGCCCCATCACCCGATGAAAGCTGGACGACACACAGTGCATCACGGCCCGGCTGCAATCCCATGGCTTCAGTATCCACCGCGACGGTCTTGCCGAGATCGAGGCCGGCTGGAAGGTCGCCCTTGTGCAGGTGGATGGTCGCCATGGTCGTGGTCCGCGTGTGAAAATGGTGTGCCCTGAGCCTTTAGCGCGCTTGTGACGGTTCTGTAAGTGGGGTGGTCATTGGCGCGTTAAGTCTCTAAATGCCCGCAAAAGGGGAATGCGCCATGGATTATCACCTCCGGGCAAGGCCGAGCGCTTCGGCGTCTGAATTGTATGCCGACTTCAAGGCTGTCCGGGGGGTCACGACCGCCCTGGCAACCGATCTCACGGATGCGGACGCGACCGTGCAGTCGATGGAGGACGCCAGCCCGGCGAAATGGCACCTGGCCCACACCACCTGGTTCTTCGAAACGTTTCTCCTCGCGCGCCATGCGCCGGACTATGCGCCTTTCGACGCGCGCTATGCGTTCCTCTTCAATTCCTATTATGAGGGCGCTGGCGAACGCCATGCCCGGCCCAAGAGGGGCCTGATCACGCGGCCTGGATTGGACGAGGTCTTCGACTATCGCGCCCATGTGGACAGGGCCATGGAAACCCTCCTGGAGGAAGACCGCGGCGCCGACGTGCGCGACCTTGTCGTGCTGGGCCTTCACCATGAGCAACAGCACCAGGAACTGATGCTCACCGACCTGTTGCACCTGTTTGCGCAAAACCCGCTGCGGCCGGCTTTCAAGTCGCCCGCGCCGCTGGCGGTGACCGATACGTCAGAACTGCCAAAGGGCTGGACTGCGTTTCCGGGCGGCGTCCTGCCGGTGGGGCATTTGGGTGACGAGTTCTGTTTCGACAATGAAACCCCGGCCCATGATGCGTTGATCCGCGATTTCAGGCTCGCCAACCGGGCGGTGACCAATGGCGAATGGTCTGCGTTCATTGCCGATGGCGGGTATGAAACACCGTCGCTGTGGTTGTCGGACGGGATTGCTGCGGTGCGTGAGCAGGGCTGGACAGCGCCGCTATACTGGGAACAGCGGGACGGGACCTGGTGGTCGATGACCCTGCGCGGCTTTCAGCCCTTGGACCTGCGCGCGCCGGTTTGCCATGTCAGCTACTTCGAAGCCGAAGCGTTCGCGAGATGGGCGGGCAAGCGGCTGCCGACAGAAGCCGAGTGGGAAATCGCCGCGCGCGACGCTGGTCCGGCGGCGGGGAACGATCTTGCATCCGGACGGTTGAGACCAGCGCCGCAGGCCGGATCGGAAGCCGCAATGGCGGGCTTGTTCGGCGATGTCTGGGAGTGGACCGCGAGCGCCTATCTCCCCTATCCGGGGTACGCGCCGTTGCCGGGCACCGTCGGCGAATACAATGGAAAGTTCATGAGCGGGCAGATGGTGCTGCGGGGCGGGTCGTGCGTGACGCCGGCCGGCCATGTGCGGGCGAGCTATCGCAATTTCTTCCAGCCCGACAAACGCTGGCAGTTCTCAGGGGTCCGCCTGGCGGAGGATGCCTGATGGCGGATGGGGAAACGATGAACGCAGCCGCCGATCCGGCGTTCCTGAACGACGTGCTTGAAGGCTTGGCGAAACCGCAAAAGGCGGTGTCATCCCGCTGGCTTTACGACCAGCGCGGCTCGGAGCTCTTTGAAGAAATCACCCACCTCGAGGAGTACTACCCAACACGGACGGAGCGGTCGATCCTTGCCACCCATGCAGGCGACATGGCGGCCCGCATCGGACAGGGCGCCGTGGTGATCGAGTACGGCGCGGGCGCAGCGGTCAAGACCCGGCTTCTGCTGGATGCGCTGGCGCCCAAGGCCTATGCCCCCCTCGATATCTCCGCCGACTTCCTCCGCGAAGCAGCCAGCGGCCTCGCAGATGACTATCCTGGCATTGCGATCATCCCCCTTGTTGGGAACTTCCTGGAGCCGACCGATACGTCGGGCCTGCCGGCAGGGCCCCGGTGCGGCTTCTTTCCCGGCTCCACCATTGGCAACCTGACCGATGGCCAGATTGCGTCTTTCTTTGAGGCCGCGCGGACCACGCTGGGTCCGGACGGCCAGTTTCTCCTGGGGTTCGACCTGAAAAAGGATCCGGCTGTCCTGGTACCGGCCTATGACGATGCGCAGGGTGTGACGGCGGCGTTCAACCTCAATCTGCTGACCCGGATCAACCGGGAACTTGGCGGTGATTTTTCCCTGGACCGGTTCAGGCATGAGGCCCGGTGGTGCGATCGCGAAAGCCGGATCGAAATGCACATTGTCAGCGCCTGTGACCAATCTGTCACCGTTGCGGGCCGTGTATTTGCCTTCGATGAAGCCGAGACGATCCATACCGAGATTTCCCGGAAGTTCACCATTGCCGCGTTGTCGAAATCATTGGGGGCGACCGGGTGGCGCGTGGGTGCCACATGGCAGGACCCAAAAGGTTACTTCTGCATGGCACTGCTCGCTTGAGGCCTGCTTCACGTTGACACCTCCCGATCGATAAGCCTTAACAAATGATTAAGGGGGCAAGTCGGAGGGGAACCGTATGGGATCGCGCATACGACATCGGGATGTTTTCGCCACCAGCGCACTATGCCTTGTGGCAACCGGTTGCACGAGCCTCGGCAGCCAGATGGACCGTTCGGCGGAAGGTGGCGCCAATAGCGGTGTGCAGTACTATCTTCCCAAGACGCTGGTGACGATCGAACTCTACAAGTCATCACTCGATGGGTTCGTCTTTCCGCGGTTCACCGAGACCGTGGTCGGCGACACGAATTTCTCTTATGTGGCCAAGCTCAGTCGGGCCATTGCTGCCGATAACAAACTGGCGGTTTCGGTCAATCCAAGCTCGCGGCTCCTGAATTCCGACTCCAGGGCCTTGTCGGAGGGGCGAGGGGCCGAGTTCGCAAAGCAGTTCGCGCGTTCGGTCGTCTCCCTGGAAAGTGGCCCCGGATTCTTGCGGCGGGCTGATATCTTCATCGGCAAGGCCGTATTCGATCCAGTCAACCCGGAGTCGGTGCGCCGCGCGAATGCATCGCTTACACGGGCGCTCGATGCGTTCATCGCGCAGGATTGCCAGTTCAAGATCGATGAGGAGAGCGGGGAATTCCTGATCCCGCCGGATATCATCGAGGACCGTAACCTCTTGAATGATTGTCTGTTCCTCACCGATTTGACCGGGCAGGACAATCCGCCGATCTCAATTCTCGTTTCCGACGATCCAAGCTTGATGCCGGAATTGGAGCGTGGTGAGAACCCGGTCTCGTCCAGTCCAATGCTTACAGCCGACGACTTCCGCGGCGCCTGCGGGAGCGGGCTGTGCTATCGGGCAACCGTACCGCATAGGCTCGCCGTGACCGTCGCTGACCGTGTCATTATCGACGAGATACTTGATTTGCCGAACAACCAGCCGCCGCTGGTGATCCAGCAGCCAGCGGGCGTCTTCGCCAACCAGAATACCACCATCGCCTGGGTCGACGGCATGCCCGAGACGGTCACCGTCGATCGGAATAGCGAGATTGTTGGTCTCGCCAGCGTGCCGGTCGGTGTCGTGGAGGCCATCTCGGAGGCGACGGTAGCCGGGTTCACCCGTGACCAGAATGAAATCAATGCTGAAATCAATCTCCTGAATGCCGAGGCCCGCTTGCTGGAAGCGGAGGCATCGCTGGTCGAGAACCAGGCGGCTGCGGAAAGGCGACTGGATGCCGTTGCAGAGGAACGGCGTCTGCAGGAAGAAGAGGAAGAGCGGCGCAAGGCGGCCGAACTGGCCGCCGCCCAGGGCGCGGCTGGAGGAGCCTTCGATGATGGCGGAAGCGGAAACCTCGATGCCACCTCGGGCGGGCGCGGTGGAAGTGATCCGCTCGCAACCAGTATTGTCCCGCGCTAGGCGCGCCCCGGGGAGCTGACCCAGAATGGGCCCTGACCTCCAAGCCACGACACCGACCCGGGCGCTCCTGGGTGGCATCGGCGCTGAGATCCCGCTGGGAACCGGCGTTGAGCCGGACGAGACCGCCGACGATTTCGGCTCTCGCGTATCGAGCTTGTCGCCCGAAGCAATCTGCCCCGGTCAGGCTCAAATCCGGGAGGTTGTGAACTACAGGAAGTTTCCGTGGTCGGCCCTTGTCTATGTTCGCGCTTCCTATCGCCGGTTTGGCAATAAGCCGCTTGTGATTTCAGGGAGCGGGTGGATGGTGGCGCCGGGCCTCATCATGACGGCGGCCCATAATGTCTACAAGCACGCCATGGATCATGGGAGCCGCCGCGCAATCAAGGTCGAGGTGTTCTCGGGCTATGCGGCCGGTGAACGCCGAATGGGTGCGCGGACGGACATCGCCGACGATGACGTGCTGTTCTCACCGCGGTTTGCCAACGGTCCACCGTTCAACCGGCCGTTCGACTATGCGTTCCTGCGGGTCCGAGACGCAGCCTTTACCCGATCCATCGGACGTCCCCTGCCGGCCGCTGTCGTGCCCGAAGGGTGCCGGGATGCGGTTTTGGTCAGCGGTTATCCCGTGCCGTCGGGCGCGGGGGTGCATCTGCGCGCGGGCCGCATGCATACGGGTGAGAACTTCATGGCCCAGGGCGGCAGGGGGGCAACGCACCGCTACTCCATCCAGACCCTTGGCGGGCAAAGTGGCGGGCCCGTCATCTGGGTCAACCCGACCGATCATACCGAAATCGCGTCCATCGGTATCCACGTCCATGGCAGGTGTCCGTTCAACATGGCCCGGCGCATTGACGTGCCCCTGTACGAGCTGACTCAACAGCTTGCTCGCGACATCGTTGCCCGCGGGGTGGGGGTATGAGCCGCACTGCGCATGGCTCGGCAACGACGGCACCGGCCGAGAAAGCGGCGCGGCCGGTTGACGTGCCCCTTGGCCCGCTGCTGCTCCTTGGATTTTCTGCCTACGCCCTGGCGGTTGCAGGCTGGTTCTGGGCGTTGGGGACCGAGATGCCATTGGGCCCGGGCCGGATTTTGGAGTCGCTCTACCTCGGCCTCTCGGTCGTGGCGCCTTCTGATGTGTATACCGCCCAGTCGCTGAAGGCCTATAGCGAGATGCCGATGCCCGACGGGGCGAAGACGATGCTCCTGGCGGCCCGCTGGCTGGGCGCGATCTTCTTTATTCTCACGGTGGCCAAAGTGGCCCTCGGTTACACCTATCAGAGCGTGCTGAAGCGCTACGCCAAGTGGCGCTACCAGGATCATGTGGTGATCATCGGAGACAGGCCCTTTGCCTATGAGGCTGCGCGTGAGGCCGCCAGGCGTGACCTGCGCGTTGTGCATTTCGAGCCGGGCGGCAAGGAAACCATTCCCGACGGTATCCTGACGCTGGACAGCGATATCGGACTGCCGGCGATGCTGGAGTGGTCTTCGGCACACCGGGCCCGCGCCGTGATCTTCGCCACCGGTGATAATGCGGACAGCGCAGAACTTGCCGAGCGCCTCTTCAACGACAAGGCTTTCCAGGCGAAAGCGCGCAGGGCCAGCGATCAGGGAATTGCGGCCAGCAAGGCGCGCGCAGGGCCCCATATCTTCGTTTTCACGGATGATGCTTGGTATGAGCGGCGCGAGGAACTGGACTACAGCTTCCATGCGCCTTCGGACGTACCCGCCGAGGAGGCCCAGCTAGACAGCGTGGTCGAATATGTGGGCGAAAGCCGGGCCGCTGCCCGCGCCCTGATGACCCGGGAACCGGTTTTCCGCCTCCAGAAGGACGAAATCCAGCACACGATCGTCGTCGGCTTTGGCCATATGGGCCAGGCGATCCTCGCCGAACTCTGCGAGAGCCAGCGGACCGACCCCAGCCGCAAGCAGCGCATCACCATCCTCGACCCCAATCCCGACGTCTGGACCCAGTTCACGCAGCAGGTGCCCGCCTGGCAGGATGTCTTTGACGGGGTCTTCATCCCGCGCCCCGTCGATGCGTTGGAAGACCATCAGGCAACGTTCGTGGCACGGCTCAAGGCTGCGCCCCCGGCGGCAATCTATGTGACAACGGGCGGCGGGATCGACCCGATGGCCGCCGCCGCAGATGTGAAGCGGGTGATTGCCAATATGGCCGAGAACGGCCTCGTGCCCGAAGACAAGATTGGTTGTCCGATTTTTGCCTGCGCGCGGGGCGGGTCGGGCCGCCTGGCCGGGAATGTGGCGGCCAAGATCCCTGCTGATACCACCTGCCCCGTCCTGCAACGGCTCCCGATCGAACCCTTCGGAAGCTGGCGCGATCTGGTGGCCGCCTCGCGGGTTCTCGATGACGAGCCTGATCTCGCCGCCTTCGACATCCACGCCACCCACACCAAGCTCTACAGCGCTGCACCGCCCGCCAATTGGAGCCACCTCGCCGAGATCAACCGCTATTCGAGCCGGTCTGCGGCCAGTTACGTGCCCGCCCTTCTCCATGCGGCCGGATTTGACCTTACACCATGGCTGACGGGAACGACGGGAGAAGCGCCCTCGGTCAACCGCCTGCCGCGCCTGGCGCAGGGCCATCCCCTGATCGACAGTCCGAGCACCGCGGTAAAGCTGGCGCGGCTGGAACATGTGCGATGGTGCGCCGAACGGTACCTGCGCGGGTTTCGTCGCGGACCGAAGGATCTCGACCGCAAACGCCACCATAGCCTGGTCCCATTCGATGCGCTCGACGGAGGATCGAAGGCCTACAACATCCAGTATATTGCTGCCTTGGAGGACATCCTGTTCAGCAAGGCGACGGGGGCGTGGGTGGCACGGTCCGTTGATGTTCGGCCAACCGTGATGCGGCCAACCGATTATGCCTTGATCCGCGAGGCCGACCTCGATCCCGAAGCAATGACGCTGGACATGCAGGCGTCCAAGCCTGCCACGCTCAACCCCGACACGAAAGACGTGGAGCTCGCCCATGGCTAAATCGACACTCCTGGTGGCCGATGACCAGCAGTCACTTTACAGGCTTGATGAGTTCCGCGGCGAGCCGTTCGTCCCCGAAGAGACCTACGTGTCGATCGCTGTTCGTGCGATCAGCCTGAAACGGGGCTTTTTCAGCTCGGCGAAGTATGGCCCCTACATCTATGGCGTGATCGGGCAGACGAATTTCGATGCCCAGACCAAGCTGGCAGGCGTTTTCGCACCGGCAACGGAAGGCCGGGTCTTCAACCAGTCCATGTCCCGGGGCGCCGCGCCCATGGGGGGCGCCAGTACGGGCGCCGGCTCCCAGGTTGCTTCACCGGTGCCCGAACCCGATTTCGGAGGCCTTGGACAGTCCAATGGCAACGGCACATCCCCGGTTCCTGCGCCCCGCACCACGGACATGATCCCGGAATCGCTGCCATTGCCGGAAATGGGATACAAGCGGCAGGACCGCGTGCTGGTGATCAACAAGCAGCTGACACCCAGGCTGGTCTATCGCGGCGTCGGGCCCATCGAACTGGGCTTTGGCAGCGTGCTCCAGAAAGACCATTTCGGCGATGCGCTTGCGCTGCTGGAAGATACGCTGAAGACCCCGGTGGCCCAGTTCGTGTCGATGACCAATCCCGCCATCGGCCAGACACTGAACCAGGCCGATATCAGTGATACGATCAGCAAGACGTTCGAACTGATTGACGACAAAAAGGGCTCGGTCCGGCAGGCCTCCTTCGCCTCCAGCCTTGATGACCTGTTCGACAATGAGAATGGCCAGTTGTCTTCGGGATTCTACGCCCTCATCGCCGATGACGATCCCGGCGACGAGATCGGCTATGACAGGGCGCGGCGGACACTGACCCGCCGCGGCAAACCCTATACGGGATCGCCATACCTCGTGTTCGAGCTTCGCCGGGAAGCGCAGAGGCCCGACTGGGGCAGCATCCCCGATGTCAATCTCGCCTGGCGGACGCTCCAGGCCCAGGTGCGCGATGGGGCGTTCGACGAGGCGCTATCGGCTTTCCGGACGGCAGTTTTCCTGTCACCGGACCTCGTGGCGAGCGATGCGAAGCGGATCCATGAGGCAGCCAAGCGCAAGCTTGCCCCGTTGATGACCAACCAGGAGTTCTTCCACCTGCCCAAGCTGGCGAGTCTCGGTGACGCGCTACGGCCAATCATGGAAGAGATAGCGGCTGGCCCCATTGGTGAAGCCCGGGATGAGTATGCGCGCTTCGAGCGCTGCCACAAGGTGATGCGCGTCTATGAGGGCGGGTTCGTGGATCACCCGAATGACCCGGGTGGAGCCACCAACCAGGGGGTGACCCAGAAGACCTATGACCAGTTCCGGGAGAAACGCGGCGAGCCCCGCCAATCGGTGCGCAACATCACCGAAACGGAAGTCCAGATGATCTATTTCGAGGGTTACTGGCGGGCCGGCCATTGCCACCGTATGCCCGATGATGCCTCTGCCCTGGCCCTGTTCGATGCTTGTGTGAACCACGGCCTGCGCCAGGCCATGCGCTTCATTCAGCGGGGGGCAGGGCTGCCGCCGGCCGCCGTGGATGGTTTTTTCGGGCCCAATACCTTGGCTGCCGTGGAGCGGACCGATACCGCCTTGCTGGTTGACCGGGCCCTGGATGCCCGCTGGACGTTCTACGAGAAGATCATGGCACGAAACACCAAGCTCGAGAGCTTCCGCCGGGGCTGGAAAGCCCGTGTCGACAGCATGCGGAAGATCACCACCTCATGGCTCACGGGGCAGGAAAGCATCGTTGCGCACTTGCCGCTATTGGGCCCGGAAGAGATTGCAGCGCCCGACCTGTCGGGCATGATGAGTACCACCGTTACCTTGCAGGGAGCCCCGCAATGACCCTTGCCGCGCTCACCGATCTTTCTGTTCAGCGGGACGAGTTTCACCGCGCCCGCAAACGCCTCATGGGGCTTGGCTATGAGGAATCCCGCGTCGATGCGATTGCCGCGATTGCCCGGGTCGTCGATGAGGCCGATGATTTGGGCAATGAGGGCGATGGGGAAATCCTGAAGGTGGCTCAGACGCTCCAGGACAAGCGCGCCTTTGGGCTCATGCTTGTCCTTTGCATCCTGGCGGAGCGGTCCGGTCTCGGCTCCGATGGCCTGCGCCAAAAGGAAGTCCAGGCGCTGATCGAGGTAGGCCGGCTGGGTGAAGCGGTGCGTCGGGCCAAGACGCTGGCAGCCGGGACCGCCTATGCCAAGCCGGGGACGGCGGACTACAGGATCTGGTCGTCCGCAATGGGGAATGTGGGACGGGCCTACAAGCAGGGATACATGAATGCGGCGGCGAACAGGGTCGAGGATCCTGCGGCGCCGGCGCCAAGCCCCACGGACCTGGAGCGGTCGGTCGAGATCTACAATGCCGTCTGGGAACGGTCCAAGCGGGATGTGGAAGCCCATCCCGATGTGGTCAGGGCGCCGTCCACCTATCATGGCATCAACGCTGCGGCCCTGATCATTCGCGCCGAACGGGACCGGGCCAATCCCTTCGAGGGTCAGGATGCCGAGGAGTTCGACTGGGCCTCCGGCGAGGCTGCCCGGACGCTCGCTGAAGATATCCTCGCGGTCCACGAGGAGGACCTGAAGGCCGCGCTCCAGCCGGGCACCCGGCCAGGTGATATCTGGACGCTGGCGACCTGCGGCGAGGCCTACCTCGTGCTGGGTTACGACAGTGACGCTGCGCTCTGTTATGGCGCCTATGCCGGCAATCCCGAAAACGATGCCTTCAAGATCGCCTCATCCCTGCGCCAGCTTGAGGAAGTCTGGGGTATCTCCGGCGATGACGACGACACCCGGGGCCAGATTGTCCGCATCCTGAAAACTGCGCTTTTGAACCTGCAGAAGGGAAAGCAATCGGCTGTTGCGGGGCAGGCACCCGAAGATGTGGTGCAGACCGAACCGGTGATCCTGACGCCGGTTGAGGCGGGCCTTATCCGTCGGGACCTCGAAAAGGCCAGGGAGGTGGCCCATGACCCGACCGATGGCTACCAGGCCTATTTCAACAAGCGCGACGAGGTCACACAGACCGGTCGCATGATGGCCATGGACCGGCTGCTTGGCGCCATGGACCGATTGCGCAGTATCTGCGCGATCGAGACCATCGACGGCAGCGACTGGGTCCAGATCGGTTCGGGCTTTTTCGTCGATGGCGGCGTTTTCCGGGACGATTGGGCCGGCCAACCCTTGATAGCGACCAATTACCATGTGGTTGGGGGTAGCGACGGGGTGATGGCGGCCTCTTACCAGCGCAGCCGGGCGGTCTTCTTCGAATATGACCCGATCCAACGGACACGGGATGAGACCGCCATCAGCTTCGAAGCCGTCGCATGGATGTCCAAACCGCTCCACCACGATATCACCCTCTTGAGGCCGAAGGGGCCCCTGCCCGCCAATGCCAAGCCGTTGATGCCCGCCGATGTCAGCGACTATCTCCCCGTGCGGGGCGCGCTCGATGAGGATGGCTGCGACTATAACGTGGTTGTCCTGGGCTTCCCCCTCGGCGGGGAGCCGAAATTCTCCTTTGACGATGAGTTGTTGCTGGACCATTCGGTGGGCGACCCCGCCGGTCCCGTGCGGCCCGTGGAAAACCTCGATGGCCGGCCTGAACAGTTGCACTACCGCACACCGACCGAACCGGGCAGTTCCGGTAGCCCGGTATTCGACAGTGCCTCCTGGGCCCTGATCGGCATCCACCACAAGGGCAGCCCCAACCTGAAGCGGATACCCTCCAAGTCTGGCCGCTACGAAGCCAACCAGGGCATCTGGATCCCCTCGATCCGGGCCGCCATCAATACACCCGCCGCGGTGATGGGAGATACCGGCGGCGATGGGGCTTCGGACGTGGGCGCGGAAACGGGCGCTGAATTCGCCGGCGTCGCCGGCGCCGTTATTGGGGCGGTTGCCGGCCAGATTGCCTCGCGCATCGGCTCAACGGACTATCCCGACGCCAGTGCGACCCCACGGGCCAGCGGCCATGACACGGTGGTGATGGGCAAACCGCTGGGCCCACCGGGTTACAGTGCACCGTCCACCCCGCCCTCCAGCCTCATCATCCCGGGCCGGCGGATCACCCAGCCCCAGGATGACCCTGCCTTGCTGGAGCGCCTACTGAAGACGGGCGTCTATTCGGGAGATCTCGACGCGTTCCGCATGAAAAGCTCCGGGTTTGAAACGGTGATCGGGGACGATAATCGCACGCAGATCCACGCCACCGCAGCTTATCCCTTCCGCATGATCTGTTCGCTCACCATGCATTGGGAGGGCGGTACGCAAACGGTGGGTACGGGATTCCTGGTGGGCCAGCGCACGGTATTGACGGCGGGCCACTGCATCCTGCCAAGCCGCGGCAGCCCCTATCCCACCGGTATCGAAATCCGGCCCGGGCGCGCGGGACAGCATGAACCCTTCGCCCATTTCGGATCGCTTTATGCCGAGAAAGTGTCGCTGCATGGGGAATGGTCGAACCGGTTCGATCCGCGCTTCGACGTGGGTGCCCTGCATCTCAACCGCGAAATCGGTGAGGAGCTTGGCTGGTTCCGTGTGGCAGCCCGTGCGCCCGATTCCCTGAAGAAACAATGGGTGCATGTGACAGGCTATCCCGGCGATAAGGTCACGCGGCTGGGCGAGGGCGCAGAGAGCCTGTATGCCGCTGAGCTTTGGCACCACGCCACCCCGGTGGAAATGGTCCATGACGGCCGCGTCTATTATCCGGCCGACACGTTCGGCGGCCAGTCGGGATCACCGGTCTATACCTATGACAAGGACGGCGTGGCCACGGTGGTCGGCGTTCACGCTTACGGCACCGGAACCAGCGGGCCCGCCTATGCGTTCGAAAACAATTCCGCCGGCTGGGTCGATGCCGGGCTATTGCAAATCATCTCCGATTGGAGGACGCTTTAACCCATGGTGAAAACAACTGGAGAGCTGCTGGCGGAAGCCCGGGTAGAGGCCATGGCAGAGGTGGTTCACGAGGCCGTGCGAACCTGGCAGAAGGTGAACGGCCAGCCGACATCGCCGAGCTGGAGCAAGGCGCCGAAATGGATGCGGGAATCGACCGCCGAGAGCGTTCAGTTCACGATCGATAATCCAGAAGCGCCGCACAGTGCCCAACACGACCAATGGATGGAACAGAAACGGCGGGATGGTTGGGTTTTCGGCGCCGAGAAAGACGCCGACAAGAAAACCCACCCGATGCTCAAACCCTATGACGAGCTGCCCGACTTCGAAAAGCGGAAGGACGCCCTGTTCAAGGCTGTCGTTGATGCGCTGATGTGATCGCCCCGACGCCTGCTGGCGCAATCATACGCGAAGCGGCATCAGCACATAGCGGGATGCCGTATCGTCGGGGTCCAGAACCAGGGCCGGGGACGCACTGTCATTCAGCATGAACTCGGCGCGGTCTGCCTCGATCTGGCCGGCAATATCCATCAGGTAACGGGCGTTGAACCCGATCTCCATCGGGTCGCTGCCATACTCGGCTTCGAGCTCCTCATGCCCCTGGCCGGTCTCGGTATGGTTGACCGCAAGGGTCAGCTTGTCGGTATCGAGGGACAGTTTGACCGATCGCGACCGTTCCGCCGAAACGGTCGAGACCCTGTCGACCGCAGCTTCGAACGCCTTGTTGTCGATCAGGAGGCGTTTCTCGTTTCCTTTCGGGATGACGCGCGCATAGTCCGGGAAGGACCCGTCAATGAGTTTCGCCGTGAGCACGGCGCGCCCGGCCTTGATGACAATCTTGGAGTCCGACACGTCCAGCCTGACAGGATCTGTGGCGTTGTCGATAAGGCGGCGCGCCTCGGCGACGGCCTTGCGGGGCACGATCACGCCCTTGAGGCCGGCAGACCCTTCGGGCGCTGTAATCTCTGCCAGGGCCAGCCGATGGCCATCAGTGGCAACGGTTCGCAGGACGGGCGCGCCGTCATCGGTCTCGGTCGAATGCAGGTAGACGCCGTTGAGGTAGTAACGGGTCTCTTCGGTTGAGATCGCAAACCGGGTCTTGTCGATCAGGCGCCTGAGGTCCGAGGCATCGATTTCGAATGAGGTTGCGCCGGGGTCGGCCTGCATGGTCTGGAAGTCCGAGGCCGGCAGGGTGGGAAGTTCAAAGCTGGACCGGCCGGCACGGATCGACAGGCGCTCATTCTCGGGTTGGAGCTCCAGGTGAACATCGGCACCGCCAGGCAGCTTTCGCACCACATCGAACAGGGTGCCAGCCGGCGCTGTCACCGCGCCGTCCCGCTCGATCTCGGCGTCCGCGCTATCCACCGCCTCGATGTCCAGGTCGGTTGCGGTCATGGTCAACGCGCCATTCGCTGCGGTCAGCAGGACGTTTGACAGGATCGGGATCGTATTGCGGCGTTCAACAACGCTTTGGACATGGGTCAGGGCGCCCAGAAGGTCGCCGCGTTCAATCGTCAATTTCATCGCGCAATCCTCTCAAGGAACGTACGGTCACGGCGCGGTTGCCGATCGCGGAAACCAGTCATTCTCGCGTTCACGCCACAAACGTAAACGCGAATCGGCCCACACCAGAGAGGCGCGGGCCGATACACTTGGGGAAATCGGGAAAAATGCAAGGGCGAAGATGGCCCTTCCCGGCACCGCCTCTGTTTAGTGCTCGGCCTGGACGTCGAAAATGGCCGAGCGAAGCTGTTCCACCTGGTCAGCGAATTCGGCATCCTCATCCATCAGGCGTTTCACCTTCCGCACTGCATAGATGACGGTCGCGTGGTCACGCCCTCCAAAGGCATTGCCGATCTGGGGGAAGCTCTTCGTCGTCATCGTGCGGCACAGGTACATGGCCATCTGGCGCGGGCGCACAACGGAATGGACCTTTGTCGGGCTTTCCAGCTCGGCCTTGGACACACCGAACAGGCGTGTGGTGGCCCGTTTGACGATCTCCAGGGTTGGAGGCTTCTGCTCTCCCAACTGGCGCCGGATGACCGTATCGAGGTGGGCAAGGGTCGGCTCGGTCGGCGTGTCGACCACGATGCTGACATCTGCATAGAGACTGCACAGGACGCCGATCAGCTCACGCCCCGGACCCCGCACGCGGAGGCACAGGTGTTTCACCATGTCCTCCGTGAAGGTGAAGGTCGGGGTCTTCGCCTGGAGGAGATCGGCATGACGACGCACGATTTCGCGCCGCATGGCATCGTCCGGCATGGCGATTTCAGCCGTCGTTGCGCCGTGGAGTTCATGACGCAACCGTTGCGATAGGCCGGCCATCTCGTTGATGGTGGTGTCGGCGGTGATCACAACCGTTCCACCGGACGCTTTCACCGCACGGATGGAGTTGAGGAACTCCTCCTCGGTCTTCGGGCGCTTGGCTATTGTTTGCAGGTCTTCGACCAGCAGGATGTCGCCACCCCGAACGCGGGACTTCAGGGCGCGGGTATCACCGGCCATGGCGCCTTCGACGAACGCGGCGGAGAACACCTCGGCGGTCATGTAAACGACCTTCCGCTGCCGGCCATTCTTCAGGATTGCGTGCTGGCACGCTGATAGGAGGTGGGTCTTGCCCGTGCCCTGTTTGCCGCTGACAAACAAGATCTTGTTCGGCACGTCGCCACCATTGGCCAGGTACCGCAGCAGGCGGGCCGCCGACCCATTGGATGGGCCCTCGACCAGGGTTGCGAAGGTGAGATGGGCCCGGTCGTCGGTAATGCCGGTGTCTGCTTCACCGGTCTCCGCCAGGGCTTTCTGAGGCGCCGTGGCGGCCTCTTCAACTTCGGTCTCAGGGGCCGCTTCATCGGCCCAGGGATACTTTACAAGGTCTTCCCACTCATTCCGGTCGGTTTCCCAGCAGGCCAGGCGTACACGGCGCCGCTTCTCATCATGGGCTTTCCAGACTCTCTGGATGAGGTGCTTGTGATTGGCGCCGACGCGCTGAAAGGCCCACGGCGTCTTGGTGGCGATCAGGACTTCGCCTTCGACTTCGGCAATGAACCGGAGCCCGCTGATGTAACAGTCGTAATCGTGCGCGGTGACCTTTGAACGCAGGTCTTCTTCCACACGTTTCCAAACTTCTGGAGCGCCCATTTCAGACTCTCCTTCTCTTTTTTGTTGTTGATCTTGTTCTGAAGATTTTGCGTTAGTTCTGAACGATTCCATTTGGATCGCCCCCTTTGTGTTTGGTGGTAACCCCATTACCAACGCACCAAAACTCGCCCGCCTATCCAGGACGGATAGTCACTACAAACACTCAGTGAAAGGACAAAGTACGTCGATGGGTTGAAGCTACTCAGAGGGGCTTTTGCTGTCCATACGAAGAATTTTCATGCCGCCCACAAAACCGGTCTTGACTAAATTTTTCGATACCTAACGCTTTGTTAACCATGTAGAAAAAATATTTTTCCACTGAGTCGACCGTCTGTGCACGACCATAATGCCGGCGTTCTCCGTCAAGAGAACAACCCTACGCCACTTGTGGAATTCGGTTCAATATTGGCAACAAGGCTACGTGAGTTTGCGACCAAAAAATCTACTTAACCGATGACCCTGACTATAGCGTACTTCCCGTCTAAGGCGAGTCGTTTTGTGCGTGGCACACGCACGTTTTTCTGCCGAGCGGAACAGGCGCGATAACTCAGGGCTTCTAATAAAAGGAGAGAAATGGCGAACGGCTGTATAGCGCCCTGTCAGGCGGTAACCCGGCAGATTATGAATGGATGGGTTGCTGCGATGGCCCGTCTTCAAACACAGGCCGGCCAGGGCGTGTGGGGTCTAGCCCATGGCTTTCACGCGTGCCGCGAGGCGGGAAACCTTGCGGGACGAGGTGTTGCCGTGGATCACGCCCTTAGAAGCTGCCCGCATGATTTCGGGCTGGGCAGCCTTCAGCGCGTCGCTTGCGGCATTCTTGTCGCCCGAGGCAATGGCTTCTTCCACCTGCCGGATGAACGTCCGCATGCGTGATCGACGCGCGGTATTCACCTCGGTGCGGCGTGCAATCTTGCGCACCATTTTCTTTGCAGAGCGAGTATTCGCCATTCCGTCGTGACTCCCGGGGCCCTCGTGGCCCGAAGGCGCGTGTAATGACGCCTAAGGTGCCGATCGTCAAGGGGCATGGTGCGTCGTTCTCGATCTCACGCGGCTGCCGCGGGCGCGCACGCTCTGTCACCGCTAGGCCCCGATCGCGTGCAGGGCCCTGCCGTGGCTGCGGAGCCAGTTCCGTTGCTGTTTCCAGTCGGGCCGGCACCGGGCCACATGGGCCCAGAAGGCCGGCGAATGGTTCATCTCGATGAGGTGAGCGCACTCATGGGCCGCCACATAATCCAGCACGTCGGGCGGCGCGAGGACCAGCCGCCAGGAGAAAGACAGGCGGCCATCGGCGGTGCAGGAGCCCCAGCGACTGCGCGTGTCCTTGACCGAGATCCGGGCCGCTTCGACACCCAGGGTCGCGCAGTGGCGGTCGACCGCGTCGCCCAGGTCTGATGTGGCCGCCCGTTTGAGGTAGCGTTCGACCCGCGCGCCAAACGTGCTGGCATCGCCGGGTACGCAGATATGCATGTCCGGTTCTGTCAGGAGGCGGGCGATGCGGCCCTTGCCGTGGAGGGTCAGTCGGCAGGGCTCTCCCCGTAACGGGATCATCGCGCCATTCACTAGCGGTTGGTTCCTGGGCAAGGTTTCCAGCCGGTCTGCGATCCAGTCCACACGCTCGCAGGCAAACTGGGCAGCGGCTTTCAGTTCCCGCCTCGTCGGTGCGATGGCAACCGCCTCCCGGGCGCGCTCATCCAGGCGCAGGATCAGTCGCCTTGCCTTCGGATTGATTTCAAGACGGACGGTGACCGGCGCCCCGTTCGCGGCAGTGAGAACCATCTTCTGGCCATTATCAGTCAACATGGTTAGACCCAGAATCGCTGCTTGGAGGTGAGTGTAGGGATTCACCAAGCCATTGGGGAAGAAAAAATGAAGAAGCTCTTGATTGGCGCGGCTGCAACTGCCCTGCTCACCGCCTGTGGAAACCAGACCGAAGACCAGGTCGCGACCGACGTTGCCGATGCCGGTGCGGTCGCGGTGCAATCTGCCGAGGATGCCCTGGCAGCGCTCGGGAACATCAGTCTGCACGGCGGCGATGCCAGCCAGGCCGAAGCGGCGCTCGCGGCCCTGTCGCTGGCGACGTCTGGCGAAGGCCGGGTCACCTTTGACGAGCGCGCGGTCGATGGCGCGAATGCAACATTCTCGAACGTTTCGATAACGCTGCCAGACCATGTGGGCGACGAGGACGGACCGCATATCGATTTCGGGAATGACTTCGAGGGCGGCATACTCACCGTTGAAACGGTCGAATTCGAAGGCCTCGATATGACCGATGCCGGGGCCAGCTTTGCCCGCATGGCATTCAACGGCCTCGAATTTGCTCCGACCCCCGACGACGAACCCGATGATGACGATATCGCGGAAGCGGGCGTGGGCGAGGTTGAGCTCATCAACCCCTCTCCCGAGGTCTCCGCGTGGATTGCCAGCCTCATGGGCAATGCAGACCCGGCGCCGTTTCCGACGGGCGACGCGCTTGGATTTGACCGTCTGAGGTTCACCGACCTTGCTCTGGTTGCCGAGGATGGCGATGCCGGTTCTTCGGCCGACATCACCCTTGGCTCACTTGATTTCGGCGGCGCACAGGCAGGCGAGCTTGGCGTTGCGGCCCTGAACGGGTTGTCGGTTGCCATTCAGGATGATGACGCCGAAGGGCCCGTCAACCTGTCCCTTGGCTCAATGAGCGTCGCCGGCGCGAAAACCGCCCTGATGGACCTTATTGCGACCGACCCCGCCGGAGCCGATGCAGCCACCGACGTGATCAGCCAACTCTTCGCCAGCCCCGTCGAGCCCGGTTTCGACAGGCTTGATATCACTGATCTCAGTTTTGTCGGAGAAGGCATTTCGCTGTCCATGCCGAAATGGGAACAGGCGGTCAGCCGCCGCGCCGATGGCCTGCCGATCGCGTTCGAGACCGCGCCCTACGCCCTCACCTTGTCCGCCGACCCCAGTGGCGGTGAGGCCGGGGGCGAGCTGGCAGGCGCACTGGGCATGGTCGGGTTCCAGACGCTTGAGCTCACTGGCCAGTCGAAGGCCTCCTACGATCCCGACTCCGACCTTCTGACGATGGCGGCGAACGACAACGTCTTCACGCTGAAGGATGGTTTCTCCCTCAAGCTCGGCGGCGCAATTGGCGGCTACAAGAGCTATGGCGAGGCGCTCGCCGGTATGGGCCTTGCGGACCTGGCCAATGGCGCCAATCCCGATCCCGAAGTGATGCAGACGGCCGTCGAGGCGCTGTATCTCCAGGGGCTCGAGCTTGAGCTCGATGACAACTCCATGGTCGACCGAATGATCAACCTGTTCGCGGCCCAGAACGGCCAGGATCCCCAGGAGGTCCGAAACCAGGCCGTGACGGGGCTCGCCATGGCACCAATGATGGCTGGAGGAATGGGTATCGACATGGCCATTGTGACCGAAGCGACCGCAGCACTCAGCAGCTTCATCACTTCGCCTGGAACCCTGACGATCAAGCTCGATCCAGAAGCGCCTCTGTCAGCGGAGTCCTTCGCCAGTCTCGAAGATCCGAGCTCCCTCACGAAGGAGTTCCTCGGCCTGTCGATCCAACACACCGATTGACGCCTGAAAGGACCGGTTTCGCAGCGGCGGGACCGGTTCGCGGGCCGGGTGGCCCTGCTCCCTGGCTAGCGGCCAGTGGAGCCGAAACCGCCTTCACCCCGGCCGGTGTCGGGCAGCGTTTCAACCAACGCCCAGTCGAGCCGAGTGACGGGCGCCAGGACCAATTGGCCAATGCGTTCACCGCGGTTGATCGTGAACGGCTCCGTGTTGTGATTGATCAGGATGACCTTCAATTCGCCCCTGTAGTCGCTGTCGATCGTGCCAGGGGAGTTGAGACAGGTCACCCCGTGCTTGGCGGCCAGTCCCGAGCGCGGACGCATCTGCAGTTCGAAGCCTTCGGGGATCGCCACGCTCAGCCCGGTCGGCACCATGGCGCGCGCGCCCGGTGCCAGCACGAGGGGTGCATCGCTGGGCACTGCTGCGCGCACGTCTAACCCGGCCGCGCCAGCCGTTTCATAGCGAGGGAGGTCCAGGCCGGTAAAGTGGTCTAGCGGACGGACGGAAACGGTAATGGCTTGGCTCATGGGGGTGGCTTCGGCGAGTCCCGCGTGGCCGTCAAGTCCTGTCCATCGCGGCAATTCAAGTGGCCTGGGGATCAGCGCGCGTGAAGGGTGATCGGACGACGGCCGAGCCCGCGCCTGGCCGTTGTTCGCCTCGCATCAATGATGAACTGACCCGGTGCCACATCGAGATGGTGGCAACCGATCGTACCTTTGCGGCGAACCGCGTTGATACTGCGCACCCGGTGCTCGCGATAGTCAGTCAGGTTCAGGGTGTCGATGGCCATGATCGACAGCCCGAAGCCAAGGAGGCCGTGGCTGGAGTTCTGGCCGGGGCGGTAAAGTGTGCCGTTCCTGACAAAAGGACGCCCGCCCATCCGGGCGCATGTGGTGTCCATCACGACGGGATTGAGGGCGTGGGGGGTCAATTCGGAGAGGTCCGGCCCGCTGGCCTGGTAGACATGGAGTTCCCGGCAATAGTCCGGCATCTCGCCCGATGCATGGCTGGTGAACAGCCACCAGGCGCCCCCGTGCTCGAACAGGACGCTGTCTGCCGGCGCCTGGCCTTCCAGTGCCGAGGCGTGAAGTACCCATTGGCCAGGAAATTCAAGACAGCGCCACACTTCCACCCGGTCTCTCTGGTGCGTTTCCGGGACCATGAAGACCTCTCCGTCATGGGCAAAGATGTAAGGGAAGGCAGCATGGATGGGTCCGAAATTGAGGGCCTGGACGTCGAATAACCGGTCGCCATCGAGCCGCCCCGCATGCAGCTTTCCCTGCGGATGCGCTGGACCAAAGGCCTGGTAGAAAACCCAGGTGACACCGTCCTTGACGAACAGGAAGGGATGGGCACGGGACTCCCCTGCCGGTTGGTCAAGCTCGACCAGTGCGCCCATGCTGTTGGTGAGCGGGTCACCGCGTCCGACCATCAACGACCACTGGTTCGCTCGCCGGTCCAACGCCCCCCGGGCCCTGGCGAAGGCCGCCTTGCTGGCGCGGCCGGTCATGTGCATGGCATAGGGCAGAGGTGCGGCGAACCGGTCCTGATGGTTTCTGTCTCCGCCTGTCGCCGCGATCCTGCCGGTGTCAGCGCAATCTGGTGTTGCGTGGGCAAGCCCTAGCCGGAACGCTGCAAGTTCGCGCATGAGAAGCTGCGGCAGCACATCGGACGCGAACGCACCGTTATAGGTGGCCACGGGTTTAGTATTGGTGCGGGCGCGCGCAATCGGCGTATGCTTCCCGCCTGGTCCGATCCGGCCGATCGACACTTCGGTGAACGGGGCATCCGTGATCACAGGCGCGATGGCGTGGGCATCGGGCGATTGGCCCGGCAGAAGGACTGAATAGCCCCAGATCTCTTTCTCGCGGAAGCGATGGTCTTCCGGTAGTGACTGGCGCGCATGGTTGAGAAGGATATCGGCTTTCCTGTGGCGCCGCGCGCCAGGGCCGTAGGGCTTCAGGTCCTTGAGACTCGTGAATGAGAGATCGTAGCGCGGGCGCAGGGGCGTCTTCAGGAGGCGGGACTCCCAACCCAGAAAGCGTTTCAACCATCGCGACTCGGCGGGCGTCGGGGCCGCGTGGGGCAAGACGACGACGAATGCGAGATCAACTGTATCAAGCCTCGCAAGCGTTTCGAACAGGCGAACTTCCCACGGCTCGAAAAGGGGGTCACCATCAATGATTACGCCCAGTCGCAGCCGGTTGGACCCCGATCCATCTCCGCGCATGTAATCTACCCCCTGTTTTATTCGCTCAGTACTTGAATCAACAAATCAACCAAATGCACTTGCTAGGAGAGCTGCAAATAGGATTGCACTTTACATGCCACGTTGCATTGCTTTCTCTTTGAGCCATCGGCATAGACGGGCATTGAGATCTGGGGCTCGCGGCGTGGGTAAATGCAGGGTTGGAGAATGAAGGCGCACCTGTTCGGACCCTGCAATCGATCCGTGCCAGCGCCCGGTACCAGGCGTGTACCAGACCGGCGACCCCTGCTGCGGTCGGGGCAACCCTGCCCCGCCCCGGCGCCGCAGCAGACGCACATGACGGCATGCCGGCCTGACCGATGACCGGCCCGCGACCCGATAGCAATAAAGCGCTGCCCCGGCTGGCCCGGATCTGGCTCGGCGTTGTTCTCATGCTGGTTGTGTTGGCCAATGTCTGGCCGTTGCTCCCGGTGGAAGAGGGCGGGTTGGCGCCACGTCTCGAAGCGATGTCCCGCCAGGGGCCCGACTTCGGCACCGCACTGGCACTGTTGGTATGGCTGGGGGTCGGCGCATTGGCTACGCTGGCCATGGCGTCGGGGACGTCACTCACCCGCCGGATAAAGGTTGCCGGCGTGCTTGGCCTCGTCGCGTTGCTTGTCGAGGTCATCCAGACCGGCGCGGCAACGCGCCATGCCAGCCTCGTCGACGGTATCGTCGGTGGCGCCGCCGCAGCGGCCCTCCCCATGCTTTGGCGCAACCCATCCCACGCCTGGGGACGCCTGCTGTGGGCCATGGCCGGGGTGACCCTCATCGGGGCGATGATTGTCCTGCCGATCCTCGCGCTACAGGCGGCGAACCGGACCGCATTCGACAATTGGAGCGAGGGGTTCCCGCTGGTGGCCGGGGCCGAGCGTAATGGCCACCACGCCTGGCCTGGCAGCCTCCCGCTGGTCGCGATCTATCCCCGCGCGATCGATCGCGATGGCCTTGCCCTTCTGTCAGCCCTCCCCGTTGACGATACGGGCGCTGCGCTAAGGCAGAGCCTGGAGCCGATCTATCTGGAAACGGTCGCGGGGCCGGTGCAGGGCGCCGATAAGCCCCTGTTGAACGGGGCGGAAACAGATCCCCTGCTAGCGGCGGTCCAGACCAGCGGCGGGATAACGATCGAAATCGTTGCCGAGTCCGACCCGGCCGCAGAGATCGGCAATGCCCGTATCCTGACCTTGTCACCTGGACGCTATCGCCGGAACTTTTCGGTCAGTCAGGACGGCACGGACCTGCTTTTGAACATCCGGACGCCCTGGAGCGGCACGAATGCCAAGCGTCAGGGAGAAATGCGTTGGCCTGACCTGTTCGATGCCCCCGGTCCCCAGCACATCCTCATCAGCTATACCGGCAACACGGTTCACGTGTTCGCCAATGGCGACAGGGCGGGGCCGGCTCGAACGCTGTACCATCCGCGCCTTGATTTCGGCCATGGTGGTTGGATCGGCGATCTTGTTGCCCTTGTAATTTTCTGCGGCGCGTGCGGTGTGCTGGCCGCGGGGGTTGCCCCCCAGACAGCGCGGTGGGAGCTCGCCTGTGTTCTCGCACCCGGCATGGTTGTGTTCGCCGGCCTCGCCTTGGTTGACGGATCGCTGTGGACCGCCACACTCCTTGCGGTCGGTGTGGCCTCCGGCTTGGGAGGGGTGTGGTTGGTGAGGACCGCCGACACGCTCGCGCATGGCACTGGAACCGTCGCAACCAAAGTCGGCGGAATACCATAAAAAGAGAAATATGTAGAATAATCGCACAATTAGATTAAAGTGATCCCCATTGGATGGGGAAACACGCCGCGTGGATGTCCGAAGGAGCTTCTGGATCGGTCTGGTTGGGCTTGCGGCTATCGCGTACGATGTGCGCGACCATCCTCGACTACACGCGCCCTTTGATGCCTACCAGCACCGGACAGAGGTGCTGGCCATCGGTCGAAACTGCGACAGTGGCCAGGTCAATATCAGCGGCACGCTTGGCAATCGCGATGGCCGCTGGTCCGTCATCGAGGACCATACCCATCAAAGCCATGGCATCGCCGCCGTCGAGACCGACGCTTTTGCCGTCACGGTGGTGTTCGAAACACCCGGTCAGAGTATCGTGTCGATCGTCGCTGTGCCTGACGAGGCCCTGGCCCGGCAGGGGTATTTCGTTGGCGCCAGCGTTGGGCTTGACCGGGCGCGGCTCTCGTTCGCGAGGGCAGGATTGACCGGCGCAAGGCCCGTCGCGCCGAAAACGGTGCGTGCCCCGCTTTCAAACATCTGGATCCATGGCGTGCTGGAAGCCGATTGCAACACGTCGCCCGACCAGGTGGCCGCAAGGGACGCCGACATTGGGGGTTTGCGCGGGCCGACGCCATAGGCCCTCCCGACCGATCCTTGTCCTTATCCGAAAGAAGGGCTTTTCAGTCCGGTCGATCCTGTCACTCTGGTGCGGATGCGGGCCACCGCGCAGACTTCGGGAGCCCGCCATGGCAGATTATCGCACCGTTCTGGCCGCCGCGAATGAAGACCCTGCCGGGTTCTGGGAAACCCAGGCAGCGGCAATCGACTGGTTCAAACCGTGGGACGCGGTGCTCAGTGATCTGGGCGACCCGGTGCCCCGCTGGTTTGCGGGCGCGGAAACGAACACCTGCCACAACTGCCTCGACCGGCATGTGGCCGCCGGCCATGGCGACACCTTGGCGATTGTCTTCGAGAGTCCTGTCACCGCAAGCCGGCGGACGCTCACCTATGCCCAACTGCTTGACCAGACCGCGCGTTTTGCAGGTGTCCTGACCGAAAAGGGGATCGAAAAGGGCGACCGTGTCCTGATCTACATGCCGAATTCGCCGGAAGCGGCCATCGCCATGCTCGCCTGCGCCCGGATCGGGGCGGTCCATTCTGTCGTGTTCGGCGGGTTCGCCGCCCGCGAACTTGCGACCCGTATTGATGACGCCCGTCCAAAGGCCCTGATCGCGTCGAGCTGTGGCATCGAACCGGGCCGGACCATTGCCTACAAACCCATCCTTGATGAGGCGTTCGCAATCGCTGAGCACCCGCCCGGGGCCTGCCTCGTCTTCCAGCGGGACGAATGCCCGGCGGAGCTCTCAGGGGTTGGCGATTTCGACGCGGCCGCGCTGATCGCGACGGCAGAGCCGGTGCCATGCGTGCCGGTGGCCGCGACCGACCCGCTCTATATTCTCTATACGTCGGGTACGACGGGACAGCCCAAGGGTATTGTCCGGGATACCGGCGGCCATATGGTGGCTCTCGCCTGGAGTATGCGGAATCTCTACGGTGTGCAGCCGGGGGAGACCTATTGGGCAGCCTCCGATGTGGGCTGGGTGGTGGGCCACAGTTACATCGTCTATGGCCCCCTCCTCAATCGGAACACGACCGTCATGTTCGAAGGCAAGCCGGTCGGGACGCCCGATGCCGGCGTGTTCTGGCGGATCATCGAAGAGAACGATGTTCGTGTGTTCTTCACTGCGCCAACGGCGATCCGCGCCATCCGCCAGGTCGATCCGGAAGGCGCTTTCCTGGGCAAAAGTGACCTGTCGGGCCTGCGGGCCATGTTCCTGGCCGGTGAGCGGACCGATCCCGATACGCTCATCTGGTCACAGCAAAAGCTCGGCAAGCCAGTGGTCGATCACTGGTGGCAAACCGAAACCGGCTGGGCGATTTGCGGCAATCCGCTTGGCATCGAGGAACAGCCCGTAAAGGAAGGCTCCACAGGCCTCCCCATGCCGGGTTGGCGGGTGGAATGCCTCGGTGACGACGGCACCCCGGTCGCGCCCGGTGAGATCGGCGGCCTTGCCGTCAAGCTGCCGCTTCCCCCGGGCGCGGCGCCCACCCTGTGGCAGGCGCCCCGGCGCTATCGCACCGCCTATCTGGACCGATACCCCGGCTATTACTCATCAGGCGATGCGGGCGTGATCGATGCGGACGGTTATGTCTCCGTGATGACCCGGGTCGATGACGTCATCAATGTCGCCGGCCACCGCCTGTCCACCGGCGCGTTGGAAGAAGCGCTGATCAAGCACCCGATGGTGGCCGAGTGCGCTGTCGTGGGTGCCGCAGATGACCTCAAGGGCATGGTGCCCGTCGGTTTCGTTGTCCTGTGCGCAGGCGACGCCGGCCACGATATCCGGGCTGAGCTGGTCCAGGCGGTCCGCAATGATATCGGTCCGGTGGCGGCGTTCAAGCGGGTCCATGTGGTCGACCGCTTGCCCAAGACCCGCTCGGGCAAAATCCTCCGCGGGGTGATCAAGAAAGTCGTGGATGGTGACCCTTATACGCTTCCTCCCACGGTGGATGATCCGCATTCGATCGATCCGGTGAAGGACGCTGTTGCCTGAGGGGCGCGGCGCCGATGTTTTGCGCGTCTGCGAAACCGCTTTGACGCACTGCACAAAAGCGGTACTCTCCCGCGGGTGATCCAGCGTAGTGAGAAGTGGAAGAATGGCCGATATGAAGCGCATTGGCGTCGTGGGTGCGGGGCAGATGGGAAACGGCATTGCCCATGTGGCCGCGCTCGCCGGTTATGATGTTGTCCTGAATGATATCTCCCAGGACAATCTCGACCGCGGTATGGCGACGATCGAGAAGAACATGCTCCGGCAGGTGAGCCGTGACCTGATTTCGCGCGAGGAGATGGAAACCGGACTGAAACGGATTGTCCCGAGCCTTTCCCTTGGCGATTTCGCAGATGTCGACATGGCGATCGAAGCCGCATCGGAAAACCGGGACCTGAAGGAGTCCATCTTCAAATCCCTCAGCGAGGTGGTCGCCGACCATGCAATCCTCGCGTCAAATACCTCTTCCATGTCAATCACGCGGCTGGCGAGCGTCACCGAACGGCCGGAACAGTTCATTGGCATGCACTTCATGAACCCCGTTCCGCTGATGAAACTGGTGGAGATCATCCGCGGCCTCGCCACGGACCAGGCGACCTATGAGACCACGCTCACTTTCGCCAACGCCCTGGGCAAGACCACCACCAACGCGGAGGATTACCCCGCCTTCATCGTCAACCGCGTCCTTGTGCCGATGATCAATGAGGCGGTGTATGCGCTGTATGAAGGGGTCGGTACGGTCGAAGCGATCGATACCGCCATGAAGCTGGGGGCAAACCATCCCATGGGGCCGCTCACCCTGGCTGATTTCATCGGCCTCGACACCTGCCTCTCCATCATGCAGGTCCTCCATGACGGCCTGGCCGACACGAAATACCGGCCCTGTCCGCTGCTGGTGAAATATGTCGAAGCCGGATGGCTTGGCCGCAAGACCGGCAAGGGTTTCTACGACTATGCCGGCGACGCCCCCGTCCCAACCCGTTAGGACGCCACACAGTCCGTGACGCCTGCGTCAACTTCGGCTATGCTCCCGCCAGACCGTGGAGGAATTGCCGTGACCGTAGACGCTCTGAAATCACTCGATGATGCCCCCATGACACCATCGGAGATGGCGCCCGGTGAAACGGTCTACGATGTCCTGCGGAAATTGCGGGAACAAGCCCCGATTGCGCGCACGGAGATGGGCATCACCCTCGCCCTGCAAAACCGCCATGTGGCCCTGGTCACCAGCGACGCTACCCGACAGCTGGAGCTTGAAAGCAAGATGATGCAGGGGGTGTTCGACGGGCCGATCTTCGAGTTCACGCGCCTGGCCATGTTGTTTGCCAATGGCGAGACCCATATCCGCCGCCGCATGCCCGTTGCCCGGACGTTTGCCTTCAAACTGATGGATGCCATGCGGCCAAAGATTCGCGAGATCGCCACCGAAATGGTGGACGAGCGGATCGGCAGGGGCCCGGTGGATTTTGTCGGTGAGATCGCCAGCCAGCTTCCCGCACGGATCATTGCCGACATACTCGGCATTCCCCGGTCCGATGTTCCTATCTTCCTCCAGTGGATTCAGGACACCGCCGCCGCCATCGGCATGATCGATCCGGCCAAGCGCGAAACCATCGAGACCAGCCTTGCCGCGTTCGAGGACTATGTGACCGCCCTGCTTGCGGATCGCCGCCAGAACCCGCGGGATGACTTTCTCACTGACTATGTGCGGGCCACGGCCGAGGCCGGAAACCTCGACGAGGGCGAGATTCGCACCCAGATCCTGGGCCTGATCCTGGCCGGTTCGGACACGACACGTGGATCCATCTGCATGACGCTGTCGGAACTCCTGCAGCATCCGGAGCAATGGGCTGATTTCGTCGCCAATCCCCATGCGCTGAAGCGCGCGGTCGTCGAAGAAGGCCTGCGTTACCAGCCGGTGATCTCGTCGATCCCCCGGGTGGCCATGCGCGACCTCGATATCGATGGATACCGCGTCCCCGAGGGCGCCGTCATTGCCGTGTCGGTGATTTCTGCCCTCCGCGATCCGGATGTGTTCGATGCGCCCGATCAGTTCAACATCCACCGCACCGACCACCAGCGCTGGCATTTCGTGTTCGGCGCCGGGGCCCACCGCTGCGTTGGCGAGGCCCTGGCCCGGGCCGAGATGGAAGAGACGCTGGCCGTCATCGCGGAGCGGGCGCCCAACACGCGTCTCGAAGGCCCTCCGTCAACCCTGGCATTTGGCGCAATCCGCCAGGTCGGACCGATGCAGGTCGTGTTCAATTAAAACAAGTTGGGAGCAAACAGAATCGTTTGCGAACGGATACTTGCACTAGAACAGAGACGTGAAGCGTCAGCCAGGATTGAAAAGAAAGACCGACGCCTTGGCGCGTTTTCGCCCCAGGCGGAAACGCTCAGGGGGCCACCGCCCGCCGGCCGGTCAGTCTTTCTTCTTGCCGGACTTCTTCGCGGTTTTCTTGGACGCCTTGGACTTGTCGTCCTTCTTGTCCTTCGATTTCTTCTTGGACTTCTTGTCTTTTTCGGTCGTTGCCGCCTTGACCTTGGTCTTGGGCTTCGGCGTGTCCGCATCTGCTTCAGGTGCGTCGTCCCCGGTGCCAGTCAGCTTCGCGAGGATATCGACGAAGGTGCCCCGGCGCGACTTCGGCAAGGCCGCCAGCAGTGCATCGTCGGCGTCCCTTACGGCAGGGGCAGCGATGGCCAGGGCGTCGCGGCCCTTGTCGGTGAGCATGACAGCCTTGGCCCGGGCATCGGTTTCAGATTTCTCCCGGCTGATCAGAACCGAGTCTTCCATTCGCTGGACCATGTCGGCCAGGGTTGACCGGTCGATTCCGGTCGCTTCGACCAGACGGCTCTGGCTTGCGCCTTCCGCTTCGGCAACGGCTGCGAGCACGGAAAACTGCCGAAGGGTGATCCCTGCCGCCTTGAGCGCAGCCGCCGATTTGATCGAGGCGACCTGCTGGGCCCTGTGCAACAGGTGGCTTGGTGAACTGTTGAGCGCAAACGGTGCGCGGTCCAAAGTATTTGTCTCAGCCATTCTCGCCCCTCGCCACACTTGGTATAGCACCCGTTTGATGCCTAGCCCTGCAGCGTTGTCCAGTCATGCAGTACCCGGATCAACCCTATTCTCCTAACAAGCGTCAGTGAAGATACGATGACAGATGAATTCCCGGTAGACTTTGAAGATCGCGTGCCCGATGGCGACGACCGGACCCGGTCTGTCTGCACCCGTTGCGGCTTCGTCGATTACGTGAATCCCAAAATTGTTGCGGGGTCCGTTGTCGTGGCGGGCGATGGGCGGATCCTGCTCTGTAAGCGGGCGATTGAGCCGCGGAAGGGGTTCTGGACGCTGCCGGCGGGCTTCATGGAAACCCGCGAAAGTGTGGAGGACGCTGCCAGACGAGAGGCCCGGGAAGAAGCCTGCGCGGACATCGCCATTTACGGCGTTTTGGCAATCTACGACGTGCCAAGGATTTCCCAGGTGCAGATCATGTTCCGCGCCAGCCTGCTTTCAGACATCGCACCCGGTCCCGAAAGTCAGGCCGTCGGGCTCTACGACTGGAAGGATATTCCCTGGTCCGCCCTGGCGTTTCCGACCGTGGTGTGGGCGCTGACCCATCACGCGGAAAGCCGCGACAGGCCCCTGGGCGTCCCGTTCCAGAACCCGCCAGGCACTGATGCGCTGACCCGATAGACCGCTCGCCCCGCCAAAGACGGAAGCGGTCTAGGCGGTTGCTTCGGCCACGTCCTCGTCAGTCTTGCCGAGCCATTTCAGGGTATAGGGAACGTTCAGGGCACCGAAGATGAAGGTGATCACCATGTTCCCAAGCTTCCAGTTCGCCCAGACACCCTGGGCGTCCTTCTCGCCAAATCCCAGGCCCGCAAAGCCGTAGGCTTCACAGGGGGCGATCTGTAGGCCGAATACGGCCTGGCACTGCTCCGCCACCGGTGCATAGGTTCGCCAGAGATACTCGTTCCAGAGGGCCATCGCGACGAAGAACAGCCCCCAACGGATTGAAAGCTGGGTCCAGGCATGGGTGGGCAGGTCGAACACGGATTTGAACATTTCCCGCCAGATGTTCTGGCCAAACAGCAGCGGCACGAAGATCAGGCTGGCCAGAAACAGCTGCTGGATTGTCACCTTGACATAAAGGAAGGTTTCGTTCTGGGCGACGATGCCCAACGTGCCGAACACGCCGACAATCAGCGAAGAGACGACCAGGAACAAGGGGATCGGCTGTTTCGTCAGCAATTTCTGGGCGATGATCACGGCCGTCAGTGCGATCAGCGCTCCGGTCCCCCAGAAGAGGGCCGTCTTGGCGCTGATGAAGCCGGTCTCGGGCGCGAAGATGCGCAGGCCATTATAGATGGCGACAAAGCCTATCACCGGGACAAGGTCGCCCCAGATCTGATTGGCCTTGTCTGCGGCTGTGCCGATATCGCTTTGGGTATTGCTCATGAAAGGTCCTACGCTGTGTGGCGGCGATTGGATGCACGGCACCTGCACATCTACCCGCCAAGCTGCATGAGTACCAGCCCAAGCGCCAGAACGGATGCCGCCAGGGTCCGCCGGAGGCCCAGCCCCTCCTTCAGGTATAGCCAGCCAAGGATGGCTGCGAAGACAACTGCGGATTCCCGCAGGGCCGACACCCGCGCCACCTCGATCAGCGACATGGCATAGAGCGCGGAGCCGAAGGACAGGATCGATCCGATCCCGCCCACCAGGCCATAGCGCCACTGGGTGGCTACGGCAGACCACAGCACCGACCCCCTTGCGACCAGTCCGACGACCAGCACGCCGACCCAGTCCAGCAGGAAAAGCCAGACGATGAAGGTAAACTCGCTGTTCGCCAGGCGAATGCCGCGCGCGTCGGCAACCGAGTAGCTGGCAACACCCAGCGCGGTGGCAAACGCCCAGAACAGGGCCGCCGTGTCCGGATGGGCCGTTGTCCCAAGAAATCCCGTGGGCGGGCGAACGAAGTACACGACCGATCCTGTCGCGATCAGCAGGCCGAGCAGAGCAATGGGCGCCAGGCCCTCCCCGAGCACCAGCCACGCGGTTAAGGCCGTGAGCACCGGTGCGAACCCGCGCATGATCGGAAACACGAGGGATAGCTCGCCCCGGTGCATCGCGCGGATCATGCAGGCCTGGTAGGCGAAATGGATCGGCACGGAGACCCCGAGCGCAGCCCAGGTCGCCTGGTCCGGCAAGGGCACAAGGAACGCGAACGGCACCATCAGCAAAGCCGAACTGGCCGACAGGACGATGCGCGTTGTCAGGATGTCGCCGCCGCGCTTCACCGCTGTGTTCACGATGGCCAGGGTCAGCGCCGAAAACAGGCCGAGGGCGATGGGAAGAAGGGTTTCGGCGGTCATCGCCCTCCTGTCGCCGCCGTTTCCCTGCGAAATGCAAGGGCCCTGCCGCGCATTTGCCCGCCCGATATGCTAACAATGCGCGTAGAAGCGGTGCCGCCGGGCCGCCGCGATGAATGGCTGAGAGAGGATAGGCCGATGACCTATGTGGATGGATTTCTCTGCGCGGTCCCAACCGCCAACAAGGACGCCTATCGCCAGCACGCGGTGGATGCCGGCGTCTTCTTCAAGCGTCATGGCGCCCTGTCCGTCGTCGAAGGCTGGGGCGATGACGTGCCCGAGGGCGAGCTGAACTCGATGCACACCGCGGTCATGCGCAACGACGATGAAACGGTCGTGTTCTCCTGGATCATCTGGCCCGACAAGGCGACCCGCGATGCCGCCATGCCGAAAGTGTTCGAAGAGATGGAAGCGGCCGGCTTCCGCGACATGCCCCTCGATGGAAAACGCATGATCTTCGGCGGTTTCGAAACCCTTGTGGAGGTCTGAGCCATGGTCTTTGTCGAAGGGTTTGTCATCGCGGTGCCAAGGGCGAAAAAGGACGAATACATCCGCTTTTCCAACGCTACGGTGCCCTATTTCAGGCGTCACGGCGCCCTGACCATCGTGGAGACTTGGGAGTCCGATGTCCCCGACGGCGAGGTCACCTCGTTTCCGAAAGCGGTACACCGCAAGCCCGACGAAGCGATCGTGTTTTCCTGGATCACCTGGCCCGACAAGGCGACCCGGGACGCCGCCTATCCTAAGATGTTCGAAGCGATGGAGGCCAGCGGCGATGGCCCGGGCGACCCGCCCTTTGACGGCAAGCGCATGATCTTCGGCGGTTTCGAAACGATTGTGGACGCCTGATCCCGGGCCCTAGCGAAGCGGGGCGATGGCGCCCATAAAACCGGCATGGCCATCGCGCGCATCCTGTTTCCGCTGCCCCTGCCTGAACCGTTCGACTACCAGGTCCCCGATGGGATTGACGTGGTCGCCGGCAATTACGTGCGCGCGCCGCTTGGAAAGCTCGAACGGACCGGTGTGGTCTGGGAGGTGGCCGACGATCCCCACGGCCGCGGAGACAATCTCAAGCCCGTGCTGGAGGTCTACCCCGCTCCGCCCATGGGCGCGGATATGCGGCGGTTCATAGAGTTTTCGGCCCGTTATACCGTCACGCCGCCGGGCCACATGCTGGCCATGGCCCTGCGGTCGCGCGGCGGCCTGGTGGCGTCCCCCACCGAACGGGTCTACCGGCCCACGGGGCACGCGCCCACCAAGCTGACCCCAGCCCGCGAGCGGGTGCTGGCCGTAGTCTCCGACATGGGAGAGGGGCTGGGCGCCGAGATCGCGGCCGCCGCCCAGGTGTCTGCCGGCGTGGTGAAGGGCCTTGTGGAGGCCGGCGCCCTGGCCCCCGTCGATCGCCCCGTCGACCTGCCCTTCCCCATGCCCCAGGATCTGCCCCGCGCCCTGGACCTGACAGGCGAACAGCGCCTGGCCGCCGACGACCTGTGCGCGGCCGTTAAAACCCGAGGCTTCGCACCCTACCTGCTCGACGGGGTCACGGGCTCTGGCAAGACCGAGGTCTATTTCGAAGCCATCGCCGAGGCCCTGCGCCGGGATGACGACCCCCAGATCCTTGTCCTCTTGCCCGAAATTGCCCTGACCCAGGCCATCTGGTCGCGCTTCAAGGACCGGTTCGGCGCACCGCCGGCAGCCTGGCATTCTGGCCTGAGCGAAAAGGAAAGACGGCGCACCTGGCGGGAAGTGGCCCATGGCCGGGCGCAGATTGTGCTCGGCGCCCGGTCCGCGCTTTTCCTGCCGTTCCAGCGGCTGGGCCTGATCATCATTGACGAAGAACACGATGGCAGCTTCAAACAGGAAGAGGGCGTCACCTACCACGCCCGGGACCTGGGCGTGATGCGCGCGAAACTGGCCGACGCAGCCATCGTCATGGCATCGGCCACACCGGCCCTGGAGACCACGGTCAACGCCCAGCAGGGGCGGTATGGGCTGCTGAAGCTTGCTGCGAGGCCCGGGGCGGCCCGATTGCCGGACATCCAGCTGGTCGATATGCGCGAACATCCGCCAGAGCGGGGCCAGTGGCTGTCGCCGGTATTGCGCGAGGCGCTCGCCGAAAACCTGATCGCAGGCCAGCAGAGCCTCCTCTTCCTCAACCGCCGGGGCTATGCGCCCCTCGTCCTCTGCCGCGCCTGCGGGCAGAAGCTCCAGAGCCCGGGCACCGAAAGCTGGCTCACCGAACACCGCTACACCGGAATGCTTGTGTGCCACCTGACGGGGTTCACCATGCGCAAGCCCGATGCCTGTCCCCATTGCGGCGCCATGAACACGCTGATGGGGGTGGGGCCGGGCGTCGAACGGGTGGCCGAGGAGGTGCGCACTCTGCTGCCCCATGCGCGGATCGAGATCTTCAGTTCAGACACGGCCCAGTCGGGCGAGGATACCCGGGCCATCGTTGATCGCATGGCCAGTGGGGAGACCGACATCCTCGTCGGGACCCAGATCGTCGCCAAGGGCCACAACTTCCCGAACCTCACACTTGTGGGCGTGGTCGATGCCGATTCCGGCATGAAGGGCGGGGACCTCCGCGCGGGCGAGCGGACCTTCCAATTGCTGAGCCAGGTGGCGGGCCGGGCTGGCCGTGCGGAACATCCGGGCCGGGCCCTGATCCAGACCTATGCGCCTGAAACCCCCGCCATGGTGGCCATGGCCATGGGGGACCGGGATGGATTTCTCGAGGTTGAGCGCGACGTGCGCAGCGAGATGG
>JBCBKE010000007.1:0-53225 GCA_038522375.1 Pseudomonadota bacterium
GTCCGGTGGAAGATGCTGCATCTCATCGGCAATCAGCTGAGCCTCGTCCGGTGTCAAGGCAGCCCACACCGCATCGGCGTCCTTGCCGAGCGAGCGCATCAGCGATGCTGCCCGAACCCGGCCCGGCAAGACTGCCCGGTCCTGTCGAACCGTCGCGTGGGCAATGTCCGATCCGCCGGTGCGCGTCATCGCATGTCTTCCCTGATCCAGTCGCGGATGATTGACGCCATGCGCGTGGGTTCTGCCATTGGTTCTTGTGGACTTGGTGCAACGGCGGACAGGGTGCGACCGGGGCCGTTCTCAGATGGTTGCGGCAATCGGCGTGTCTCGGCATCGCGTTCCGGTTTGGACTGCGGCCAGAGCATTGCGGCGGAAATCGCCGCGCTCAGCAGCCCCAGTGCTGCAAGTTCGATCCAACTCCAGATACCTTGCGGACCGGCCAGTTGCGTCGTCAGGAACGGTGTGCGCCGGATGGTCAGCGTATCTCCCGCAAGGGGGCCGTACAGCCCGGCAGCGGTAAATAAGGTGGCGATGTCATCGGCGCTCAGGTGCCCCGATGCATCCGACGCGGTGTCCAGCAGGACGAGCATGGACGATGGCTGGCCCGTGCTCACGACGCGGACATGGCCAACCCCCACCAGGGGTTCGAGGAGGTACTCGGCGGCATGCTGCGAGGTTGGACCAGCAGCAGGCCCTGTCATGGCGGCTTGGCTGGCCCGGACCGCCAGGAGTGCCACTGCCAGGCACAAGGCGAGCAGCATCGCGGCCCGGGGTGCAGCGGGGCGACCGAATGGGGGCTGTCTCGCGGCCGCCATAGAACACCTCCTTCAACCCTGACGAAGTCGGAGCTTAGGCGGGTGCTGTAAATCGGCCCTTAATGGAGCGACTGGCTACCGGTAGTCTTGCAAGCGGGTCGCGCGCAGGCCCTTGGTGCCGTGGGAGGTGTACAGCCGCTCCCAGCCTTCAAACTCCTCCGATGACAGAGCGTAGCGGTCAATTGCGGCGTCGCGGCTCAGCAATCCACCCTGCACAGCGGCCACCACCTCGGCCTTGCGGCGGGTCACCCAGCGCTTGATGTTTGAGGGGGGAAGATCATCAAGGGTCAGCCGTCCGCCATCAGGACCGGGAATCTGACCAATCTGCGCGTTCTGTCGTTCCATGTTTACCACCATTCCATAGGGGTCGTCAGCGGCCCGTTCTGGGCCGAATGAGGAAACCCTACAGGAACCGCTTTAAGGTCGGCCTGCAGCGGACCCGGCAGTTTTCAGTAAAATTTAGCCGGCGTGGGCACGCTCTTTTGGGACTTCGCGTGCGGCGTGTCTGCCTGCTTCCGGTAAAGCGATCAGGCGTCGTATGCCGTGAAGGTGGCTTTGATGAAGCCACCTCCCAGAACGCGTGTGCCGCTTTCCATATCGTACAGCACGCAGGCCTGCCCCCGCGCGACGCCTTCCTCGGCATCGTCAAACAGGACAGCCGGCGCACTTCCGCGCCAGCCAAGCCTGGCCGGCACAGGTGGCCGGGTGGAGCGCACGCGCGCAAGCACGGGCGCAGACGCATCGCATGCGGCGTCCAGATCGCCGCCACCTAGCCAGTTCAGTTCCTCCATGGTGAGGCCGGCGACCAGCAGGGCATCACGCGGACCAACAATCACCCGGCGGTTCGGTGCGTCGATCTTGACCACAAACAGCGGATCGCCGGTAGCGACACCCAGGCCGCGCCGCTGGCCGACCGTGTAGTGGATGACCCCGTCATGGTTGCCAAGTACGCGGCCGTCCAGGTGCACGATTTCACCGCCCCGCCCCGAACCCGGGCGGAGTTTTTCAACGACTTTGGCGTATGATCCCTCTGGCACGAAGCAGATATCCTGGCTGTCCGGTTTCGCTGCGACTGGCAAACTGAACTGCTCAGCCAGGACCCTGACCTCGGACTTCGGCAGGTCGCCGAGCGGAAAGCGCAGGTAATCGAGCTGTTCCGCTGTGGTTGCGAACAGGAAGTAGGACTGGTCCCGACTGTCATCATGGGCGCGGTGAAGCTCAGCGCCGGCTGCACCGTCGGTCCGCTTGATGTAGTGGCCGGTCGCCAGGCAATCGGCCCCTAGATCCTTCGCGGTGGCAAGAAGGTCGGCAAACTTCACAGTCTGATTGCATCGGATACACGGGATAGGTGTCGAGCCGGCCAGATAGGTGTCGGCAAAGTCCTCCATGACCTGTTCGCGGAACCGGCTTTCATAGTCGAGGACGTAGTGGGGGATGCCAATTTGGTCGGCCACATTGCGGGCATCGTGAATGTCTTGTCCCGCACAACAGGCCCCTTTTTTCTGGATCGCAGCGCCGTGATCATAAAGCTGCAGGGTGATGCCAACCACGTCGTAGCCTTCGGCCTTCAGCAGGGCAGCCACCACGGAGCTATCGACACCGCCAGACATGGCCGCAACCACCCGCGTGTCCGCAGGCGCTTTCTCGAAACCAAGGGAGTTCTTGCCGCCGGCATACACTTGCGGCGTTCCTGTCAGTCCGGTCATTGTCTCTCTCCACCGGGGTCAAGGCCCGGAGCAGCTCCAAGGATCATATGTTGACTTGACGATCCGGTCTCAAGCGTCAGCGCCAACCAAATAGGTCTTCAGCATGCGCGAAAGGCTGGCTTTGGCTGCATCCGGGCTCAAATCGAGGTCGTGGCGCAGCCTGCGCCAGGTTTCAAAATTCAGGAAGATGTCGATCTCCCTCCAATCAACGGGAGCGGGGGCATGGCCCTCGGACAAGGCGCGATCAAGCGCCCGGCGCTCGATCTCTACGAACCGGCGGTGATACTCCATGAGGTCAGCGGAAATGAACCGGCATGACGACGCGGCCGCGCGCACCATGAGTAGATCCTCATACACGCCAACCCGGCGTTCGACCAACTCGAACAGCCGCGATGTCCAGTCGGTTGCGTTGAGGGGCGCCAGCACGCGCGGCATGAAAGCCTTTTCGATTTGTGCAGCCAGCGTCCGATGAAGCGTCTCCGCATCTTCGAACAAGCGGTAAACGGTGCGCAGACTCACCTTTGCAGACCTGGCAATGTCAGCAGCGCTGGGGTTCATTTCGCCCGCTTGCACAAGTTCGAGAAGGGCGCCGATGATCAGGTCGCGGCTCCTTTCCGAGCGCTGGTGGCGCCCATCCGTATGGGACATCGTTTCGGACTTGGACATGGCGGCAAGCAGATACTGCTTTGATTGAATCTTACAACCGTTGGGCGGTATTCTGATTTCCCTCGGGCTCTACGCGCGCCGCCAGGGCGTCGTCCACAACCCAAAGTCTATCCTGGCCCCAGGTGGACACATCACCAACCCGAAAGCTGGGTACGCCCCAAAGGCCCAAGCCGAGCATGGTCTCCTGGTTCTCCGCCTCCATGGTGCGCCAGTTGTCCGTGCCGAGCATGGCCTGGGCCTTTTGCCAGTTCAGGCCAGCGCGGTTCACGATTGTCCTCAGCCCTGCGCGGCTGCCTGCGTCAATGCCCTCCGACCAGACGCCCTTCAGAAACGAGATGCAGAACTCGGCCTCAAGCCCTTCCTCGAAGGCGTAGGGCAGAATTGCGTAACCGCGCTCGACGGGTGTTCCGACAGGATCAGCGATCTTTCCGAAGGGAATGCCAAGCCTGCGAGCCTCTCGTGTGGCGTCAAACAGGATGTAGCGCGCCTTCGTCCTCGGAACGTCCAGGCCGCGCATCACCATTGGGAGGACGGTCCTTATCTTCAGCGGTACGCCATAATGATCTGCAAGCGCCTTGGCCTGCGCGGCGGCGATGTAGGAATAGGGACTCCGAAACGAGAGAAAGGCTTCCAATTCGGTGCCGTCGAGCAAGGGTCCTGTCAGCACCTGGCCCGTGGACCCCGGGGGCGGGAAGATGTCTGTCGCCGGTGTATCGGGCATGACAGCGTCAAGATTGCGCAGCCGCGCTTCGAGGTAGTGGAGCCGGTCGATGCCCCAATACCACTCGCCGCCATAGAGCACCGTTCCGCCGAGGTAGTGACCCTGCGCCTCGCGCAATGCATCGCCATCGGCTTTTATTTCCGCCACCCGTATGGGGTCGGCCGATGGGGTGGTGGGTGCATCGCCGGACCACAAGGCGGTGCTGATTGCTGCGGCGCGCTCCACCGCACATTGTCCGTCGATCAGGGCGGCGAGGGCAGATTCTGCGCGCTCAACCATTATCAGGGCCGGTTGTTTGCCAGGGTCCTCAAAGGCGAAGCCGGCTTTTCGCGCTAGTCGATGCGCATCGCGGCGAGCGTAATCGATCAGGCGCTGGCGGTCGGGTGCTGCCCAGTCTGGCGGGGCACTGACAAGGTGGAACACCACGCGGATATCATAGCGTTCAAGCAGCGCCGGAAGTGCCTGGACCATAAGGTGGGAGTAGGGGTCATCGGCCTGGTGAAAGTAGTGGACCGTATGCATCAGCCCTTGCTTCAGGCGAGCCGTTTCGGCCTTGCGACGGGCCTTGCGCAACCGCTCCTCGCTGGTGAGGGACGCTGTCACGCGCGATACGATTGCCGTTTTCAAGGACAAGGCCAGGCCGCCTTTCTTATCGAAGACAGGGGATACGGATGCCAGTTCAGGGCGACCATGATGCCAAGTGCAAGTCCGATTGGAAACTGAAAATGCCAACCGGCTCTGTGCGCAATCCAGCAGGTCGGGGCTAGAACCGAACGGCAATGCCGGCGCTAACGATGTTCAGGCTACCTTCGTCGCCCTCAAAGGCTGTGACGTCGCCTCGCAGACCGATGCGCTCTGTCAGGTCATAGGTGCCGCCAATACCGAGGGACGCGCCATCGAGATTGAACGTGTCTTCTTCGGTGGTGCCGAAAAGACCCGGCGCCTCGGAGCGGATTTCGACGCTCCCATAGCCGATGCGGGTGTGGATCCGGCCCCGCTCGCCGATCGGTAACCGGGCCGTGACATAGCCGGCCAGTTGCTGGCGCACCTCCGCGGTCGCGCCCTGACCGAGGCTGTCCTGATCGACGCCAACCGACCCTTCGCCCTCGACGCCAAAAATATCGGTGAGGGTTCTGCCGACCCGGACGGTTGCAGCGCCGAACGCAACCCCGTCACCATCGAGCACGGTGTAGGCGAAGTTGGTGTAGAATCTGCCACCCTGTTCGGCATTCGCGGTGAGGGCAGGGAGAGCAGCAGCGGCTGCAGTCAGACAGGCCAGACCGGTCCGCATCAGAACCGCCTCCGCAACGCAATCGACACGGCCGCTACCCGTTGTTGCAGGATGCGGGCATTGCCCTGAAGCACGGTGACATCCCCTGTAACGCCCCATTTTTCGCCGACATCGTGATCGAAACCGACCCCATAGCTGACGCCGTCTGTTTCCAGGTTCGACTGGCCAGACCCAGCGAGAATATCGTTGAACTCCGCCGTGATATCCACGGTGCTGTAGCCGATCCTCGCCGTAAGCTCAGCGTTGTCGGTCACCGGCAATCGCCCCACGGCTGCAACGGTGTACAAACTGTCGAGTTTGACCTGCGACTCCGAAAACAACTCGATTGCATCATGTTCGAAGACACCAACCGACGCCTCCGCTTCGAAGGACAGGTACCGGTGGACCCTGGCCCCGCCCTTCAACGTGACCGCTGAAAGGTTGCCATAGTCGAAGCTCTGCTCGAGTTCCTGATCCACCTGATCATGGATGACGATGAGGCTGCCGCCGGCTGCGGCATAGTAGTCCGGCTTTGTCGCCAGTCTTACAATGTCGCCCAATCCGACACCGCCAATTGCCATGTCGGCATGGGCGGCGTCTGGCACGCACGCTGTCGCGGCGATAGCCGTAAATGCGCAAGGCATTACGCGATACATAGTCTACCCCTCTATACTTGGCATTGGCCTAGAGGGGAGCGGGCGAAGCGTAAATAGCACTTCGCCCACCTTGCCAGAGCTTAATATATATTTGGTGTAATATTGTAGTTATGAAATTATTTACACCGTTACAACGACCTTGCCCTGCGCGCGCCTTTCCATCAGTTCGGTGATCGCCGCAGCGGACTCTGCCAGGGGGTAGGTATTTGACACGTGCGGCTTGATCTTGCCGTCGCTGTAGAGGGCAAAGAGGTCGGCAATATCCTGTTGGTTGCGCTTTGGGTCGCGCGCCACGGCCGCCCCCCAGAAGACGCCGCGCACATCGCACGATTTCAACAGGGTGAGGTTGAGGGGGAGTTTGGGGATTCCGGCCGGGAAGCCGACGACCAGGAAGCGCCCTTCCCAGTTCATGGCGCGGACGGACGGTTCCGCATAATCACCACCGACACCGTCATAGATGATATCGACACCGCCCCCGCCAGCTTCCTTGATCGCGTTGGAGAGTTCTTTCTGCAGGGCCCTGTCGAGCGGACCGCTGGGATAAACCAGGCCCTTGTCAGCACCCTTTCCGATGCAGAAATCAACCTTTCCCTGGGTCGAGCATGCGGCGATGACCTCAAGTCCCATGGCTTTGCCGATCTCGACGGCGGCGATGCCGACCCCGCCTGCCGCGCCGAGCACCAACAGGCTTTCGCCGGGTTTCGGGTCGGCCCGGTGTTTGAGGGCGTAGTAGGATGTCCCGTAGGTCATGATGAAGGCCGCCGCCTCTTCGAACGGCACGTTGTCAGGGATCGGGATGCAACGCCCGGCATCGATGACAAGTTCCTCACGCAAACCGCCCCAGCCGCATGACCCGATCACCCGTTGGCCCTCAACCAGTCCCGTGACCCCCTCACCGACGGCCTTGACGATGCCGGAGACTTCTCCGCCGGGACTGAATGGGCGCTCGGGCTTGAACTGGTACATGTCCTGTATGATCAGGCTGTCGGGGTAGTTGATGCCGACCGCTTTCACGGCCAGGACAACTTCGCCCTTGCCCGGGGTTGGCGAGGGTACGTCCTCGATGACCAGTGTGTCGGGGCCGCCAGGCGCCTTTGAAAGAACAGCCTTCATGTGGGTGTCTCCTCTTGTCTCTTGTTCCCGAGCTAGTTAGCGGTTCGCCGTGCCGGTCGGCAAGGCAAAGCCCAATCAGAGAGCGAGCTTATGACAAAGGTCTGGTCCCTGGCCGTCCATGGAGGCGCTGGCCCGTTGCACGGCCGCAACTACAGTGCTGCGGAAGACCATATGCGCAGAACCCTCGAACAGGGCGCTGGCATGCTTGAGGGCGGTCGCCGTGCGCTCGATGTGGTTGAGGCCATGGTGGAAGCCCTTGAAGCATCGGGTTTTCATGTGGCCGGGAAGGGTTCGTCACCAAACGCTGCAGGCCAATGGGAACTGGATGCCGCCATCATGGATGGCGAGCGGCGGCAGGCTGGCGCCGTGGCCGCGCTTCGCGGGTTCAAGAGCCCGATCAAGGCTGCTCGCCACGTGCTTCAGGATAGCCCCCACGTGCTTCTGGTGGGCAAGGGGGCTGGTCAGTTTGCGGCGCGACACGGGCTGGAGCGGGTCTGGAACCCGGCGCGGTATTATGAGCCTGCAGTGACGGTTCCTGTGCGCCCCGGCGAGCTGGTCCATGGCACTGTCGGGGCCGTCGCCCTGGACACGAACGGCGATCTGGCAAGTGCCACCTCCACGGGCGGTGTCCTGGGAAAGACGCCGGGCCGGGTTGGTGATACCCCGATCATCGGGGCTGGGACCTGGGCCGATGAGCGCGTTGCTGTCTCATGCACGGGCCAGGGCGAGTACTTCCTGCGGGCGGCCGTGGCGGCGGATGTGTCCGCCCGCGTACGGTATGGTCGCCAATCGCTGGCTGCCGCAACCCAGGGCGCCCTCGACGATATGGGCCTTCTGGGCGGCGATGGCGGCGTCATTGCAGTCGATGTTCTGGGCCAGGTCTCAATGCCGTTCCTGTCCGAAGGGATGAAGCGGGGATGCGCCACGTCAGAAGGCCGGTTCGAGGTTGCGACCCATCGATGAGGATGCGGCGATGATCTGGACAATCGCCTTCTGGACTGTGCTGGTGGCCGCCGGATTTGCACTCTTTCTCGCCTATCAGATGCGCTACTTTGCCGGGTTCGCCCTGCGCAATGTCATCGCGTCGCGTGACCATGGTCTTGCCCGCCGCGACACGACGGAGGCGGTGACCCACGCGGTTGCCGGCGCTGTCCCCGACACCGCCGATCAACCTGTGAAAGCGGCCGCCGAGCACCTGATCGCGACCTATTCCACCCAGATCGGCTATATTCGACTATCCCGGACGTTGTGCCGCGTGCTGCCATACCTCATGGCGGCGGTGCTGCTGGCACGTTGGGCGCTGAATGGAGGGATATGAAATGCGCGGCTATTTCGCCATCGGCGCGGAAGGCATTTCAAAACCCATGAACCTCGGGGCGCTGATGCGAACGGCCCACGCGTTCGGCGCGAGTTTCGTATTTTCCGTGAACGCAGCGGACAAGGTGCGGAAGGTCTACAATGCCGACACCTCGAAAACGTTTCAGCACGTGCCGTACTACCAGTGGGAAACGATCGACGACATGCACCTGCCCAGGGGATGCCAACTGGTCGGGGTCGAGCTGACCGATGACGCGATCGATTTGCCCAGTTTCCGCCACCCGCTGAATGCAGCCTACGTGCTTGGCCGGGAGCGGGGGGATCTCAGCCCGGACATGCTGGCGCGGTGCCACCACGTGGTGAAGATCCCGACCAAGTTCTGCATCAATGTCAGCCTCGCTGGCGGACTGGTGATGTATGACCGCGTCATCAGCCTTGGCGGTTTCGGGCCAAGGCCTGTCATGCCCGGTTAGCGCGGCCGGGGAAGGATTGTTGTCCTTCAAGCGGGCGCTAACCGGTTCTTCCGACGCGCGACGACGTCAAACGCGAATGCGTCGGTCTTTCGTTTCACGCCAAGTTGACGCTTAACGTCTTTGTCTTTGCGCAAGTATCCGTTCGCAAACGTTCCCCGTTTGCTCCGAACTCGCTTTGGGTTCAGGGGCTTTTCCAGTTCTGATCCGCCGCCGATGGGTTCCGGCGTGCCAACTCCCGCTGCAGCATCCGGATATTGCGCTCGTTAGAGCGGTTCATCAGGTCGAACAGATCTCCCACCAGCGGAATGGCACCAAACAGGGCGTCAATCCCTGAGTTCAGCAGCATGAGCACGATCACGCGCTTGCGCGCCCCGCCAGACGCGGCCCGGCCGATGATATAGAGAGCCGGTAACAGGGTCGCGGCATCGCCGACCACCGGCACCAGGCCCATTAGTCCATCGAGGCCGAACCGGACATCGGTGAACGGGATCCTGAACCGGGCGTCCAGAAGCCGCGCCAGCGCCTCAAGGTCATCGAATGCGGGTCTCTCGGACATGGGTCAACGTCCCTCCCATCGGGGCAAGAAGTGCAAGCCTATAGCCCCCCATCAAAGTCTGCGTTAGGGGAAAATCGCATGAAGATCCGACCCTATCGCAACGAAGACCTGCAAGTGCTCCACGGGATCAATCAGGCGTCGACGCCCGGCGTCAGTAGCGAAACCCCGGACACCCTTGCCCACTGGATCGGCCTCTCGACCGCCCTCATTGCAGAGGATGCGAGCGGGTCGCCGGTGGGCTTCCTGACCCTGATCGAACTGGGGACTGCGGCATATGACAGTGCAAACCTGCGCTGGTTCGAGGCGCGGCAGGCGAAGGAGGGCGGCGATACGATCTATGTTGACAGGATAGCGGTTGCACCAGCGATGCGGGGTTATCGGGTGGGTGAAGCCTTGTATCGCGACGCCTTCGGACGGTTTTCTCACCGGGGCGAAATCGGGTGTGAGGTGAACATCCGTCCGCCTAATCGAGGGTCCCAGCGGTTCCATGCCCGTCTCGGCTTCCGGCAAATTGGCGAGCGGTCCTATGCCGGGGGCGAGAAGTCCGTTGGATACTGGGTTCGCCCCCTCGGAGTAGTCTGATGGCGGTCACCCGAACCTATTCAGGCGATGAACCCGTTCGGGTGAACAAGTGGATGGCGCAGTCCGGTCTGTGCTCCCGGCGCGAGGCCGAGGCACTGATCGAACAGGGACTGATCGAGATCGACGGGACGGCGGTGCAGTCACCGGGTCACAAGATCGAACCGGGTCAGACCCTCACCTTGTTGGACAAAGGTGCTGACAAGTTGGCAGCCAAGCTTAGCGTCGTCCTGCACAAACCGGAGGGTTATGTTTCAGGCACGCCAGAGGGCGAGCAAGTCCCTGCGGTTCGGCTACTGACCCGGCAAAACCTTTCTGGCCGTGCGCCTGTGATGCCGGGACGCCGGCACAAGTTGGCGCCGCTTGGACGGCTTGATCAGGATAGCCGGGGGCTGCTCATAATGAGTGAGGATGGCGTGCTGGCCAAGGCGATCATCGGGCCGGAATCGCGACTGGAGAAGGAATATCGTGTACGCGTGGTTGGCAAGCTGCCGCGAGAAAACCTTGCGCTTCTCCGCCATGGACTGAAGCTCGACGATCGCGCCTTGAAACCGGCAATTGTCGAGCCCGTGGGTCCGGGCATGCTGAAGTTTGTTCTCAACGAGGGCCGGAACCGGCAGATCCGGCGCATGTGCGACCTTGTTGATCTCAAGGTGATAGACCTTATCCGGGTTCGCATCGGGCCTCTGTCCCTCGGTGATTTGCCGGAAGGAAAATGGCGTCCGCTCGGTGCGAAAGAGCAGTCGAAATTGATCGAACAGTCGTCTGTTGGCTGATATTCATGTTTGGTTTACTAATGAGCGCTGCGTTCGGGGATGCCCCGGCGCACCCGCTTGGGGCTTTTTATGAAGGGGAACCTTATGGGAAAGCGTGATGAACTGATCACGAAATACGCCAAGGATCTGAAAGACAAGTGCGGCATGGATGCAGATATGGACCTTCTCAAGAAGGTCACCATTGGCTGCGGTCCGTCGATCTACAATGCTGATGCCTCCACGGTGGCAGCATCTGATCCCGAAGAACTGGAGCGCGTGAAAAACAACTTCCTGATTAAGAAGCTCGGCCTGAAGGACGGCCCGAAACTCGACGAAGGGATCAAGGCCGTCATTGATCAGTATGGCAAGTCCGTGCGGAACAAGCACCGCGCGGTGGTCTACTACCTGCTGACGAAGCACTTCAAGAAAGAGGCAGCCTACAAGTAGCGCTGGTCTCAAAATCTGATGGATACGCCCCGGATGGTCCGCCATCCGGGGTTTTCTTGTCTGCCCTCAGGTCTTCGGTGCGCGTTTGCGCCGGATGAACGGCCAGATAACCCGCAGCCAAACCCACAACAGGATGCCGATGAGGAACAGCCATGGCAGGCCAAACGCGAAGGCTGTAATGACGGCGGCAATGGCCGACGACATATTGTAGAAGAATTCTCCGATCGCCGAACCCAGTGGATTGGACCTCGATTGCGAGAAGGCGGGCACGTCGGTCTCGTAGCCGATGCTCAGCGACGACATGGCGACCCGTAACCGAAGGGCGCGCAGCTGTGCGGTAATCGACTCGATCTCCCCCGTCACCCGGGCCAGTTCCCGTTCAACCGATAGAAGTTCTCCCAAGTCTCCATCCCGGTTGGCCAGCAGACCTTCTAGCCGTGTCTGCAGCGTTCGTTGCGCATCCAGACGCGCACCGGTGTCGAGGATGGTTCGGGTCAGGTCTTCGGCGGTTGTCGACCGACTGGTGATTTCACCACCGGCGGTGGCGGCGTCGGACTCGATGCTGGCCATGAAGCCGGCAAGCCACTCAGGCTCCGCGCGCAGGTTCAAATTGCCATAGACGTTGTTTTCGTCGGCCGTATAGACGTTCGAATTCACAACGATACAGGTGGACGGGCCGGCCGCCTGACACCCGGCAACATGCTGAGCAATCATGGCGTCCACACCGCCCACTGGAAGCTCGATCCCAAGGCTGTGGCTATAGGCGATGAACTGCTGGGCATTATCAGGCGCCGGATCCGAACTGTCCGCAACGGGGGGAGGCGGTGCCGGGGGTGATTGAACCGGGGACGGGTCGGCCATCACTTGGGGCGACTGCATCGCGAAGTTTCGGACCACGTTGTCGCCGTTGGAATAGAGGTTCGCAGATCCCACTATCCCGCTTTCGGTTTGCACCCCGTCCCCGCCGCCACCGCCGCAGGCCACTAGGGCGATTACCAGCATGCCGGCGGCCAATGTCTGTCGCATCGTGTTGTCTCCTGAAAGCTGTCCAACCCGTAACGTCCGTTGTCCCTGAGGCCAATCGAAGGCCCCGATGAGGTGAAATCGGCACGTCAACATCCACAGGCGCAGGTGAGCATCACGCGACGCCCCTTGCCACCTGAAGGCGCGTCTGCATAGGGTTTGACATAAACCACTGAGGAGGCGTTCTGTGGAACTTTCTGATCTCACCCAAAAAGCGATGGAAGCTGTGTCCGGCGGCGCGGGCGGCTTTACCAAAAAAGTGAAGTTCGATTTCGGCGAGGTGGGCAAGCTGTTCATCGATGGCGAGAACGGCGTTGCAAACAATGACGATGCCGATGCCGATGCGACGGTGAAAGTCGATTGGGACGATTTCAAGAAGATCTCGTCCGGCGATATGGATCCGACCATGGCCTTCATGCAGGGCAAGCTCAAGGTTGACGGTGACATGTCTGTGGCCATGCAACTCCAGTCGCTGATGAAGAACTTCCAGTAGAGCGACCACGGCCTGGTCACAGCGCGTTGACGCGATACTGAAGACCAATCCGCTTGCTTTTTCGAAGGCTCATCGGTTTTTGCCGGTGGGCCTTTTTCGTCCTTACAAGGAGTTCGACATGGAACACGTCATGGCACCGGCCGCTCGCGACTCCTTTGTGCGTGTGGATGGCAACCCCGTACCCGAAGGGGCTGAACTGGTCTGGTTTCGAGGGGGCGCGGGCCGTCAACTGAGGGCATGCGTGGTGCCTGCATTGGCAGGCGTGCGCGTCCGCGGCACGTGCATTGTTTGCCCAGGGCGGACGGAATTCATCGAAAAATACTTTGAGGTTGCTAGCGACCTCCAGTCCCGGGGCTTCGCAGTCTTGATCCTGGACTGGCCAGGCCAGGGGCTTTCCGACCGCCTCCTCGACGATCCAAAACGGGGGCATATCGATGATTTCAAGACGTTCATGGGCGCATTGGTTCGTGGTTTGGCTACGCTTAAGGATGTCCTGCCGGAACCGCGCGTGTCGCTCGCCCATTCGATGGGGGGTGCAATTGCCTTGGCCGCGATCACCGAAAAACTGGTCCGGGTCGAAGCGGCCGCCTTTTGCGCGCCGCTTTGGGGATTAAAGACACGGATATTCGGTATTCGGTACATGGTCTGGGCCATGAAAACCCTCGGCCGATCCGGGGATTATGCCCAACAACCTGGCCCACCCGACCGGTTCGAGACCAATATCGTAACCCGCGACCGGCGCCGATGGCAGGTTCAGCGGGATCTGGTCGATGCCGCTCCAGAACTGGAACTCGGTCCTGTCACTTGGGGTTGGCTTGGTGCGGCATTGGATATCTGTAAGACGTTCGCCCGGCCGTCTAAACTGGAACAGCTCGACATTCCCGTGCTTGTTGCCTCCGCCGAGGAAGAAAAGCTCGTCAACAATGAAGCCCACGAGCGGCTCAGCAGGCGCATCCCGAATTGCGAGTTCATTGAAGTCGAAGGTGCGTTGCATGAGATCCTGATGGAAACCGACGACAAGCGGTCACAATTCTGGGACGCGTTCGACGGACTCATGGAAAAGGCCGGCATCTAGCGACAGGTCCGAGCGTGACGAACAGGCGAGGCAACCGCCGTTGGCCCTTGACTTGCCCAAGGCACAGCCTGCCAGCTATCGGAAACAAACGACAAGGAGGAACGAGATGCGTGTTGCGGCGTTGAAAAAGCCCGGTGGACTGGACAAGATCGTGATCGAGGACCGCCCAGACCCAACCCCAGGGTCTGGAGAAATTCTGGTCCGCGTCCATGCCACGTCGCTGAACTTCCACGACTTCGCAGTGGTATCAGGAATGATACCTGCCGATGATGGACGCATTCCCATGTCGGATGGGTCAGGCGAGGTGGTCGGCGTCGGTGAGGGCGTCACGCGCTTCAAGGTCGGCGACAGGGTGCTTGGGACCTTCTTTCCCGAATGGCTCGGCGGGCCGCCGGCCTTTTCCGAGTTCAAGGGGGTGCCGGGTGACGGCATTGATGGGTTTGCAGCCGAACTCGTGTCCATGCCTGACTACGCATTTACCCGGCTCCCCGAAGGTTACTCCCACGCTGAGGCGGCGACCTTGCCTTGTGCAGCCTTGACGGCTTGGCGTGCCCTGATGGTGGAAGCGAAGGTCAAGCCCGGCGATTGGGTACTGACCCAGGGCACCGGTGGTGTGTCGATCTTCGCGCTTCAGTTCGCCAAGGCGGCCGGTTGCCGCGTGGTGGCCACCTCGTCTTCGCCTGAAAAACTCGAGAGACTGAAAGCCCTGGGCGCTGACCACCTGATCAACTACAAGGAGACCCCAAAGTGGGGCCGCGAGGCAAAGGCGCTCACCGATGGGCGCGGTGTCGATGAAGTGGTCGAAATTGGCGGCCCCGGAACACTCAACGAATCCATAGATGCTTGCCGGATCGGCGGACATATATCACTGATCGGCGTATTGACCGGTATCTCCGGCGAAGTTGCGACGGCGAAGTTCTTCCAGCAGAACCTGACGATGTCGGGCATCACGGTCGGCTCGCGTTCGGAGCAGGAAGACATGATCGCCGCTATCGAAGCGAATGGGATCAAGCCTGTGATCAGCGACACGTTTGAGCTGGAAGCCCTGCCGGCGGCGTTTGCTCACCAGATCGCGCAGAAGCATTTCGGCAAGATCGTCGTCACGCTCTAACGGCAACCGGTCAGGTCAGCTCGATCCAGAGGGCGCAGGCGTCGTCGCTGGCCTTGATCCTGCTGATGTCGGCGGCTTCGGTCCGGGATTCGAATGCGCGCAGGGCCTCGACGGCGCCGGAGAGGCCGGATGCTCGGACCATCGCGGCAAGCCCGGCCCCGTCGGCAACGATGCGATAGGGGTCGATCAGCCTGTAAAACCCATCCGACATCATGACGAATTCCGTTCCGCGCCGGACCTCAAGGCTCCGGGTCGTCATACCGGCAGCGCGGTCGGGATAGAGCCCGAAGATGGGCCGGTCGCTCGAATTGGTCTGAACTCTCGACTGGCGCGCCGCTTCCCATTGCTCCTCCTTGGTCTGGGTCGCCATAGTGCGGGAGTCTTCGGTTTCCTGGGCGACGGATTCGACGTTGCCGATGATTGTGCCGGTCTCGAGTTCCAGTGCGAGGCAATCGCCCATCCAGCCAAACTCTGCGGTATCGCTTGCTCGCCGCATCCAGATGCCCGACGCGATGGGCCAGGCTTCGGGTGGAAGGCGATCGAGCGGAATGGTTGACTCCCGCGCTGCCCGTTCGCGGACATCGGCCATTACCTCCCGCCAATACGCCCTTGCATCCAGCCGGGTTGACGGCGCCACCATCAGGCGTGCGGACAGGGCGTCGGCGACCCAGGCCGCGCCGCTTTCTGCCTGCGGAAAGGGCTTCAGGGGCGTCACATCGGTGGCGCCATCAAGCACCCAGGCCGTTCCGGCGCTGGCATCGAACCCAGACCTATCATCTCCCGTCTTGCCTGGCTTGCCCGGGCTGTTCACCGTTTCGATCACCTTGAATGCGGACATGGGCGCCTCCCTGATGAACTCGGTTTAACGGCATTCTGTGACCGATCCGATACAGGTTTCGGTTTATGCCGGTGCCGACCCGCTTTCCCCTCCCGGTTGATGACGACCCTGCGGACGGGAAGTGCGTCTCGCCCCGCGTCGGGAAAGGCGCGGTTAGCGTGAACAAGACGTAAATGGCCCGGGTCTTGCGGACAGTGGCGTTAACTCCCGTCTCTACGTCAGCATCAGGATTGTCCGTGTTATCTCGGTTCGTGATCGTCGCCATTCTTAACGCCGCGCTTGTTTCCCATGCGCTTGCGAGCAATGCGCAGTCCGGGGATGTAGGCGGAACCCTGCATCAGGAAGCTGCCGGTTTCTACATAACGTTCGACGGTGATCAGATGCCCGGCGGTGTTTGGGCATCGGATTACACCCATCCAGACTGGTGGCTTGATACAGCATGGGCACCCGATCGCGCGGCGGCCACGACCGGCGGGCTCCGCTTGTCGATCGAGCGGAGCCGTGTTGACGGCAAACCTCATACCGGTGCGGAAATGCACACCAATGGTGTTCATCACTATGGCCGCTATGAAGTGGTGATGACGCCTGCGAAGGGATCAGGTCTTGTCTCATCCTTCTTTACGTGGACGGGGCCTCAGAACGGTACGCCAAAGGATGAGATCGACATCGAATTCGTCGGCAGCGACACGACCCGGGTCCAGATCAACTACTTCACTGGCGGCAAGAACTTCCATGGCGCCTGGATCGATCTCCCCTACGACGCCGCCGACCAGCCCCAGCTTTATGCCTTTGAATGGGATCCCGACGAGATCCGATGGTATGTCGGTGACCAGATGGTCTATCGCGCTGATGGCTCGAAACTCGCCATTCCCACCCATGCAGGCAGTGTGATCTTCAATCTCTGGGCTGGTCACCCCCGGCTCGCGGGTTGGACCGGACCGATCCATTATGAAGATGGTGCGAGCGCCACCTATCACTGCATCTCCTATGCGCCGCCTGGAGACTGGGGCACCCGTTGCAGCGACCATTTCAGTACCGACCTGCCACCCGTCACGATATCGGATGGCCCCGGCGCCTGACGCCTCGACTCGCCACACACTTTTGGTCATTGTCGCTTCCAGGGGCTTGGTGCCGCAATCGTCTTGCGGTGTTGCAGGAGTTCAAGGCGATGGACAGGGCAATGAAATCGACTGCCGCAGGCGCCGCCCTGTTGATCGGCGCGGCCACCGCCTGCGGTCCATCGGCGGGCCAGGAGGACGGCGCATCCAGTTCAGACGGTACAGCATCCTACAGTGAGCGGCTTGGCCAGGGGCTCGCCATGGCGGAGACGCTGTGCGCCACCTGCCACGCCATCGGCGCGACGGGCGACAGCCCCCATGCCGATGCGATCCCGTTCCGCCAATTCTCCTGGAACTACCCAATTGACGACCTGGCAGAACCGTTCGCTGAGGGCATCATGGTTGGGCATCCGGATATGCCCGAATGGCAGTTCGAGCCGAACGACATTGATGCGCTGTTGACGTATATCGAAAGCATCCAGGAACCCCGGGACGCCTGAAGACCCCAGGGCCCGAACGCCGATCAGCGCACTGTTTGGGTTTCGAACGCGACCCGGCCTTGTGCAGGTGCGACCGCCAAGCCGATCGTTGCGGCTGAAACATGAATCCCTGGCATCATCCGCTTCGAAACTCAGCCGCTCACTGCAAACACTCGCCCCTAGCCGCGATTGCAAAGCCCGTGTAAGGGCACGCCAGCACGACGACAGCCTCCCGCACCTTAAGGTACTTCCATGTCCGAGCCCAAGCACCTGCGCAATATCGCGATTATCGCCCACGTCGACCACGGCAAGACCACGCTGGTGGACAAACTGCTGCAGCAGTCAGGAACGTTCCGGGACAACGAACAGGTGGCCGAACGCGCCATGGATTCCAACGACCTTGAGCGCGAGCGGGGTATCACCATTCTTGCGAAGACCACGTCGGTGGTCTTTGGAGGTACGCGGATCAACATTGTCGATACGCCGGGCCACGCCGATTTCGGCGGCGAAGTGGAGCGTATCCTGCACATGGTGGATGGTGCCATCGTCTTGGTCGACGCCGCCGAAGGCCCGATGCCGCAGACGAAGTTTGTCGTGGGCAAGGCGCTCAAGGTTGGCCTCCATCCCATCGTGGCGGTGAACAAGATCGACAAGCCCGAAAGCCGGCCCGATGCCGTCATCGATGAGGTGTTCGATCTCTTCGCAAACCTCGGCGCCACGGACGAACAACTCGATTTCCCCATCCTCTACGGCTCGGCGAAAAACGGCTGGATGGCCACGGATTATAGCGATCCCACCGACAATATGGACGCACTGTTCGAGCTCGTGACCCAGCACGTTCCCGAACCAAAGACCGAAGACGGCCCCTTCCGCCTGCTTGCCACAACGATCAGCGCCGACAACTTCCTGGGCCGCATCCTCACCGGGCGCGTTGCCTCCGGTGTGATCAAGCCGAACCAGCAGATCAAGGCGTTGGCGCGGGACGGAACGCTCGTTGAGCAGGGGCGCGTCTCGAAGGTGCTGGCGTTTCGCGGCCTCGAGCGCGTGCCGATTGGCGAGGCCATTGCCGGCGACATCGTTTCCCTTGCGGGCCTCACCAAGGCCAACGTTGCGGACACGCTGGTCGATCCGTCCGTGTCTGCACCGATCGAAGCCCAGCCAATCGATCCGCCAACAATCTCCATGACGTTCCGTGTCAACGATAGCCCCCTGGCGGGCACGGAAGGCAAGAAGCTCACGTCCCGCGTGATCTGGGACAGGCTGTTGCGGGAAGCCGAAGGAAATGTCGCCCTGAAGGTCGAGCGGTCTCACGAGGCAGAAGCCTTTCTCGTATCGGGCCGGGGCGAGCTCCAGCTTGCTGTGCTGATCGAAACCATGCGCCGGGAAGGCTTCGAACTGGGGGTCTCACGCCCCCAGGTGGTCATGAAAGAAGGCGAAGACGGGGACCGACTGGAGCCGATTGAGGAAGTCGTCATCGATGTGGACGACGAGCATTCCGGCGCGGTGGTCCAGAAGCTCTCTGAACGCAAGGGCGAGATGCTGGAGATGAAATCGTCCGGTGGCGGGCGTACGCGTATGGTTTTTCACGCCCCGACGCGCGGCCTGATCGGCTACCAGGGCGAGCTGCTGACAGATACGCGCGGCACTGCGATCATGAACCGCGTTTTCCATGAATACGCGCCGCATAAGGGCAAGATCCAGGGGCGGCACACCGGTGTTCTGATCGCCATGGACCAGGGGGAGGCCGTCGCTTTCGCCCTTTGGAACCTCGAAGACCGCGGGCCAATGATGATCCATCCGGGGGACAAGGTCTATGGCGGCATGATCATTGGCGAACATAGCCGCGAGAACGATCTCGAAGTGAATGTCCTGAAGGGCAAGAAGCTGTCAAACGTCCGGGCGTCGGGTACCGATGAAGCCGTGCGCCTGACCCCGCCGATCCAGATGACCTTGGAGAAGGCGCTGGCCTATATTGACGACACCGAACTGGTCGAGGTCACGCCCGAGACCATTCGCCTGCGCAAGGTTCACCTCGACCCCCACGAGCGAAAGCGCGCGATGAAGGCGGCGGGGTAGGGGACTGGGACCCCGAAAAGTATCCCGGGGTCGACCGCGCCAGCGTCAGCTGAACGTATCGGCCATGCCCATGCCGGGGGCCTTGGGGTCAGGACCGTACTTGTTTGGGCCCTCGGTGCCGGGAATACACCCGATCACGATCTGCGCGATCGAACCCAGGATGCCGATGACGGGGATAAGACCAACAATCAGGACCGCCAGGTAGATCCAGCCCGTCTGGTTGATGTCGTGCAATCGCCTGACGAACAGTGCGATCGAAGGGACAACAATGCCGAGCGCCGCCAGCCCAACGATACCGAGTAACCCTATACCCAGCGGGTTCAATCCGCCGCCGTCCGATGATCCGACGGCGAAAGCGATACCGGCCGGTATGCCAAGTGAGAGGATCAGGAAAAGCTGTACCCACCAGTATTCAGATCGCCGTGAGCGGCCTTCGAAGTCGGTATAACGTTTGAAAAAGAGCGAAACCGCATCACCGAAACTGACCATTGCGTCCTCCATCACGCTTGCAAGACGACCCTACGCCAGATCGCGGAAACAACAAATCACCGCTTGAGCCGGGTGAGGGTGCGGGCGTTGCATTGGTCCTGGCTCGCGCTGCATTAACAAGCGGTTGTTCCAGAAGGAAAACCCCGGCTCCATAGGAAACCGGGGCGATCCTGACCTTGATGTGCGTGGAGCTTCTCTCAGGCGCGTTCGACGCACATGGCGATGCCTTCGCCGCCGCCGATGCAGAGGCTGGCGACACCCTTCTTTGCGTCCCGCGCTTCCATGGCAGCCAGGAGCGTGATCAGCACCCGGGCTCCGGACGCCCCGATGGGGTGCCCCATGGCGCAGGCGCCGCCATTGACGTTCAGCATGTCATGGGAAATCCCCAGCTCTTTCATGGCGATCATGGGGACGACGGCGAAGGCTTCGTTCACTTCCCAGAGATCGACCTCGGAGCTCGACCAGCCGGCCTTTTCAAGCGCCTTCTTCATTGCTGGCACGGGCGCGGTGGTAAAGTACTCCGGCTCGTGGGCATGGCTGGACTGGGAAACGATTTTCGCGATTGGCTTCAAGCCGCGCTTTTCCGCTTCCGACTGCTTCATCATGATCAGCGCTGCGGCGCCGTCGGAAATGGCTGACGCATTCGCGGCCGTCACCGTGCCGTCCTTGCTGAACGCAGGGCGGAGCGTCGGGATCTTGTCGGGCCGGGCGGTGCGGGGCAACTCGTCCGTGTCAACAACCGTGTCGCCCTTCCGCGATTTGACGGTGACGGGGGTGATTTCGCGCTTGAAACGGCCCTCTTCGGTGGCCTTTTGGGCCCGCGAAAGGGTTTCCAGCGCGTAGGCGTCCTGCTGCTCGCGGGTGAACTGGTATTCGCCCGCGATCTTGTCTGCGAACTGCCCCATGGGGACGCCAGCATAAGCATCGGTCAACCCATCAAGGGCCATGTGGTCCTTGGAGGTCATGTCGCCGTACTTATGGCCCTTTCGGATGTCGATCATGTGCGGAGCGTTGGTCATGGATTCCATTCCGCCGGCCACAACCACGCTGGCTTCGCCAGAGAGGATCGCGTTCCGACCCATGACGGCCGCCTGCATGCCAGAGCCGCACATCTTGTTGATCGTGGTCGACTCCAGCGCGTTGGTAATACCCGCCTTGATGCCGGCCTGGCGTGCGGGGGCCTGGCCCTGTCCGGCCGGCAAGCAATTGCCCATGATGATTTCGTCGAGATCGTCACCGGAAACGCCTGCGTCTTCCAGGGCGCCCTTTACAGCAGCCGCTCCAAGTTCGTTGGCGGAGAATGAAGCGAGATCGCCAAGCAGGCCGCCCATGGGGGTGCGGGCCATGCCGACAATAACGACTGGATCTTGATCTGCCATGAGAAGTCCTCCTGTCGGGCGTTTGTTCGATAAGCACGCCCAATGCTGCAAAACAGTCTAGTGGTATTGGGAGCCTGCCCACCGTTTGGTCAAGACCCGGTGGGGGTCATCGCGCCCGAATCTATAGTTTGGTGTGAACCGGTGGATGAAACGTTTCCGGCGGGTGTTCGCAAACGCGCTTGACGGGTGACGATTAGTTCGCTATTTAATCATAAGTTGGCAAACTAATGAATGGGAGTGGATCGATGGTTTCGAGACGGATGGTTCTTCTTGCGGGTGGTGGCGCTGCGGTTGTCCTGGGGGCCGGCATGGCCGGCTATGCCCATGGCCCTGGACTATCCAGAGCCGTCGCACCCTGGTCAGACGCAGGAGAGGGCTTCGACGATCCCAGGCTCACTGCATTGTCTTACGCGATCCTCGCGCCGAACTCGCACAACCGGCAACCCTGGCTCTTCGAACTGCGCGGCGAAGACACCATCGACGTCTTTTGTGACCTCGATCGCCGACTACCCCAGACCGATCCCAACGACCGTCAGATCGTCGTCAGCTTTGGTTGTATGCTGGAATTGCTCTCGATCGCAGCGGCGGAGGCTGGTTATGCAGCCGAGGTTGCCGGTTTCCCCGATGGTTATCCTAAGGGGCGGCTGGATGATCGCCGCATTGCCACCGTAAGACTTGTCCCTCGTGCTGCCAGCGCAGACCCACTCTTCAGCCAAATAACTGAGCGCCGGTCGAACAAGCAGGCGTACGACACCGCCCAGCCCGTTTCCCAGTCAGACCTCGATCGCCTCTCCGCACCTTTCCAGGGAATGATCAAGGCCGGTGGGACATCGGACCCGAACCGGGTCGCAGACTTCATCGAGACCGCCAAAGCAGGTTGGCTTGTCGAGTACGGAACCGATCGCACACGCAGGGAAAGCATCGCGGTCATGCGAATAGGAAACAGGGCGGTCCATGAAAACCCCGACGGTATCGAACTGCCCGGTATCCCCATGGGACTGATGAACCTCGCAGGGATTGTCACCCCCGAAACCCTCGATACCCCCGGTTCCACGGCCTACGATTCGGGACTCTCTATGTATATGAACCTGATCCAGGCCACACCGTCGTTCATCTGGTTGACCTCCCACGACTCCAGTCGTGCCGCGCAGATTGAAGCGGGACGAGCCTGGGTTCGGCTCAACCTGATGGCCGGCGAGGCGGGGCTCTCGGTTCACCCCCTCAGCCAGATCCTCCAGGAGTTCCCGGAAATGGCGCCTCACTATAAGGCGATCCACGAAAAGCTTGGTGTCAGCGCACCGGGGGTGGTGCAGATGTTTGCGCGGATCGGCCATGCCACTGTGCCCTCAGCGCCAACGCCCCGTTGGCCGCTTGAGGCGAAGCTGGTACCAGCAATTGCATGAGTGTTCCCAAACCCGTTGCGACCGATCTCGTTTTCCAGGTGCTCAATGAGATCGGCATCATCGATAGTCTCGCCCAGACGGAACTCTCGCGCCACATCGCGCCGGACCTGAACCCATCGGAATTCGGCGTCCTGAACCACTTTGTCAGGCTCGGCGATGGCAAGACCCCCTCCTGGCTGGCCGCGGCGTTTCAAATGACCCGCCCCTCCATGACGGCGATTGTCACCAAGCTGTCCGCAAAGGGCTTCGTCCGCGTCGAGCCGGGGGAGAAAGACCGGCGGGAGAAGTTCGTTTATCTCACCGATGCCGGGCGCGAAGTCCGCGCGGACGCGCTGGCGCGATTGACCCCGCGCCTTCAGGCGGTCGCGACTGATTTCGGGGTCGATCGCCTCCAAGACATCCTCCCGGTCCTGCAGGCCCTCCGTGCCTATCTCGATAACGAACGCAACGAACGCGATGGACTGACTTCCCCCTGACGCCCGGACGGGGTCAGGGGGATCGCCAATGACATCAGGTACCGCGTCGGGACCGGCGTTGTTTCAACAGCCTGTAGAAAAACGGCGCCATGGCGCCGATGATGGCGACATCCAGCACGAGATGTACCAGAAGCCAGAGGAAGCCGATATCGGGGTCAGTCTCGCTACCGAGCCAGTCGCGCAAAAGCAGGTGCAACGTTCCGCCACCTGTCACCTGTTGGTTAATGACACCCAAAAGCACAAGAAAGACAATGGCTAAGGCCAGTCCGTAAACCATGAGGCGCAGGGCCCGGAACGCGGTCATGCGGGGGATCTGCCAGCGAGAAATGCGCGGCCGTGTCCCGAAGATGCCGTCGAGGAGTTTGTCGATATCCTCTTCGAATTCCTCCATCCGCACCCTTGCAGCATTGATCAGGGTCAGAGGGCGCAACTCCGCCGGTAGCTCGTCCGGCCGCGGCATCGGCGTGTCGTTGAGCAGAACGGGGATCACCTGCCGGCCGGCCTTGATCGCTTCGGCGATTTCGAGCCGGACAAAGTCCTTGGGGTCCATGAGCCGCACGGCGCCGGTGTCGCTGTTCACCCCGCGCCAATCCTGGCCAATGAGCACAAGGACCACACCGGCTTGCTTGATCGCCTTCTGGATCGAAAGGACAAAGTTCTCCCCTGTCGGAATGGTCTCGTGGTCCAGAAACACCTTCTTGATGTCCGGCATCATCAGCAGGCGTTGCTCAATGGAGCGGGCTTCCGCTTCTGCGTCCGCCCGCCGGTAGCTGAGAAAGACCCGCATCGCTAGTCGAGGTTTCTGTAAATGCCGGCTCGCCTGACGTGATCGGCTCCAGTGACGTCAGACGGCAACGATTGTTTGGCGGTGCGCGTGCCTTCGGTCCTAAATTCATAAATCAGGGCGTGCAGCACGTGGCTGTCGCCCCACATTTCCGCATCATCAATGTCCAGGGCTGTCCGGCTTCCGCGCTCAAACGTGCGCTCCATGTCGTCTTCGTCAGGCGCAGGGGCGAGATTTTCGGGGTCATAGGGCTCGTCGGTGGCGGCCAGGATGATCTGCCGATAAAAGCCAGGCGGGGCGTAGAATAGTCGCGTGATGTAGCTTGCCAGGTTAAACGGCTCATCGTCCCGGGGGGGTGTGAACCGCATGCCGCCGTCGACGGGCTGTCCGTTCCGGTCAATCTGTTCCATCCGCGTGACGATCGCAAACCCATCGCAGCCAATCGTATAGTACGATGGCTCAATATACCCAGCTCGGCGCAAGGCACCTTCAACCCGGGTCTGAACGCGGGCCACCGTCAACGCTTCGGTTGGAACCTGGCCCTGAACCAGAAAGCGCGGGATCACCACACGGGCCGACGGTTCCGGTGGCGGCCAGTCGAAATCGAAGGCGAGCGAAGCTGCGTCGCAGGTTTCCTCGACCGGAACCATGATTGCGTTTTCCTCGCCGAGCGCAACATCGCCAAAATCATCGATATCGGCGAAGTCCCTGGCCTCTTCATCCGCTGCGCCGCCACCGATACCCCGGCTCGGCGATCCTGGGCTTGGTGTTGCTGCCGAGACAATCTCTTCTGAAACGAAGACGGACCCGTCGCTGCCGCGGATCGTGGTCACGACAAGGGTGGAGCCATCAAGTTGCGGGATCCGGTCCACCTCTGTCACATACTCCACATCTTCCAACGTGCTCTCTGCAACGTCAGGCTCGGATGCCGGGCCTCTGCTGGGCCCTGCGGGTTCATCGGTGGACGGAACCGTTGGCTCCGCCGTTGTCGTATCAGGCGCACTCGCCGTTGTTGCGCAGGCCGAGAGCATAAGCGCGGCAAACGGAGCAGCGGCGTAAGTCAGCGACGTCCGAAATCTGGTCATATCAGGGTCCCTCCTCCCTCATGGTTCCCCAGCCTTACCATCCTATCACACTTCGAACATGGCAATTCAAAGGGCTCGCGGCAGCGTCTCGGTCTTTTCTGTCATACTCGGGCGGGCTTTCTTGCGATCGCCAACAGGGTTGATCCCGATGCCCCTTTTTTGCCTGGAAATCGCTGGAGCGCGGCGGAGGCCAGAAAACAGGATACCTTCAAGGGGCGCAACCGCCTGCCGAAAGCGGGCCTGCCGCGATAGCCCAGCCAGTGGGCCACGCGCGCCATCCACCGTAATTGCCGTTCCCATGGCTCGACCGGGAACCTGACCATGTCCACCACGCGGAAACCTGCGGCGGTCAGGTAAACTCGCAACGCCCTTTCGCTCCACCAGGTCACGTGGTGCGGTGGCGCATTCAGCACAAAATCCGGAAGGTGAGCGAGGTAGCTTTCAGCATCAGGTACGCCGATGGCCACATGTCCGCCCGGGCGCGCCAAGGCCCAAAGGTCATCGAGAAAGCTGGCGGGGTCGGCGACGTGTTCCAGCACCTGGAAGGCCGTCACCAGATCTGCCGGTCGGAAGTTGGCGTCCTCCCGGTGCGCCGCCGCCGTCATCGGCCTGACATTCAGCCCCCTCGCGCGGCAGGCATGGGCGGCCGCTGCATCAGTCTCAAGACCGAGATAGCTTGCCTTTTGGGTGTGCGCAGCGAACACGCCATTTCCTGCGCCAACATCGATCACGCGCTGGCCTGCGTTGACCCATCCCGCGGCGGTTCGGAATTCTGCCTTTTCGGTGGGATGATACCATTTGAACGCGCGGAGGGCCGCGTAAAATTCCGGGTCGCCCAAGATGGCCGGTATGAAGCGGATGAGTCCCGAGCCAACCTCGCGTGCGATTGCAAGGCGCTCCACGCCGTCGAACAGCCTCGATGCATCAATCCCGAAGTCCTGGCGCCAGCTTCTGGCCAGGTCAGAGGCACGGACGGTCGCGATGATCTCGATCCCGGGCTCCTGTAGCTCCACGGGCGCGCTCACAAGCCGGCCGGGCCGCCGGCCCTAGTCCCCATCCATCCGCAAGGCGGCGACGAAGGCTTCCTGGGGGATCTCGACCTTGCCAAACTGGCGCATCTTTTTCTTACCGGCCTTCTGCTTGTCCAATAGCTTGCGCTTCCGGGTTGCATCCCCGCCATAGCATTTGGCGGTCACATCCTTCCGCATGGCTGACAGGGTTTCCCGCGCAATGACCTTGCCGCCAATGGCGGCCTGGATCGGGATCTTGAACATCTGGCGAGGGATCAGGTCCTTAAGCCGTTCACACATCTGGCGGCCCCGGCCTTCGGCCCGGTCCCGGTGTACGAGCATGGCCAGCGCATCAACCGGTTCGTCATTCACGAGGATCTGCATCTTGACGAGGTTTTCCGCCCGGTGGCCGACGATTTCGTAGTCGAAACTCGCATACCCGCGCGAAATGGATTTCAGCCGGTCGTAGAAATCGAACACCACCTCGTTCAGGGGAAGTTCGTATTTCACCATCGCCCTTCCGCCGACATAGGACAGCTCCTTCTGAATGCCCCGGCGGTCCTGGCAGAGCTTGAGGATGGCACCAAGGTACTCGTCCGGACTGTAGATCACGGCTTCGATCCAGGGCTCGCGCACTTCCGAGATCTTGACGACATCGGGCATGTCGGCAGGGTTGTGAAGTTCCAACTCGGACCCGTCGGTCATGGTGAGCTCATAGACCACTGATGGTGCCGTGGCGATCAGCTCAAGGTCGAACTCGCGGGAGAGGCGCTCTTGAATGATTTCAAGGTGCAGTAATCCGAGGAAACCGCAACGGAACCCCATGCCCAAGGCCGCCGAGGTTTCCATTTCCCAAGTGAAACTTGCATCGTTCAGCCGAAGCTTCCCCATCGCCGCGCGCAGGTCGTCAAAATCTGCGGCGTCCACGGGGAACAGCCCACAAAACACCACCGGTACCACGTCCTTGTACCCGGGTAGGGCTTCGGCAGTCGGGCGTTTTTCCTCGGTGATCGTATCGCCGACCGCGCAGTCAGCCACTTCCTTGATCGAGGCCACCAGGAAACCGACCTCGCCGGGGCCGAGCGCCTCGCTGTCGGTGATCTTCGGCTTGAAAGTGCCAACCCGGTCGACCTCGTAGGCTGCGCCCGTCCGCATCATCTTGACCTTGGACTTCCGCTTGAGTGTGCCCTCGTAAACCCGAACGATAACCACCACCCCCAAATAGGGGTCGTAATAGGCATCCACCAGCGAAGCCTTGAGCGGTGCAGCTGGATCGCCGGCTTCCGGTGCAGGGAGCCTTTGAACAATCGCTTCCAGCGTGTCCTCGATACCCAGGCCCGTCTTGGCCGAAGCCTCAATCGCATCGCTGGCATCCAGACCAATGATGTCCTCGATCTGCTCCTTGACCCGGTCCACATCCGCAGCCGGAAGGTCCACCTTGTTCAGGACTGGAACGATCTCATGATCCTGGTCGATGGCCTGGTAGACATTGGCCAGTGTCTGGGCCTCAACGCCCTGTGACGCGTCAACCACCAACAGCGACCCTTCGCAGGCCGCGAGGCACCGGCTCACCTCATAGGCGAAATCCACATGGCCCGGCGTGTCCATGAGATTGAGCACATAGGTGTCACCATCCTTGGCGGTGTATTCGAGCCGAACGGTTTGAGCCTTGATCGTGATGCCACGTTCCTGCTCAATTTCCATATTATCAAGTACCTGATCGCTCATCTCGCGATCGGTCAGGCCACCGCAAGTCTGAATCAAACGGTCGGCAAGCGTCGACTTTCCGTGGTCGATGTGCGCGATTATGGAGAAATTTCGGATGTTTTGGGTTGGTGTCATCGTCTGGCGATATAAGCAGGTATGGCGGTCTGGGAAAGCGTTCTTGTGGTGCGCTGTGTGCGGCGTTTGGGCGGGATGAGACAATGCAATTGAAACCGAGCATCGGAGGGCGGCTTGCGGCCGCGGTGTCGCTTGTCGCAGCTCTCGCCGTGGCCTGCGCGCCCGACACACCCGTAGCAGCTGGCGAGCGGATCAGCCTTTCGCGGGACACCTTGACCGGGGCGCCGCCAATCATCATCGCCCATCGTGGGGCATCGGGGCTGTACCCCGAACATACGCTACGTGCCTATGAGGTTGCCATCGACCAGGGAGCGGACTTCATCGAACCCGACCTCGTCATGACCCGGGATGGTGTGCTCGTGGCCAGGCACGAGCGGACACTGTCAGTGTCCACCGACATTGCCGAACGGCCTGAGTTTGCCGATCGGAAAACCGTGAAACAAGTGAACGGGGAGCCGCACGAAGACTGGTTCGTCGAAGACTTCAGCCTGTCTGAACTCAAGTCGCTGCGCGCAATTCAGACGCGGCCCGGTCGGCCCCAAAGCTATGACGGCCAATTCGCCATACCCACTTTCACCGAAATTCTTGGCCTCGTCGCGATTACCAACCAGACTGGTCAACGGTTGGGCGTTTATCCGGAATTGAAAGAGGCCGCCTACTTCGCTTCGATTGGCCAGGACATGCGGACCGCGCTGCTCAGCGCGCTCGAAGCGGCGGACCTGAGAAGCTTGAATGCGCCCGTCTTTATCCAGTCGTTCGAGCCCGGTGTGCTCCAGACAATCGCAGCGTCTTCAGACTGGCCGGTGATCCAGCTCTTGCCGGTCAATGCACCTGTGGAGCCGACACTGAAGGAGATTTCCGAGTACGCGGACGGGATCGGACCCTGGAAACAACTCATGGCAAACCATGCGGGCGGGGCCGGCGCCTATATCAGCCGCGCCCATGCAGAGGGCCTGCTCGTCCATCCCTACACCTATAGGGATGATGCGCTACCGGATGGCTTCGACACCATCTCAGAGGAATTAAACGCTGCGTTCGCGGCCGGTGTTGACGGCGTTTTCACCGATTTTCCGCTATCGGCGATAGAAATCCGGGATAGTCGGGAATAGCGCCTTCCAAACGCCTGTAAAAAGAAAGGGCGCTCCGAAGAGCGCCCTGAAGAGGGGGGCGGGTTGTGTGTTGTGAGGCCGTCCCCCAAAACCTGGTCGCTACCAGCGGCCAGCGAGGATGCGGCGTGTCTGGCCACGCTGGGACGTGCCGGTTTGTTGGGCATGGTAAGCGCTCAGCGCGGCGCTCTCGGTGGCGTCGATGACCTTGTTCATGAGATCGGCACGGCACGCCTTTTCGACCTTGCGCTTTGCAACCAGGCCGCCAGCGCGCCGGAGGTCTATCCTGCAAGCTGATCGTGCCGTCCGCTCGAAGTCCTTGTAGGTCTCTTCAAACGTTGCGTTTGGGTTGTAAGCGAAAGTTGCTTCGAAGCTTTCGGTCGCAGAGGCGGTGCCTGCGGCTGCGATCAATGCGGCACCGGCGAAGACTGTTTTGATGAGGTTTTTCATGATTGGCGTTCCTTGGTTGATGGTTACAGCACCTGCTGCCCCTCCAACTTGCCCAGACCGGCCAAGGAGACCTGTGGAACCCATGATGGTTGCCAGAAATATACCTGATGGAGTTATGAGGTCATTGAATCTATTGTAGAAAAAACGTGATCAGCCTGTATCTCGAATGTGAGATTCCAGCGCCCCTTCAGCTCGGGCGCCGAATTACGGTCCAATCAAGGTCGCATCGAACACCGCCGAAAGCGCATTGGGCACATCCGGGACCGGATGGTTCGCCAACCGAAGGTCAGGGAAAGACCCGAACCTGCCGTCACAAAGGCGACAGCGGCCGGACAAGCGCCTATCCCACCGCGACCAGAAGCGTTTCCAGGCCCCGGAAGAAGGGCAAGGTTCGCCAGGTTAAAGGCTGGTCTGGCAAGGTCATGACGGGATAGCGGGCAAACAGCTTTTCGTAGACGCGTCTGGCCTCGATCCGTGCCAGGGGCGCGCCAATACAGATGTGTGAGCCGCCGCCAAACGAGACGTGCGAGGGGCGCTGCACCGTGATGTCGAACACATCCGGCGCCTCAAACCGTTCCGGGTCACGGTTGGCAGCGGCCAGCGACATCATCACCGACGCACCCTTACCCATCGGGCACCCGGCCACTTCGCGGGCTTCAGACACGATCCGGGAGGTTGCTTGGACCGGCGCCTCATACCGTAGCACTTCTTCCACCGCGGCGCTTGCCAGTCCCGGGTCAGCGCGCAGGGCTGCCAATTGCTCGGGGTGAGTGAGTAGCAACCATACACCGTTTCCGATCAGGTCGGTTGTTGTCAGGTTTCCCCCAACAAGGAGCGCCTGAAGGTTGATGCGAAGCTCATCATCCTCGAACGCCCCAGTTTCGGCTTGCAACAACACCATGTCGGAGATCAGGTCTTCCCTGGGATTGCGCCGCCGATCGTCCATTAGGGCGGTGAAATAGGCGTCGAGTTGGGCCGCGCCATGTTCCAGCCGTGCGGTCTCTTCCGCTGTTCGCATGGGGTTCAGGCTGAGAATTACGCCCTCGGACCATTCGCGGAATTCCGGCAACCGCTCTTCGTCCACGCCAAGAATGTGCGCAATCACGAGGATGGGGATCGGGACGGCAATATGTTCCATCAGATCGAACTGGCCCGACGCCGGCGCTCGGTCGATAACGCCATCGATCATGGCCTCGATCTCAGGTTTCATCGCCTGGATGCGGGCATAAAAGGCCTTGGCCAGGGGTAACCGGTTGCGCGAGTGGTCTGGGTCGTCCTGGAACAGGATGCTTGATCGCCGTCCGTCCGGGTCATCGGGGTCCACCAGGTGCCTTGCCATGGCGCCTTCTTCGGCGTGGCGTGGATGGCGGTTGAATGTTCGATCATTTACCGTTTCGCGGACATCGCCGAACGCGCTCAACAGCCAGGTCTTGATGGCTTCGTCGTGCATGACCGGGCACGCCTCGCGGAGCGCCTTTAAGCCGGGGTGGGGGTTCGCTCGCCCGTCTGGATGAAGGGCGGAAATTTCCATGATACTCGTTGGGCGTGGGCGCTTCGTCTCCGTATCGGCCATTCTTACACCTCTCCATTCAAAACACGCGACGGATGCATACCATCGACATAACCCATGAAGGGTGGATGGATATTGTAGCCGACAAGTTCCTGCGCCCGCGCCGGAAGCCTCCGCGCGACGTGCGGCGGAACAGCAAGCGTCATGTTCTCCAGAGGACGCATGAATCCCGAGCAGTACTGTGGGGTAATGATAGTTCGCGGCGCATCGGACCGGTTTGCTCCACCGCGGTGCCAGAGCGTACCTTTCGCGATCGCGAGGGACCCTGCCGGCATGGTGAGTCTGACGGCGTCAGCTTGATATCCGGGGTCGTCCTCGACGTCTCGCACGCGGGTATCAGAAAAGCTGTCAGCCGAGGATATTCCGGTGAGGCGCTGCCCGTTTTCCCAAAGGTGGCTCCCCGCCATGACTTCGGTCGCGCCATTCTCATCGGTCGTGTCGTCGATGGCCCAGAACGTGGAGACGCCATAGGCCCGCCGGGGCCAGGGCAGCCCGCAATGGCTGTCATCATAGTGCCATGGTTGGGCTGTTTCCCCGGGATGCAGCTTGATGGCCAGGCAGGCCGATAGCAGGCAGGAGCGGCCAAGTTCGGCTTCGGCAAACGCCAGCGCCAAGGAATGGGTCACCAGTTGCGCAAATACCGGTGACTTCGCCAGCATTGCGTAGACGCGGTTCGATTTCAGGCCCTCGAAATCATTTCGCCCGCGTACATCGTTGCTGAAGTGAGGCGCAAGGGCATGCTTGATCTGTTCAACGGTGTCTTGCGACAGAACGTGCGGAAAGATGACAAACCCACAAGTATCGAATTCCGTTTTCCAGTCCGGGAATGACCGGCCTGCCAGATAGGGTTCAAGAGCAACCGCGCGCCGCCGTATCTCAAGCGTTTCAGTATCCGCCATGCTGTCCTCCCAGCCACTGCTCCCACGGCTGTTATCGAAGCACTTTTCGGAAGCAGACATGTCAACATCCTCCGAAGGGCCAGTGCGGTCAACCCACTCGAAATTTCCCGCAGTCAACGTCAAGCAGGTCGGTCTATTTCAAGCAAGCCGTCGCATCTTCGAAGCGCGTATGGGGTGCAGACGGGTCCGAAAACCGCTTGAGCCCTTGTTTCTCCAAGACGAGCCAGGCCGTTCGGCGAAGGCTTCGTGGGGGACCCGCCGCTAATGTAGACGGAGATTTCAGCAACGCTCAGCTGGCCGCACGAGCGACGTCTTCGCGGTATCTCCGGCCCGCAAGGAGCAGGCAAACGATACTAGCCGCATTGCAGATCAGTACCACCTCCAAGGCGCGGGCCAGGGGCTGCTGTGCGCCTTGGGCCGCAAAATAATCGCTGAGCATTCCGGCGATCCAGGGGCCGCACCCAATTCCAATCAGTGTCAGGCAGAACAGCATAAAGGCAGAGGCGAAGCTGCGCATGCGCAGTTGTACAAGTTCCTGGGACGCGGTGTAGGCGATCGAGGCGTAGATCAGACCAATGAAACTTGGCACCAGGTTCCACGCATAGGCTTCCCAAACGGTGCCGGCGCGCAGGAACATCCATGCAAATGGCAACGCGGCAGCGGCACAGACCGCGATGATCCATGGACGCCAGCGGAGGTCGCGCCTCGACAGCCGGTCACACACCATGCCCATCACGATGGCCCCAGCACTGCCCACACCACCGATCAGGACCCCCAGCGGCAGGGCCACGTCCCCCGGTGAGAGTTCATAGGACCGCTGCAAGTGGCTGGAGGTGAAAACAAGAAAGGCGTTCGACGAGACGCAGATCAGCAGACATCCCGAGAGTAACCAGAGGTAGGATGATTGGCCGAGGATGAAGCGAAGCGTTTCGCCGATCGAAGGCGCGGGGCCGTCATCGCTGCGGGCATCGGCGAGCCCGCGCGCCGGTTCCTTGATCCCAAAGCGAACCACAAGCGCCAGCAAGAGTCCCGGTATGCCAGCGGCAAAGAAGGCGACCCGCCACCCGTAGAGTTCGTAAACCAGACCGCCCAGAGCAAAGCCCGCCATGATGCCCAGCCCGATCCCCGTGGTGTAAATGCCGAGCGCGGTGGCGCGTTCTTCGGGCCGGTAGAGGTCGGCGATCATCGACGTCGCGGGGGGCGTACCGCCCGCTTCGCCAACGCCGACGCCCATGCGCGCAAGCAACAGGTGCCAGTAGTTCTGTGCAAATCCTGACAGCGCGGTCATGCCGGACCAAAGTGCCAGGGCCAGCACGATGATATTGCGCCGATTTCCCCGGTCAGCCCACATGGCAACCGGAATACCAAGGGTGGCGTAGAATGCCGCGAAAGCGATCCCGGTCAGCATGCCCAGTTGGCTGTCCCGAAGGCCCAATTCAGCCTTGATTGGCTCCAGAAGGATGACCAGGATCTGACGGTCGACATGGTTGAAGGTGTAAACAAGGGTGAGGACGGCCAGGACCCAGGCGCGACCGGGGATATTCGGTCCCGCTGCAGCAGGAGTTGCGATGGGTTTGTTCATTCGGTCGGGTCCAGGCGGGTGAGAAAACGGTTGATGGCCTCAACGGCCACCGGCTCGTCGAGGATCGGGGCGTGGCCGACACGGGGGACCGTCACCCATTCGGCGTCGGGGTGTCGGCGCACCATGCGGGCGGCCGTCGTCGGCGCGAGAAGATCGGAGGTCTCACCGCGAAGGATGAGCATTGGTATCTTCCTTGTGGCACCAAAGAGCCGCCACATGGCAAATCGCGTTCTCCAGGTTGGCCGGACATCACTGACGGTCCGGGTGATCGCCGGATCGTAATCGAAGGCTACCCGCCCGTCGGACGTTTCCGAACACGTTCGCCGGGCAAATGCCATCCAGTCTTTTTCGCCGAAATCGGGAAAGACGTCGCCTTGGGTCCTTGCAATTGCCGCTGCTGCGCTTTCCCAAGTTGGAAAGGGGGTCGTATCGCCAGCATACCCTGCGATCCGGTCCAGTCCGACCGGGTCGATGACGGGGCCGACATCATTCAGAACGATGCCGAGCAAACGCCTGGGCATCAGCTTGGCCATGACCAAGGACATCAGCCCGCCCATGGACGTCCCGATAAGCGCCACCTGCCGCACACCCAGTGTGTCCAGCAGGCTGCCCATGTCCTGTGCGTAGACCAGCGGCGCGTAGGAGGTCCGATCGGTTGCGCGCTGCGACTGTCCCCGCCCGCGGACATCGACGGCGATGTATCGCCTGTTCCCGCCAAGGGCATGGATCATCGGCTCGAAGTCTCGATGGTTACGCGTCAGCCCGTGCATGCACAGGACCGTAAGCGGGGCATCGCTCGGGCCATACGCCTTGGCGTACAGGGTGAGGCCATCGGCCGAGTGGTAGTGGATATCAGTCATCACCGGCCTGCTGCGTTCGGGGGGCGGAGGGGGCGACGCGACATGGATCGCGCCGCCCAGGAGCTGACCTGCCGGGAGGAAGGACAGATCAGTACCGGAAGTCCACACCCACGGTGACAGTGCGGGGATCGCCATAGAAGGCGGTGAGGGTCCCCTCGAGCCCGAGGGTCGGAGTGAACGTGCCATCAGCGTTCACGGCCACGAAGTTGTAGCCCGCGACGATGTACTCTTCGTCAGTCAGGTTCTTGCCGTTGACGAACACGCCCCAGTTGGTGCTTTCCGCTTCCCAGCGCAGTGTGAGGTCAATCAGCGTGAACGCGTCCTGGTCGAGGAAGGGGTTGGGCGCTTCGAACTGGCTGGACTCGCCGCGATAGGAGATCAGTGTACTGGCCAGCAAGCGGCCCTGATTGTTCACGACGGTGAGGGGGGTGTCGTAGGCGAACTGGGCCGACGCCGTCCAATCGGGCGTGTTCTGGATCACCCGCTCGTCTGCAACATCATTGCCGAAGGCATCGATGAACTCATCATATTCGGCGTCGAGATAGCCGACAGACCAGTTGAGGTTGAAGAGGTCGCTGGAATTGAAGATCTCTTCGGCAACGACGGCCTGGCCCTCGAATTCAACGCCCCAGATCGTTGCCGCACCGGCATTGGTTGTTACACCCGTAAACGTATCGTTTGTGCCGTCGCCATCGGTATCGACCCCAACGGATCCCGGTACCTGCACGTCCTGATAATCGGAGTAGAAAGCAGCAAGCGCGTAGTTAAGCCGTCCGTCGAGCTGGCTTGCCTTGTAGCCGACCTCGAAACTGTCGACCTGCTCAGGGTCGAACTGCATGAAGTCGAAGATCTCGTCTTCGCTGACTGTGCCATCGCCATCAAAATCGGGCGCAGCCGTGGTTTGCCCCCGCGGATCGAAGGATCCGCCCTTGAAGCCCTGGGAGTAGGTGAAGTAGGCGTTGCTGCTGTCGGTCAGGGCATAGGCCAGCGAAGCCCGGGGGCTGAAATCGTCGAAATCAGCTGTGCCGTTGAAGTCGGACGTCGTGGCAATGAGCGTCGGGTTTCCGCCGAAGAAGTCCGAGAAACCACCAATGAAGGTCTGGCGAAGCACCCGCGATGTGCGCTGGTCTTCCGTGTAGCGGCCGCCCAAGGCAACCGAGAACCTGTCAGTGATTTCATAGGTGAAGTCACCGAAGATGGACCAGGTTTCGGTGCCGACTTCTCCGAATGTCTGGGCGTTGAGGCCCGGCAAACCAATCAGGTCGCCAGTATTTGCCAGGACCACGTCGAACACAGTCGATGCGTTGGCGTCCAGGTAGTAGATGCCGACCAGGCCGTTGAGCCGGTCGCCTGAATAAAGAACCTGAAATTCTTCCGAGAATTGGTCGTTCTCGTAGATGGCAGGCACGTCCAGGTCTGCGGATGGCAGGGAGTCGAAATCGATCGGGGTCGTCGACTCATCCTCGCGATACGCAAGAATATTCTTCAGCGTGATCGTGTCATTCAGGCGCCACTCGCCGGTCAATGACACACCATAGGCTTCTGCGTCCTGATCGACGACATTGAGGCCGGCGCGGGTATCGAAGACGTCGTTGAGGACCGGTGCGCCGCTGAACTGGCCGGGGATCAACCTGTGGCCCTGGCGCGGTGCCGATGTGTCCTCCGTATAGTCGCCAGCGAGCCGGAGCTGGAAATCGCTGGTCACGTCCCATTCCGCCGACACGCGACCTGCGGTGATGTCCTTGTCATAGTTATCGACACCGGGCTGGACGAGGTTATCCCCGAACCCATCCCGTGTCAGAATGGCGAACGAGCCGCCTACCCGGAAGGTTTCGGCAAGGGGCACGCTCGCCGTAAGGACGAGGTCCTGCTGATTGAAGCTTCCCAGCGCGACGCGGCCCGAAATGGTGGGCTCGTCCGAAAGACCGCGGGTGACATACTTGACCGCACCGCCGATCGTATTGCGTCCATAAAGCGTCCCCTGGGGACCCCGGAGCACCTCGATCCGTTCCACATCAAACACGTCCAGAACGGCGCTTTGGGGGCGGTTGAGGTAAACATCGTCCACATAGATCCCGACACCGGCTTCAAACCCGGCAACCGGGTCCTGTTGGCCAACGCCGCGAATGAAGGCGGAAAGGGTCGTGTTGGTCCCGCGCGAGACTTCGAGCGTCACGTTTGGAGACACTTTTCCGACTTCCGTGATGTCATCGATCCCGAGGTCCGCCAGCAGGTCGCCATCGAAGGCTGATACCGAAAGGGGCACATCGATCAGGCTTTCCTCGCGGCGCTGTGCGGTCACCACAACGGGCCCGAAACGGCGCGCCTCATCGGCCTCGGCCTCACCGGACTCCTGGGCGGAGACGCTGCCGTAGCCGGCGGTGAGGGCCACCGCTGACAGCAGGCAGAACTGTATGGATTTCGTGGGTTTGCTCATCATGACTTCCCTCCAACAGAAGTTGTTCTTGTTGGTTGCGAGGGTGTGTGAGGCGCTCAGGGTGAACAATGACAATCGCGGTCAGACCGGGTGAACACTTTCGCTCAAATGGCCTCTTTAGGCATCGCCTGTGTCCTTTGCGCCACGCAGCGATTTCAGAAATACTGCCGGCGTGACACCCTTCCACTGCTTGAACGCCCGGTTGAAGGCCCGGATATCGGAGTAGGCCAGTGCTTCGGAGACTTGGCCGACCGATTGTCCCCGCTGAAGCATCGCTTCGGCCTGGCCCAGCCTTGATTGCTTCACCAGATCGCGGAATCGCAGGCCCGATTCTTCCAGCCGTCTCCGGTGGGTCGCCACGCTTATCCCCAGTTGACGTGCCACGTCCTCTTGCAGGGTGTAGCTATCGTCGATCAGCATTCTGGTTTGTTCAGCCAGACTTGGTGGCGCGCTCGGGAGTTCGCGAGCGAGATGCTCAATCACCCGGTTGTAAAACCCGGGGGTGCTCAGGTCGATCGCGCCATGGGTGGGAAACGTCCTGCAGGCCAGGTCATGGTCATACGCCAACTCATACGCAGCCCAGCCATGGTCGATCGGAACCGTCCAGAAATCGGTTTGCTGGCTACCTTCGGAATCGCGGCCCCGTTGCAGTCTGACCCGGCGCAGTGCCGTTTCCGCCAGCCCGCTCGACAGGCTGTCCATGAGACTGTGGATCTTGATCAGCAGGCAATCGCCGATGAAGTGAATGAGCGGCGTGTCTCCCTCGAACGTGTAGGGAAACGCGCTGTCATTGATCACCAGGGAGATCCGGTGACCGCTCCGCCGTACGGAGTTGTAGGCATCGCCATGCATCATGTTGAAGTGGTCAGCCAAGCGCTCCATCGCCCCCACAAGCGTGTCGGCCTGTTGCAGTTGTGAGACAACGAAATGGCCGGTTCTGAAGGTCAGCTTCCGCTGGGAGAAGTGAGCCGTGAGGTCATCGGCCGCCAGGGCGATGTCACGTTGAATCCGGAAATAGTCGACAATCGACAACGCCATGTCATCGCGAATGGCGCCCATATCGCAGCCGAACCCCCGCTTCGCGAGGACGGCTCCCACATCAATTCCGTCATCGGCCAAGGCGGTGAGGATCGGTCGAAGCTGCTGGAAACTCAGCGCCGCGTGTCTCATCGCACGTTCTTGGCTGAAAAAAGCGCAATTCTCTACCCAGACTTTGGCAGAATGCGGCGGAGCAATCTCCAGCGAGGGGAGGCGCGTCGCATTGGCCATGCGTCGGTCGATAGCGTTGCGCCGCGGCTATTCGGTGACATGGTCGCCGGGCTGTTCCGGATTGGCGGTCAGACCAGTGAAGCGGAGTGAGCCCCATCCACTGGAAGAACAACCCCGTTTACGAATGAACCGGCGTCAGAGGCCAGCAGAATGGCCGGTCCGACCAGTTCGGGGATTTCGCCCGCCCGTTTTGCAGGTGTCCGGTTCATGTACGCTGCGCCGGCCTCCGATGTCAGAAAAGCCTCGTTGATCTCGGTGACAAACCAGCCTGGGGCAATCGCATTGACTCTGATCCTGTGCCTGCCCAGATCCAGTGCCATGGCGCGGGTCAGCTGAACGACCGCTCCCTTGGATGCGCAGTAGGCCGCATTTCGCGTCTTGCCGCCGAGCCCGAGAACCGACGCGATGTTGATAATGCTCCCCGGCCGCTCGGCAGCCACAAGCCGGCGGGCGGCCTCCTGGGCGACGTTCCATACGCCTTTGACATTCGCATCGAGGACAAAATCTAGAGTGCCGGGTTCTGCGTCGAGGAACGCGTTGCCGTCTCCGACCCCTGCATTGTTGATGACGACATCGATCAAGCCCGTGCGGTCCTGAGCCTCCTCAAAGGCTGCGCTGACCGATCCGGGATCCGTGACATCCATGCGGACGGCAACAGCGTCTCCGCCGGCGTCTTCGATCTCGCGGACAAGGTCTTCGAGCCGTTCGAGGCGCCGGGCTGCTGCAACCACCGACGCGCCTGCAGCGGCCAGCCCCCGCCCCAGCCCCCGCCCGATGCCGCTGGAGGCGCCGGTGACGATGGCGGTCTTGCCGGCCAGGGAGAATTGCGCGTCCGAACTGAAATAGTCGCCCATGGATGTCGTCCTTTCGAAGCCTTATTGGATCGCAGTCCAGCGCGACATGGCAGGATCGCCCTCCCCGCATGCACGCATTTCAAGTCGCCTCATCAAGTGCGTGAATTGCGGGTTTACCGAGCGACCGCGTCCACGAGCATCCTGGTCTTCACCGACCGGCTCGCGGAAGCCAGGACCTGTCCGCTCCACGTGGATGCAGAGATCGGTCGATGACAGCCGGAGTTCGCCGGCAGTCGTATAGGTGAAGGCCTGCCGATCACCCGCCTCGCAGTCGCGGAGATTGAGCGCCGACATCGGCTCGGCCGCATCGGCGGTGAAGCAGAGGTCGTAATCGTCCATGGTCCATCGGATAAGGCCTTGCCCTGCCAAATTGAACTGGAACACTTGGTCGGCCCACGGATCGGCGTGGCAGGTATGAGCGACCAGCGGGAACTGGAGCATGACGTTGCTGGGTGGGCCGGGGACATCCAGGCAATAGCCGTCGGGTTCGTCGAGGAACCGCGTCAGCCGGATTCTGCCCGTATAGCCCTCCGCCGATGACAGGGACGACTGGGCAGGCTGGGCCTCGACGACAGCTTCCGTAGCGCAACCGGCCAACGTCGTGCTTGTCCCAACCGCCAGAGCAAGGAGCGCAACACTCAGTCCTGATCGAGACGTCTTGTTGAAGTGAGCCATAAGCTTTGTCCTATCTGCTAATTGTTCTGACCAGCGGTTGGCAGTTTGAACACGTAAAGCGTGTTGCCGCCCTGACGGGTGCTTCTGTCCTGGCTCATGAACGTCCAGGCATTAATCGCACCGCCACCACCGCCGACGGCAACGGCGACATACTGGACACCATCAACGGCATAGCTGATGGGGAAGCCTGTTACAGGGCCACCGAGAATTTTCTCCCAGAGGACCTCGCCGGTCGCCTGGTCATAGGCCCGGAAACGGCGTTGGGAGTCGCCCGCAAAGAGAATGTCTCCGCCGGTGGCGAGGACGGACATGACGCCATGTTCAGCTTCATTGACCCAGAGGGTCTCACCGGTTTCGACGTGGATGGCCTCTAGTCGACCGACCTTGGCAGTATTGGGCGCAAGGGCCAGTTCCGGATTCAGTTTATAACGAGGGTCGGTCTCCCCCGCAGACACATTCATGCAGAGCGTCATCATTGGCATGAACATGACCCGGCGTTCGGGACTGTAGGCGCCGGCCGGCCAGTCGCGACCACCTGCTAGGGATGGGCAAACATAGTCCGGTTCACCGTCAATTTCGGTGGCCACAAGATCTTCATTGATCGTGACGATACCCGTGCCCGTATCGATATCTTCGACAACGTTCTGGAAAATCGTCTCCTTCGCCCAGTAGAACGCGCCCGTCCTGCGGTCCATCGTCCAGACAATGCCGGTCTTTCCCGGTATCCCGGTCAACAGCTTCTGGTCACCTTCGGGAAGCTCGGCGCTCTGGCGCCATTTCACGTCCTCATCCGGGCGCACCGCGGCATCCACCAGGATGCGCTCATAGACATGGTCGATATCCCAATTGTCCCGCGGCAGGTGCTGGACATACCATTTGATAGCGCCGGTAGCCGGATCGATCGCCAGGGTCGAATTCGTGAACAGCATGTCGGCCGCCAAGCCTCCGCGCATGACTTCCGGCGAAGGCGTTGGTCCTGACGTGCCCCAATAGAGGGTGTCGAGTTCGGCATCGTAGGAGCCCACCATCCAGACGCTACCATGGACACGGTCTTCATAGGGAAGCCCCGCCCAGCTCTCGTCGCCAGGCTCTCCCGGTTTCGGGATGACTTCTGTCCGCCAAAGCTCTTCACCGGTGGCTGCATCATGGGCGGCGACGAAGCACCGGGCAGGCGCCCTGTATCCGCAGGTGCGGCCAGTGAAGACCCGGCCATTCGCGATGATCGGGCCGGATGAATGGGTGATATCGGCCGGGTCGCCAACGCTAGTGTCCCAGACCGTCTCTCCCGTCTTTGCATCGAGGGCGATGATCCGGGCATCCGAGGCGGAGTGATAGATCTTGCCATCGAACATGGCGATGTTCCGGGTAATGCTGCCGGGGCCCCAGATCTCGGCGGTTCCTTCGTGGCGGTACTGCCAGATGAGATCACCCGTCGTCGCATCATGGGCGGTGATCACGTCACTTGGGTGCGCAAGGTAAAGCACCCCGTCATGCATGATGGGTGTGGTCTGGTTCGATCCGGGGTCCATCCCGACCGACCAGGCAAGTGCGAGATCTTCAACGGTTTCGCGACTGATCTGATCAAGGGCGCTATAGCCCCAACTGCCATGGTTTCCGCGGAACATCAGCCAGGACTCTGGAGGCGGATCTTGCAGGACGGCATCGGTAACCGGGCCATTGCTCCTCGGTGAGGGGGCAAGCGCAGGGGTGTTCGAAACGATTTCCGGCGCGGGAGGGCTTGGGGTCGATACGGTTTCAGAAACCACCGTCGAGCAGCCCGCAAGGGCCACCAACGCACCGATGGTGGAGAACACCGCAACCGAAATACAGCTCCCTGAGTTTGTCGTTGATTCAGCCATTATAATCCCCTGTCGTCGCCAAAAGTGGCTGGCGGCAATGCCGGTCCCCATTGCGAAGGACCTCGCTCCGGTTCTTCTGCGTTTCCTAGTGTGCTGACGTCGACGATGTGTGGCGGTTCGGTGTTGTCGAAGACGTCGCCATCGGTCTGGTGCTCGTGGACGTGCATGAAGGGCGAGCGCCAATAGTCGAAGATCTGGCTGCCCAGATAATGCCGCCCGATGCCCCATTCGGGCTCATAGCCATGCTTGGCCAGAACCTCATGCCCCATGAAGACATCATCGATATCCACCATTTCGAACGAGACGTGATTGAGCCCGGGAACGCCGCCAGACGCCTCGGCGCTCGCCAACAGGATTGTGTGATGGTCAGCCGGTTTAGCCCCGCGATCGAGGCGCGCGAAAACGCCGCCGATCGGCGTCGCTTGATCGGCCGGCGGCGGCTTGAAGATGTCTGTTGCGATAATGCCGAGATGGGCGTTGTACCACTTCAGCGCCCGCGGAATGTCGGTCGTGTTGATGGCATAGTGACCGTATCGCTTGATCCGTGGATAAGCGCCCTTACGGAACCTCTTGGCCTGATTGATGCGCTGGAAAGTCTCGCTTTCCAGCCCCCCAACGTTCATGCCCTGGGGCCTGAGATCGGTTTCAATGGCGCGGTCCTTTCGACCGAACACGACCTCCACGCCGATGCCGTCCGGGTCCTGTCCACGAACCCTGTATCCTCCGCCTGGGCCCGCGATTTCTTCAACATTGCCGAAATCTTCGGTCTTGCTGAGCGCTTCCAGGTCTCCATGGCACGTTGCCACATAAGCGCTTGCGAGAAACTTTGCTGGACCCAGTCTGGACAGGTGAATGAAGGGCTGCGCACCTTCACCGCGCATATGGAGTTCTGTCTCGGTGCGCGCCACGCGGTGCAGACCGAAATGGACAAGGAACCGTTCCTGAACGTCGAGATCGGGAACTTGCAGGATCGGATAGGCGACATCGTCAGCCTTCATGATTGGTTCCATTGATATCTCCCTTCCTTCCACATGCGGACTATTGTGCCCCATCCTCCGGCCACACCTCTTTCAGTACTCGGAACGCAGAAACCCCACTGGGCCAGCCAGCATAGTGGGCAACGTGCGTGATCATCGCCTCGATCTGCGATCGCGGAATGCCGAGGTTCTTCGCGCCAGTGAAATGGACCCGCTGTTCGGCCTCGCGGTTCATGGCAACAAGCGCCGTGCAGGTGATCATCGATCGCTGCTGGAGGGTGAGCCGCTCATCCTGCCAGACGCCGCCGAACAAATGCTCCAGCGTCATTTTCTGGAACTCCGGCGGCATGGCTGAATTCGGCGGGATGCCACCAAACAGCCTCTCGGCGAGTGCCCGCCCCTTGGCGTGCGGATCGGATGGGTCAGCCATCTGTTGCCGCCCCTACGTTGGTGGTGTCGTCACTAGCCAGGAACTCACGGATGATCGCCGTGACTGTCTCGGGCTTCTCCACATGCAGGAAGTGACTGGCATCCTCGACGAAGATGACCGACGCGGTCGGCACGTCTTCGTTCAAATTGAGGTACTCCTCCCGGTGTTGGCCGGGGTCTAGCACGCCCTGGAGAAAGAGGACCGGCATGGTGAACGATTCAAAGAGGCCGCCGTCCTTCATGCGGTCATCGAGTTCCTTGTCGAAATTCGTCGTCTTGAAGTTCTCGCTGATCGCTTCGGCCGCGCCTTCGTGGAGAAATTCGAAAGCCATGCGGTCGATTTCGGCAGGATCGACATCAACGGATGAGTATCCCGACTTCGTCGTATAAAGCATCCGGATCTGGATATCCCGGGCAAAGACTTCGACCCCGGCCTGGCTGGCGAACACCTTGTGGGGCGGACGCGGCTCCCCGTGGGGTCGGTTGCCCGATTGCTGCATGCGGACATATTTTACGACACGGTCAGACATGCCGTCGACGGCGAGCATATAGTCCAGTGTGATCGCGCCGCGATCGTGGCCGACAATGTTCAGGGTATCGAGCCCCATCGTGTCGATGAGCGCAGCGAGCTTTTCCGCCATGGCAGGATTGCTGAAATCCAGGTCCAACCGCTTGTCCGACTGGCCATAGCCCATCTGGTCGATGGAGATCGTATAGTATTCGTCCGACAGTGCCGCCATCTGACGGTTGAAGCCATACCAGGTCTCCGGCAGTCCGTGCAGGAACAGCACCGCCTCATTCTCAGGGTCGCCAGCGGTGACGACATGCCAGGTCACCCCATCAGCTTCGATGAACCAATGCGTTGCCTCGACCCCGCCGTTCAAGGTTTCCGTTTCGCCATGGACATTGGATGAACAGGGCGGCGGCGCTGCCGCTTCGTAGCGAAGATTGGCGGTCAGGGTTGGAGCATTGGACGGTCCACCGCAATGGGTTTTCCGAGGGCCTGCTGCCATCATGCGGAAACGCGCTTCCGGTCCCATTTCTCCGAACTCGGCCGGCGCTGCGGCCGGTGCTTCAGCCATTGCAACGGCCGGCGGCTCAGCCACCGGCGGCAGCGGCGCATCGGGATCGACTGCTACCTGCGCGCAACCAGCCACGAGGCCAATCCCAAGCAAACCCGTCCAGACAGACAGCCTGGCTGATTTCAGTACCCTATTCATGCGCTTCCCTCCCCATTTTGAATGAAACTCAACAGCCGCGCGCGCGATCTCACGTAACCATCCGGCGGAATGCACCGGCGTGTTTGTCGATGAATTGATGCTTCAGTGCGCCGGCGACGTGGCCCAGGAACACGAGGTAAAAGAGGTACGGAAGCACGACCTTGTGCAGCAAGCCCGGCAGCCGGACCGCCTCGGTGCTCGGTTCGAGGAACAAGGGCAGGTCCCAGAAGTAGAAGTGTGACAGCTTACCGGCATAGGTCCCCAGGAGCAGGCCCGAAATCGGGAACGCGAACAGGAAGAAGTACAGCGAGTAATGCGCCCCATGGGCGAGAAATTTCTCCCAACCGCTCAAACTTGAATCCAGTTTCGGCGCCGGGTTTGCGACAAGCCAGACAAGGCGCATCACTGCAAGGATAAGCACCGTCAGCCCCAGGGACTTATGGATGACATAGTAGGCTTGGTGGTATTCCTGATCCTTCGGGATCATGGAGGTGAAAATGCCCATTGGAATCAGCAGGAGGAACAGGACGGCGATGACCCAGTGGAAGTAACGGGCGCGGCGTCCGTAGCGCTCTGGTTCGTTGCGGTCGCCCAGGGTCAGCACGTCGCTGCGTTTGGACTGACCGACGCATACAAACGCCAGAAGAACGCCGCCAAGCGCGAAAACGCCGGCCATCACGCGCAGGAATGTTGCATCGAGATAATCGAGTGGCAAAAGCGGTGGGTGCCTGTCGTCAAGCGCGCCGATCACTTGGAGCCAGATGATGCCGCCTGCAATGGCCAGGCACCCCAGCGCAGCGCCCCAGATGCCCGCTACCCGGAGCGCGGGACGAGAATGGTTCATCATCACGGCGACAACCAGCGAATAGGCGAGGAGCCCGAGCGCGATGATACTGTCGAGATGGAAGGGCATGCGATGATCATTGACCCCGATGGGGCCAAAGACCGGATGGATTTCCACCCCATCGACGATGACGGTCTCCTGGCCCATGGCAGGAAGCGCCAAAACCAAAGGCAAACCCAATAGCGACAGGATCCTGCCCGTGAATTGCCGCGGTCTCGAAATACCCATTCTTTCGTGTGTCATGGCCTTACCTCCCACTATGCATGTGCAGACACGCCCGACGGCGCGTCGCGCTTCTCTGGTTCCCGGATGCCGATCAGCACGATCAACAGGGCGAGTGTGGCACCCGAGATCATGATGGTCGGCATGAGTTCGATGCCGTATGTTTCCGCGATGTAGCCGGCAAAGGCGGGTCCCGCCGCGCCGCCGAAAATCTCGCCCAGTCCGACGACGATGCCGGTTGCGGTTGCGGCGATCGCAACCGGCACGCTACCGCTGATGACCGGGCCAACAAGCGTGGCGATCGTGCCAGATGACGTCGATGAAACGACAAAGAAGATCAGCGCCAGCTGCAACGGAGTCGTTAAGGGTGTTGCGCTGAGCAGAACCGCAAGGGCGGCAACCAGCGCGAGAAGCGCACCGAGCATGACGGGCTTCCGGCCGACCCTGTCAGATATCGCCGGTAGCGCGATCATGCCGACCAGCCCGCCACCGCCGAGGCTCGACATGACCGCCCCCATTTGCCCGAGCGAGAGCCCGATATAGTCCGTCAAGTAGTTGGGGCCGAAGGTCGATAATGTGTTCATCGTCACGAACACGCAGATCAGCGCGAGCGCTCCCAAAAACACATTCCGGTACTTCAGTGGATCAAACAGCGAGACTTGTGGGCCGCCTGGCTCGTCCCCCATCGATGCGTTCACAGGTCCTTCTGCGGGCGACCGAAGTGTCCTGGCGACCAGAAACGCCACGATGAAACCCGGTATGGCGATGACGCCGAAAACCCACTCCCAGCCTGGCAGTACCGCAAGCAGGCCGACTGCTATCAAGGGTCCGAAGCCCAGGCCGACCAAGGGTGCAGCCATTTGCTGGACGCCGAAATTGAGGCCAACGCGGCTTGGTTTCGATGCCTGGATTGTCTGGACGATACTCGCCGGCATGAAGCCGCCTTCGGCAAACCCCATCAACGCTCTCAAGACCAGCAGGCTGATCAGCCCGGTCGCGAGGCCGGTAAAGGCAACGAGGGCGGAAAAGGCGATGATAGAAACAATGATCACGCGTTTTGCGCCGATACGATCGGACAGGTTGCCGGAGAAGATACATGCCAGTCCCCAGGCGAGCGCGAGCGCGCCGGAGATCAGGCCGAGATCCTGATAATCCAGCCCCAGGTCCTCGGCGATGACCGGAAAAAGCGGAAACAATATATACCGGTCGAGCCCTACCAGTCCGAACGCAACGGCCATCAGGACAACGACCCGGAACTCGTAGCTGGTATCCCACGTTGCGGGCTGGTCTTCCGTGGCGCGCGATGCGTCCTTCATGTTTCCTCCCATCAATGACGCCAGCGATTTGTTTTGTTTTTCGCTGGCGTTTTCTCTATTTCCGGTCAGGCCGGAAACTCGATCCCGGCCTCCTTCTGAAGCGCCTCCTGCTTTGCGAATGCACTTTGAAAACTCGGTCGATCGGTCACACGCTTCATGTGCGCCTGGATCGAGGGGTAATCGTCGAGGGGCACCAGGCCCGTGCTCGTGGCGGTCATCGTACACCATAGCACGTAGACATCGACGACCGACCAATGGTCTCCCATCCACCAGTCCTGCCCGGAAAGGCGCTCATTGTTCTGGGCCAGAATGCCTTCGATGGTTGCCTTTCCCTTGGCCTGGACGGGCGCCGGGTCCGCATCGGTAAAGTGGACCGGCATACGGAGCATGCGCGCCGTCGGATGGAAGGTCGACGAACACCAAATCAGTTCGGAATACGCCTTGGAGCGCATGAAGGCCGTCCCGTCATGACCGAGAAGCCCCGCGTCAGGCGCCAGGCTGTCGATGTAGATCAGGATCGCGGCATTCTCGGTCAGCGGCGCGCCATCCGCCAGCAGCAGGGGGACTTTCCCGCCCGGATGCATCTTCATGTATTCCGGCGCCTTCTGCTGCTTCTTCATCAGGTTCACGGCACGCAGCGTATACGGAAGTTCTGCCTCCTCCAGCGCATTCATCGTAACGAAACCGCAGGCGCGGGGCATGTGGTAGAGAATAAGTTCAGGCATCCAAGCGTCCCTCCTTTCGTATCATCGAGAGCGCGCAGACCCGGCCTCGGCAGCCAGGTCCGCCATGATCAGCGAATGATGGTTTCGCCGCTTTCCTTGACGACGGTGTTCTCGATTGCGCCGAGTTCATCGATCTCGACCCGGCACACCTGGCCTTCGGTCATCCAGGGTTGGCCCGGGGCCCAAAGTGCCACACCAGACGAGGTGCCGGTGGCGATAACATCCCCGGGCTGGAGCGTGCACGCCGTTGAGAGGTAGGCAATCTGGTCGGCGATCTTGATGATCATGTCATTGGTGTTGAAGTCCTGTCGGGTTTCACCGTCCACGGTGAGATGGACGCGCAGGTTTTCCGGGTCGGAAACTTCGTCTGCTGTCACCAGTGCCGGCCCCATGGGGCAGTGACTGTCCCAGGACTTGCCAATGGTCATGGTCGGTGCGGCGCGCTGCCAGTCACGGATCGTTACGTCATTGAGGACGGTGTAGCCCGCGACGACCTCGAAGGCGCGTTCGCGCGGGACGCGGCGACACGTCTTGCCGATGACGACGGCGAGCTCGGCTTCGAAATCCAGCTCGTCCGATTCAGGAGGCAGGAAGATCGGATCCTTCGGCCCGGTTGCCGATGTCGACTGCTTGTTGAAGATGACCGGTGTTTTCGGTGGCTCAGGGAACCGTGCCTTTCGGATTTCCTCTGGCAGCTCCATGTAATGCTGCATGTAATTTAGTGCGACGGCGAGAATTTTTCCGGGAACCGGGACGGGGGATTCCAGTTTAACCGCTTCAACACTGGCGGTAGCAGCGCCGGAAACAGCCGCCGCTTTCGCTCTTTCCATCATGGCATCACCGCCGCGTAACAGCCCGAGCATGTCGCTTGGAATTTCGCTGTCGGTCTTATTGAGATCGATGATTTCGTCGCCGCGCAACGCGCCGAGGCGCGACTCACCGTTGTGTGTGTACGTGACCAGTTTCATTGGGTGTTCCTCCTTGTCGCCACCTGTTGGATTGCTGGCGTGATTTCAGGTCATTCAGTTACGAGCCTCCGGCGACCCCCGCCGGCTGGGCCTGCATTGGTGGCAGTTTGTATTTCGGATCGCCGAACACGGTTTTTCCCCAGTCAGTCATGCGTATCATGTGCAGGGTGAACGCGCCGGCTGCGCCGGGTCCGCTATGCTCGGCAACGTGGGGCGAGGGGGCGTGGCTGCCCGGCCAATTCACGACAGCGCTCCGGAATGCCGGCCGCTTGAATGCCAGCTTTGCGTAGTCCGCCACCCGCGTATTCGCGGTGCCGTCTTCCCAGACGTGGCCCATTCCCAGCCACTTCATCCGCCAGAGGCTCAGCGTCCAGGTGATGTCCGCAAGCGTGTAGGCGTCGCCCAGGACCCAAGGTCCGCCCGATTGCGTGAGTTGCGCTTCAAGTTCGCCGACATGGGCCGCCATCCTGTCATGGACAGACCGCATCTCCTCTGGCGTTGCCACGAACTCACCTGCTGCCGCTTCCTTGGCGATCTTGCTCGTATAGGCCGCGTGAAGCTCAGTATCGTCACCAATGCTGTCCAGCAAGGCTGTAAGAACACGTATCTTGCGTGCGTGGACGCCGCCTATTCTGTCCCGAAGTCCGGCTGGGCGTCGGTCGTCTTCAGGGTGCGCACCATAGAGCGCGGCCACGTGGGGGGCCTGGTCGACGAGGTCGACTTGCTCACCGACACTGGCGCCCATCCCGTCTGGAACAAGGTCTGTGCCCGTATCAACGCTGCCAGCGATGTGGCGACAAATGGCATTTGAATCGATAATGACACGGGCTAGGTCATGGTCGACCAGGGTCGGTACAACACAGGGATCGAAGCCCTGTTGGGCCACCGATGATTCCCCGGTATATCCGGATACGAACTGGGCACCTGGAGCGCCGCGAAGGCGTAACCTTACATATTCGGGCCGGTAGTTCTGCGGGATGAACTTGCCCATCGGCATGATCGTCATGTCGTGAGATACGTAGGCGGCCTGTTTTTCAGCCAGCGTCGTGCGGACCTTGTGGGAACACAACGAAGGGGCAGAGTGGTAGAGCTCGAAGCGCGGTGCACGGCCACCGGAATTGCCAACCACCTTATTCGCATATCCGCTTTGCATTCCAGCGTTTGCCGCGTCCACCAGTTTACGGAGCCCGGCCCGGTCCGCTTCCGTCGCCTCCGTCATGACGCGCCCCTGACTATGTTGATGATTCGCTCCGCTTCGTCCGTTGCGGGATCGCTATCGCCCCTCCAGGCGACGTGCTGATCCGGACGGAGCAGGACGAGCTTGTGCCCGTAGAGGTGCGCTGCGTTTCGATCTGTCAGCGCCAATACAGTCAGCGGCACTCCCGCTGTTTCTGCTGCTTCGACCAGCGCGGTCGCTGGCGTCCCGTCGAAAGCGATCAGTGTGAACTGCCGACCAAATTTGTCGAACAGCGGCGTCCCGTCTTCAAGGAAGATGTTTGGGGGACGTGAGCCGGGCCAGGTCGATGGGGTGTAGGCCTCCCAATCATAGGGCGGAGGGTCTCCAGACTCGTGGCAGATGACTGGCGAGCCGTCATACCGGTATCCCCATTCCAGCCCCCAGGCCTCGTTTTCAAGGTTTCCGAGCGCCATTATGTGGGCGCCGTGGGCTGCACGTTTCGATTGCCCGGCATTGCCGTCATCGTGAACCACGGGGTCATAGTCCCGACGTATGTCCGCGCGCACATTGGCGTGCCGCGCAGACCCCTCCCGGTTGCGCCAGCCGACATGCCGGCGTTCGGTCTCATAGGCTTGCAGCAGGCGTGCCCCGCCCCAGCCATGGACCTGGGCGGCGAGCGCCCAGCCGAGACCGACAGCGTCGCCGATCCCGGTATTCATGCCATAGCCGCCGGTCGGGATAACCTGATGAGCGGAATCCCCTGCCAGCCAGACACGCCCTTGTCCGTAGGTCTCCGCAAGGCTCAACCGGGGCGTCCACGGATTGGCGACATTGATCTCGCATGCGATCTCGCACCCCAGCGCCCTGAACAGGACCGATTTCGGATCCCAGGTTTCCGGCTCGTCGTCCGGGGCGACCGGCACATGAATGGTCCAGGTATCGACATCGTCCTGGGCGATCATTGACCACCCTTCCGGGGATTGCAGATGCCAGGCCCGGCCAAATCGCTCGATACGCTCGCGTTCCGGGGATCTGAAATGGATCATGTACAGACGGCGTCGCGGCGGTGCTGACAGGCCGTCCGCCTCGATATGAGGTTGCTCAATGTCGTGAAGGGGTATGTTCAATTGTCGGCGGGCAACGCTTCCGGCACCGTCACAGCCGGCAAGATAGTTCGTACGGAGCGTCTGCGCCTCTCCCGTCTCTGTCGATCGGATACGCACGTCAACACCGTCCGCATCCTGATCGAAACCCTCAAGGGCCCAGCCAAACCTCACAGAGACATGTCGGCGATCTCTTTCCAGCGTTTTCTTCAGGACCGGTTCAAGCAGGATTTGCGAGACGCGCATGCCAGGTTCGAGCGCGCTGGTGCCGTCATTGACGGACCGCAACTCGTCCCGCTTCTGGTCAACGCTTGGATAGTCGAAACGTGCCAGTTCCCACCCGACGAGATTGGTGCACCAAACCACGGAATAATGGTGGTGAGGGGGCACAGCCTGGTCACGGAGCAGATCGGAGACGCCCAGACGCCGGAACAGCTCCATGCTTCGCCCGTTCGTGATGTCCATCTTGGGATGTCGTGTTGTTGTGAGATTGCGCTCAAGCAGGATGCAGTCGACGCCCTGGTGGTCCAGTTCCAACGCCAAGGTCAGCCCGACCGGCCCGCCCCCAGCAATGATGACGGGCGCATCGACCATTACATTTCTCCCTCGGAAGCCGAGGCTTCCATCACTGACAGCAGCATGTTCGCGACCAGGTGAGCATGCCTGTCGATGAACTCTTCCGTCATCACATCAATGCCGAAGAGTTTCTGGGCTTCGGGGGCCATGGAGAAAACGAAAGCGCCGGATCCGACGTAGAGGTAGTACCAGTGGCAGAACGCCTCGCTTGTCAGCGAGAGATGCGCGACCGCCATGTCTTTCGTATTGTTGACCGCCCGGCGGAGAAAGGCGTCGAGAATGTAGCGGAGCCGCCAGCTGTCATGCTTGCCCTCCTGGCTCATGAGCCGATTGAGCTCAGGGCGTCGGGCGCTGTAACGCACGAAACTGCGAATACGGTATGCCAGTCTCTCTTTCGGCGACAGGTCCTGCTCGGCTTCCTGCCTCGATCGCCTGTACTCTTCGAGTTCACCGAACAGAGTGTCCACGACAGCCCGGAAGAGCCCTTCCTTTCCGCCGAAATGGTATTTGACGAGACCACGCTGAACGTTGGCGGCTGTTTCGATATCGCGCAACGTTACGCCATCATAGCCACGCTCGGTGAACTCCAGAATCGCGGCTTCAACGAGCTTGGCCTGGGTTACGCCGCTACGTTCTTGCGTGCGACCCTGCGTTCCCGCTCCGCCGCGGGGCCTCGTGGCTGTCTGGAGTTTTGATCTACTCATGGATGTCCTGTCCCAACTGTCTTGGCCCGCCAACGCGATGCTGGTGCAGCATCATTCGCCGTGCCCTGGCATTCCGGGTCCCCACTGGACGCCGAGCAAAACCTCGACGGGTTCGCGTTTCGACGGCACTGAGGCGTCAAAGAGATCGCCGTCGGTGTAATGCTCGACGACATTTCCGTAGGGGTCTTTCCAGTAGTCGAAGACCTGACTGCCCAGAATGTGTTTGCCGACCCCCCAGTGGGCTTCGTACCCGCCCGCCTTGAGATGATCGTGCCCCAGCATCACCGTGTCCCAGTCATCGACTTCGAAGGCCACGTGGTTGATGCCGGGCTCGCGACCCCCGATCAGAAAAACCGTATGGTGATCGACCGGCAGGTCGCCGAGATCGCAACGCATGAACGCACCGAGCGTGTTCGACTCCTCACCGGCGTAGATTTCATCGGATGTCAGGAAGCCGAAACGGCGTTTGTACCAGTCTTCACTCTCGCGAAAGTTACGGACGTCAAGCACGAAATGACCAACTCGCCGAACACGGGCCGGCCCACGCCCCAGCCTGACCGGCTCACCGAGGCGACTCTTCCGCTCCGTGAAGTTGAGTGGCGGGCGCGGTGATACCGGTTCGATGGGTTGCATGTCCTGACCGAAAACCGCATCGATCTCGAAGCCGTTCGGGTCGGTCATGCGCACACGATAGCCTCCCCCCGGACCATCGATGGGCTCGACAGGCGAGGCTCCCTCCAGACCTGACAGCACATCCAGGTCGGAGCGCTCCGCTATTTGGAAACCGGCACCCAGAAAGCGCGAAGGGCCTTTCTCGGCGATATAGAAAAACGATCGTCCACCCTCGCCCCGTCCGAAAAGGCGACCGGTACCCTCAGGGTCCGGAAGAACCTTCATTCCAAAGTCCTCCAGAAAGATCCGCTGTCGCTCCAGATCCGGCACGCGAAACCGGACATAAGCAATCTCAGCTGCGTGAGCGAGCACCCTGTATTCGCCGGTCAATTAAGCCTCCCTGAAGCGCTTCAGTATCGCCCATCCAGACAGGGGTGGACCATGCGCAACCACGATAGTTTTTATCTCTTGTGCGAAAAATTGGCGCAAGAGCTCCTGCTCGTCAATCCCCTGACCATGATATTCATGGCATTGAGGACAGAAAACTTCGGTTTCAGCGTAGTAGATTGAGATAAATTATAAATAATACAGAGAACAACGGGCACAGATTTCAAGAGGCAACGGGGCGCCGTCGCGAAGGCATGTGTATCGGGCAAGATTTTTGTTGACGCGCGAAAATTATTGTTAGTAGTTTGTCTCGAAGCGAAACCGCGCCGACAGCCCAGAAGCTGCGAGCGACAAAAGCGGTTCGCAACTCGCCTTGGGAGGAGGCAAATATGATGAATTCATTTCGGGTAGTGCTTTTGTCTGGATGCGCGTCGCTCGGCGTCGCCGCCGTGCCTGCGGCGGTCGCCCAGGATGCTGACACCGGCGAAACAACGCGCAAACTGGAAGCAATCACGGTCACGGCCCAGAAGCGCGAAGAATCGCTCCAGGATGTCCCAATCTCGGTCACAGCCATTACCGGTGACACGCTGGAAGACAATGGCATCACAACCTTTGCCGACCTTGGGCAGCGGACCCCAAACCTCCAGGTCCAGGTTGCCGATGGTGGCCCGGCGACGATTATCGGCATTCGCGGTATTTCTTCGGGCTT
>JBCBKE010000008.1:0-49813 GCA_038522375.1 Pseudomonadota bacterium
GGAAACACGGCCTATGCCAGCGCAAAGGCTGCGGTTATCCAGATGACGAGGAATCTCGCCCTCGACTGGGCCCGCTACGGTATCCGCGTGAACGCCCTCGCTCCGGGCTATTTCAAGACCGACATCAACGACGCGTTCCTCGAGAGCGACTATGGCAAGGCCCTGGTGAAACGGGTGCCCCAGCGCCGCACCGGGGACTATGAAGAACTGTCCGGGCCCCTGCTGCTGCTCGCGTCCGACGCCTCAAGCTACATGACCGGCAGTGTTATTGCTGTGGACGGCGGCCATCTCTGCAGCGCACTCTAACCGCCAACCGTCATCGCGTTTCGATCCTTCGGGCTCGCCTCAAGCCAGTTGCAACTCGACCAGGCGCGCATACGCGCCGCCGCGGGCAACCAGTTCACCATGTGCGCCCTCTTCGACCACGCGACCCTTGTCCAGCACCAGGATCCTGTCTGCCGCCCGCACGGTCGACAGCCTGTGCGCCACCACGATCACAGTCCGTCCTTTCGCATGTGCGGCGAGCGCGGCCTGTACCTTGGCTTCACTCTCGGAATCCAGGGCGCTGGTTGCCTCGTCGAGGAGCACGATTGGTGCATCGCGCAAAATGGCACGGGCCAACGCGATCCTCTGGCGCTGCCCGCCCGACAGGCTTCGCCCCATCTCGCCGACCGGGGAGTCGTAGCCGCCTTCCATCGCTTCAATGAACGCCGCCGCATTGGCAGCCCGGGCTGCTGCTTCGATATCATCGCGCGTTGCACCCAGTCGCCCCAGGGCAATGTTGGCGGCCACCGTGCCATCGAACAGGGCAGCATCCTGGGCGACCAGTGCAATGTTCCGCCGCAGACTGTCTCCGGTCACGCCACGAATATCGGTGCCGTCCACCATGATCTGGCCAGATACCGGATCATACAACCGCAGCATGAGATCAATCACCGTCGACTTGCCGGCCCCCGATGGCCCGACCAGTGCCAGCATCTCGCCCGGCGCCACGACAAACGAGACATCCTCAAGGATCGTTGGCCCGCCCGGATAGGAAAAACTGACCCTTTCGAACGCGACGTGCCCCGTAACCCGGTCCAGGACTGTCGCGCCGACCGCATCGCCGATTGCTGGTCGGGCCTCCAGAATATCCAGCACCCGGTCAGCCGCCGCTCCCCCCTCCTGGGCGACCGCGTTGAGCGTTCCCAGCGCTCGGATCTCAGGTGCTGCAATACCGATCGCGCCGATGATGCCCAGCAGCGCGCCGAGCGATCCCTCCCCCATCGCAATCCGCCACGCGGAGAACCCGATGATCAGAGCAAGGGCTACCCCTCCGGTCACTTCAAGGATCGGATCCACGGCCGCCTTGTCGCGCAGCACCTTGAGGAAAAGGCGCGAGCGTTCCTCGAACCCCCGGTTTGCCCGCGCCGCCTGGTGATCCTCAAGCGTGTACGCCTTTACACTGCGTGCGCTCTGGAACGCTTCAGACAGAAGGGATGTCACTTCGCCCACTTGCTGTTGCGCACGCTTTGCTCTTTTCCGCACGCGGTTTCCGAGCCCGACCACCGGCCCGAACGCCAGGGGATAGGACAGCAGCAGGATCAGCGTCAGCTGCCAGTCCATCACCAGCATGGCGATGAACATGCCAATTACGGTCAACACGCTCTTGGTAAAATTGTTCGCAAAGCGCAGGCCTGCGTCGCGCAGGGCATTCACATCATTCACAAACCGGGCAACGAAGCCACCGGACGCACCCGCGGCCAGACGGCCGAAATCGCCGCGCACGAGGCTCTCGAACTGGGCCTGCTGAACCGCAACGAGCGCTTTCTGGACGCCGGTATTGTTGGCCAGTGTCATGAGATAAAGCGACAGGGCGCGCCCCGCCGAGAACAGCACGATCCCGGCAACTGACCACCAGACCCAACCCGTGTCTCCAGCGCCTTCGCCTGCTGCCTGTATGCCCGCTCCGATCGCTTGCAGGACGTACACATACCCGGCAGCGAACGCGGCTGTAAGCGCCGCGAGCAGGGTGCCGACAAGAAAGTATCGCAGCTGCTGCCGGAAGAACCGACGGAACAGGGTCAGCAGGGCTCGGCGCCCCTGGGGAGCAACCGGTACAGGGCCCTCAGACGTGATGGTGATCACCTGTTTCCGGGTCCAGAAGCTTGTGGGCGTGCAGGATGAAATACCGCATCTCAGCATGGTCCACGGTGCGTTGCGCGGCGCCTTTCCAGGCGTCATAGGCCGCAGCGTAGTTCGGGAAGGCGCCGACAAAATCGATCTTTCCGAGATCTTCGAACTCGACCTCGCTTACGTCTTTCAGTTCACCGCCAATCACGATGTGCAAAAGTTGCTTCGAGGGCGTTTCGGTGCCGGCCATGAATTCGTCTCCAGGGTTGCGAGCCACTGCCCGCGTAAAAGCAGTCTCAGGCGCCGGCGTCATGGGGATCGGGAACCGGAGCCAGTTTTGTGCGCTCGATTAGCAAAGGATGCAGGTCTTTGCCAGCCGCGACCAGGCTTTGCTGCAGGGGAACCTCGCGGTTGAACCGGAACGGATTGCCGCTATGGGTCGTTGCCCGCCCGCCGGCCTCCTCGAGGATCAGCGCACCGGCAGCAAGGTCCCAGTCCGATTTATGCCACAGGGCCATCGCCGCATCGTATCGTCCGGCAGCAATCAGCGCCAATCTCAACAGTGTGGCATTGGGCTTGGACAAGCGCACGGCGGGCCACGGTTCGCGCCAACTCGGATGGTCCATCAACTGCCGGCTTGCCAGCATCCGGCACCCGTCAATGCGACCGCAGGACGCCACCGCCAGGGGGTCCCCATTCAGATAGGCGCCCCCACCCGTCCGTGCTTCGAACAACTCATCGCTCACAGGCGCGTAGATCACCGATGCAACCGGGCGCCCGCGTTCGACAACCGCTAGCCCGATACACCAGAACGGGTCACCGGCCATGAACGCCCGTGTCCCATCGATCGGATCGACCACCCACACCCGATCGGACATGCGGTTCTTCGGATCGTCTACCGTTTCCTCCGATAGCCAGCCATAGAAGGGGCGTGCGGCACCCAGCCGTCTCGCCAGGAGCACGTTAACTGCCAGGTCAGCGTCGGTCACCGGGTGGCCCGGCGTTTTCTCCCACGCCTCCACGGTTCCCCGCGCCTGGTACGACAGCGCCAATTGGCCGGCTTCCCGCGCCGCCTCCCGCATTGCCGCCAGATCTTCGGACAAGCTCCTGTCAGCGAGGGGTTGGCCGTTGGCGTCAGTTGCCGGCAATCGACATGTCCTCCACGAGGATGGATGGCGTATCCCGCGTACCAATCAGTTCGAGATCATCGGCTGGCACCAATCGCGCAAACATGTCGATCAGGTTCCCGGCAATCGTGACCTCTGAAACCGCATGCTGAAGCACGCCATTCTCGAACCAGTTCCCGCCAACACCGACAGAGTAGTCGCCCGTATTGGAGTTGATGGACGGGCCGAACATGGTCGTCACCAGAAGCCCCCGGCCCAACCGGGTCATCATCGACTCCACGCTCTCTGCGCCGGCTTCCATGTAGAGATTTGACGTCGTCACCCCCGGTGGATCTCCAAACCCGAACGACGAAAAGCCGTTGGGAACCAGTCCCAACTGGCGCGCGGAGGGACCGTTCAACAGCCACTGGGTCAGAACGCCCTGGTCGATCAGCCGTGTTTCCTGAACCGCCCTGCCCTCGCCATCAAACAATCGCGAAGCAAGCCCCCGGCGGCGGAACGGATCATCGACAATCGTCACGTCCGCCCCGAATACCGCGTCTCCCATCCTGTCCTTGAGGAAGGAAATGCCGCGGGCGATGGACGGTCCGGAAATCGCGCCCAGCAGGGCACTGACAAGACTGCCGGCCACCTCGCGATCGTAGATCACAGGGGCCGTCTGGGTTTCGACCTTGCGGGCGCCAAGTCTCGCCAGCGTTTTTTCCGCCGCCTTCAGGCCAATATCCTCCGGGCCGGGACGGTCAGAAACGTACCGGCTCCGCCGCGCCTCATAGCTGCGCTCCATCCTGCCGTCCTGCTCGGCAATGCAGACCACCGCCAGGGAACTCGCAGAGCCTGCCCGGTGCCGGGCGAACCCGTTGCTGGCCGCAACCCAGCTTTCGCTGCTGCTCCAACTTGCGGAGCAATCGGACACCTGCTTGATGCCGTCGACGTCCAAGGCCGTCGCCTCGGCCTGCAGGGCCGTCCGCTCGAGGATATCCGAAGCGATTTCGCCATCGCCAGCGGCGTCGAGGTCACGATCCTCGAACGACAACTCGCCAGCGGCTGCCAGCCCGCAATACTTGTCCTCCGGAGCCGCCTTGGCCATGGCAACGCAGCGTTCCGACAGCGCGGCGAGGCCATCGGCGCTGAGGTCCGAGCCCGAGACATGGGCCTGCCGCAGGCCGACAAAGCACCGCAGCGACACCCCCGCGCTTTCGGACCGCTCAACACTTTCGAGCTTGCCCTCCCGGATATCGACACTCACGCCATCGGAGACACCAAGGCGGGCATCGACGGCATCGGCGCCCGCTGCCAGGCAGTCATCAAGCAGCTTGGCCAGCCGGTCATGGTTTTCTTGTATACGGTCAGTCATGGCCCTTCACATGTCGTGCGGCCCGGCCAAGATCAATTGCTTTTGTGCGGTAACAGGTCGGACTAATCGTCCAGGCGCGCATCCGGCAACCGGTCATTGAGATCATCCCGGATATCGAGCAGCGTCACGATCAGGCCGCACACGAGGCTGGCAGCGATCCAACCGGCGAAGGAGAAGACCACAAAGTCCACGACCTGCGACAGTCCTCCACCGAGCCCAAGGACCTGGCCGCTCCATTCACCCTGATTGTAAAGTCCCAGGCCGATGCCTGCCACGATGATGGTGATGTAGGCGACATACACCATCGTGCGGAAGCTGTTGATGATGAAGAACTTCATGGGTTTCTCCCCGTTGCGTTAGCTGGCTTCGGCCAGCGCTGACTCTGCTGCGGCATTGCATTCGACGATCCACCGCATGCGGCTCTGAAAATAAGTGGTTTGCTGGTCCCGACTGAGGTTGTCAGTCAGGAATTTCACCGCCGCTGGACCGTCCGTGATCTTGGAGGCCTCCACCATCACTCCGAAGGTGTATTCCGGAAGCTCGGACTCCGCCTTGCGGAACTCGCATGCACACGTTTCGGCGCTCGTCCCGCTCGCTTGGCAGGCCGCAAGGAAGATCGCCTCATCATCCTGGCCGCCGCAAGCGGACAGGACGATCAAGACAGCACCAGAAATGGCATGGATTGGTTTGGCAACCGGCAAGCTGACACTCCTCATTCCCCAATGGGCGATGTTCCATGAATCCCCAGACTTGGCCAGACCTAACGCCATTGGTGGGTGAACCCGTCACTCCCGTCCAAGCAGCTTGTCCAGGTTCATCCGCGACTCGAACGACGCCATGAACGCGGTCTTGATCGCCAGGCGGTCGTAATCCTCTGCCACCCAATCGAGGAACGGCTTCGGCGTGTGGTTTCGAAATGACCGATACGCCTTGAACACGGCGTCGAGCACCCCCGTTTTTCCCGCTTCGACGTGGAGGTATTTCAAGGACAATTGCTCGATTGCGGTCTCGATATCAGCGCCCTGGCGCAGCAGCATGTAGAGCACCGACATGATACCCGCCCGGTCTGCGCCAGACTTGCAGTGCATGAGTGCGGGATAGCGTATTCGCTCGAAAAGCTCCCCCGCCGCAAAGATCGTCTCCCGTGTTGGCGTGTCGCGCGAAAACACCTGGAAGTCGATAAGGTCGATCCCATGGGCTGCACAGGCTTCTTTTTCCAGCAGGTAATACCCCTTCGTGCTCTGCCCGCGCAGGTTCACGATCGTGCGCAGTCCCCGATCCGACGCGTGCCGGGCGATATGCTCCGGTGAGGGCTGGTTCGACCGCCACATCTCGTCCGATATCCGGTGGAGATTCTGGAAGCGCAGCCGAAGGAACCCGTGATCTCCCCAGATCAGCTCCCGCCGGGCCCGGCGCCGCCCGTCAACGGTCGACAGATCCGCAGCGACATGGGGCACCCGCTTCTTTTTCCTGGTCTTGCTTTTCGCCATCACCACCGCGCTTAGCCGGGCCCAACCGCACCGGCAAGCATGCCTGGCGGCGAAAAGCAGGCTCGCAGGCAGCAGCAAGGCACGTTAAGAAGACGGGAAACCAAGCGTCGAGGATGACATGCCCCTTTCCTATCAGGACCGCGTTCACACAGAATCTCGAGGCCGCCCCGTCCTCGCCATGTCCGCGCTGGCCGTCCTGACGGCTTGCGGCGGGCCGGCGCCTGTCGCACCATCGGAGGGCTCGCAATCGGTCGTTTCCGAACCCGTAAGCGGTCCCGTTGACGCCGAAACCGAAACACTGGTCGCAGCAGATGCCGAACCGGCAGCGATCACGCCCGAGTTTGCCGCCTTGCCCACGCCCTACAACACAGCTGACTACGCCTCGGGTCGACGGACGTTCAAGCTCTGCTCCTCGTGCCACACCCTTGAGGCCGGCGGGGCGAACGGCGTCGGCCCCAACCTCCATGGCATGTTTGGCCGCGCGGTCGGCGCCCTCGATGGCTTCGGCTACTCCCAGGCGCTCTCGAACGCCGATTTCACCTGGACACCTGAACACCTCGATGCCTGGCTCGCCAATCCGCGAACGTTCCTCGAAGGCAACCGCATGACGTTTTCAGGCGTGAGAAAGCCGGAAGACCGATTGGCCGTGATGGCCTACATCATGCTGGAGACCGGTTATGCCGACGCGCGAAAGGACACCGATCGCGAATAGCCGCCAAGCTCCCGTCAAGGCCGATGGGCTTGTTTGCGAACTGATCGGTCTGTTGAAAATCGAAGGCTAACCAGCGTCTTCGAGTGTTTTCACCTCAGGCGAAAACAAAAGCGATCTAGAACCGCATCGCAAGTGCGACGACGATCCCCTCCTCCTCGAAGCGGCCGCTGGTCTCCTGACGATATGAAAGCGACCAGTCAACCCGGTCTGCCCGATAGAGAATACCGGTTTCGATCTTGTTGGACACCGCTTCGGCACTGCCGCGTTCAAGCCATATCTGGTTGATCACATAGACATTCTTGGCGACCTCCTGGCCGAAACCCATCTCGACCCGGTCTCGCCAGCATCCCTCACCGTGTTCACGCCGCGCTCCATCGACGAAGCCGAACGATTCCCCGCCGGCCCACTCGCCCGACGCGCCAGCCCCAACCCGCATCTCAGCGCCCAGCGTATCGCAGCCATCGACCCCACCGATGGCTGCACCGTAAACCGCACCCACCTCGCCGGAGAGTTGAAACCGGTCGTTCGACCACAGGTCGCGGCGAACGGTCGCCCGATAGCCATCGGCGTTGAAGTCTGTATTTCCCGGAAACGTCACGATTTCAGCCTTGGCTGTCGCCGTCCACTTGTCCGTCAGACCGAACTCGCCATAGGCGTCATATCGCTGGGCATCGAGCCCGGCGACCCGCTCACCGGCGGCTGCAACGCGTCCATACCCCTCGCCCTGGTGGCGCAACCAGGGCGCCGCATGGGCGGTAGACCCATACGAAATCGCTGCAAATCCGATCCAAAGCCCCCTCATGAGAAGACTTTAGACCGGGTTTTCCACAGCGCCTAGCCGGTGATTCGCGCATAATGCGAAAAGGTCGTCTACAAACGATACTTGATCTGATCGGTCCAGAACCGCTCAAGGCGCGTAACCGTGCGGTTGAGCTGCTCTAGGTCGTCAGTGCGGACGCTGGCCGTCGGCTCCAGTGCCTTGGCCTGCTTGTCAAAAAGTGCCGCCACCCGGTCGCGGACCTTGAGGCCGCGGGCCGTCAGTGTCAGGTGAACCGTCCGCTTGTCCACGTCGCACCGGCGCTGGACGAGATAACCACCCTCCTGAAGTTTCTTGATGTTATAGCTCAGGCTGGTACCCGCAAAGGCACCACGGGCACGCAAGGTCGACGCTGGTGTTTCTTCGGTCCCGATTTCATAGATGAGGAGCGCCTGCACACCTGTCATGTTGCGCTCGCCGCCCCGCTCAAGGTCGTCCTTGACCACATCGTGGAGCCGGCGATGGGCCTGCTCCAGAAGGGCGAGGGACTGAAGAAACCAATCACCACCATTGGCGTCCACGGCGTTCGCCGTGTTCGATATCATTGTCATAGTTACCACCACTCAACTTTTGTTGTAGTTTGAGTAGAAGTACACGAGATGGCCTAAATATTCGCTAATCATGAGCGCGCCGAACGCTGTAAATGTTAACCGTCAACTTGGGTTTCGTTTAGAAAACAGGTCAAGATCGGGGTTATCCCCCAAGCGGCGTACCGTTCGCCGCCCAGGCTGCTGTTTCACCGGCGGCGTCGGCAAAAACCGCCCGCCATCCGCCAGCGCCGCGAACAAGCACATAGGCCGCTTGCCAGGCGACAATCGTTTTGCCCCGGGGGTCCACCATCCGGTCGGCGACCGTAATCGCGGCGCTATCGGGCCCCATGGCCATTGCCTGCACCAGTGTCCGTTCGGCAGCGGCCACATCCTGCGCCCGGTAGAACCCCAGCAAAGCGGCGGTGTTCTTCCCAAATCGCTTGGTCGTATCGAAGGTGAAGGCCCTCTCACCCTGAACGATCAGGGCCGGAAACGACCAGTGCGCCGCGATCGCGTCGGCGTCATAGGCCGAAAACGCCGTCACATAACTTCGGCACCAGGTCTCAAGGCCGGTCCGTAAGGTTTCATCGGCCATCACAGCACCAACTCATCGGCGCCGAGGGGCGCGAAATACGCCGCGATCATACTGTCTGGGACGTCGGCAATCGAACCGTGCTGCCAGGCGGGCCGGTTATCCTTGTCGACAATCACCGCGCGAACGCCTTCCGAGAAATCGGCACTCTGCACTTTTCGCCACCCGATCCGGAATTCCATCGCCATGTTTTCGGCGAACGTCTCACACCGGGCGCCCTCGCGGAGCTGGCGCAGGGCCGTTTTCACCGTCTCGGGTGATTTGGTTTGCAGGATCGATAGTTGGTCCTGGGCCCAGGGGTCGTCGGACGCAGCCAGGGCCCCCTCGATGGCCTCGGCACGGTCGTGACCAAAGCAGGCAGTGATCGTATCCATGTGCGCTGCGAAACTCGCGATTGGTGGGGCATGTCCAGCCTGGGTGAGGATCTCGCCCACCATTTCCGATGCGCCGGCGGCATAGTCGGCCTCAATGAACTGCCGCTTCAGGTTTCCAACCAGTTCCGAGGGGATGAAATGGGTGGCGACACGGGCCGCCTGCACATCGGCGCCCTTGAGGCGCGCGCCCGTCAGTGCAAGCCATGTCCCCAGCTGTCCTTGCAGACGTGGCAGGAACCATCCCCCGCCGACATCGGGGAAAAGCCCGATTCCCGTTTCGGGCATCGCAAACAGGGTCCGCTCGGTGGCGACCCGATGGCTGCCATGGACCGACAATCCCACACCTCCGCCCATCGTCACCCCATCGAGGATCGCCACATAGGGCTTGGGAAAGGCCTTGATAGCAGCGTTCATTGTATATTCTGCCCGGAAGAACGCCCTGGCCTCACGGGCGTCCCCTGCCCCGCTTTCAGCCAGCATGCGAATGTCCCCACCCGCACAGAAGCCCCGTGATCCCTCGGCATGATCGACCAGCACAACCAGCACCGAGCCATTCCCCCGCCACGCCTCTAGCGCGCCCAGGACCCGTTCGCACATTTCGAGGTTCAGGGCATGCAAGGCATCGGGCCGGTTCAACGTGATCCGCCCAACCTGCCCCTCCTGACTTATGATAACCGGCTCTGCCATCGCGTCCTCCCTCACTCTTGCTGTTATCTGTGACCTCAGGGTAGTTGCGTCATGGCCGCCAGACAGGCAAGGACGTAGCGGAGTGTCGGGCACCATTGCCCGAAGGCCTGGGGACCAGGGGAGGAGTGAACCCATGACACACCATATCAAATCCGTCGCGATGATCGCCGCAGCAGCGCTCGCCTGTATCGGCGCGGCCGCACAGGAAGACGACGCAGCCGACATACCATCCGTTCTGGACGGCCCGTTTGCCGAGGTCCAGGGCACTTGGGCGATCAACGATGAGGCCTGCGGCGTTGCGCCCTGGCAGATCGTCGAAACCGACTTTACCACCGGCCTCGTCGGCGCGACCTGCTCATTCGATCCAGCCTCGCTGACGACCAGTCAGAACCGCTCGAGGACGGTGACCAGCTTTGCGACCCGGGCGACCTGCGCGTTCGGCGATGAAACCTCCGATTGGAACTATACCTTCATGCTCAGCGAGAGCGGGCAAACCCTGTGGGTAAGCGCCAGCAACGCCCTTGAGCGCACGCTGCTTCGCTGTGAGGAAACCGAGGACGAAGAGGACCTCTAGGTGCCGCGAACACCCTGCGGATCCCCAGCGCTGCGCCCAGTCTGAAATGGCGCCGCGCCCCTTGGCGAAGCGATACAAAGCACGCTAAGCGTCGCCGGCAATGGCTGCTGAAACCGCCCCCGCAGAACTGACGGCTGCCACCCTGGCAGAGGCACTGCCGTACATCCAGCGCTATGACCGGAAGACCGTCGTCATAAAGTATGGCGGGCACGCCATGGTAGACGCTGCGCTTTCGGAGCGATTCGCCCGCGACGTCGTTCTGCTCAAGCATCTCGGCATCAACCCTGTCGTCGTCCATGGCGGCGGGCCACAGATCGGCCAGTTGCTGGACCGGCTGGGCATTGAGAGCACCTTCAGGGATGGGCTGCGGGTGACCGATGGCGACACGATGGACGTGGTCGAAATGGTCCTGTCGGGCGCCATCAACAAAGGCATCGTCCGCGCCATCAACGGCGCCGGCGGAAAGGCGGTCGGCTTGTCCGGCTCCGACGCTAACCTCATCCGCGCGCGGAAAGTCTCGAGAACCGCCAGGACGCCCGGCAGCCACATCGAGGAAATTGTCGATCTCGGCTTTGTGGGGGAACCCGAGCACGTTGACCCCATCGTCATCGAGGCCATCACGGCCGCTGACCAAGACCTTATCCCCGTTGTCGCCCCGGTGGGCGTGGGCGCCGATGGCCAACGCTACAACATCAATGCCGACACAGCCGCAGGCGCGCTTGCACAGGCGCTCGGTGCCAGCCGCCTGCTACTGCTGACCGATGTTGCTGGCGTGCAGGACAAGTCTGGGCAGCTTTTGCGCAGCATTGGTCATAAAGATGTCCAATCCCTGGTCGATGACGGCACGGTCGCCGGGGGAATGATCCCCAAGCTTGAAACCGCCGCCAACGCGGTCACCCATGGCGTAGAGGCCGCCGTCATCCTCGATGGTCGCGCGCCCCATGCCCTTCTCATGGAGCTGTTCACAGAGCATGGCTTTGGTACGCTTGTTTCCTAGTCTGGCGAGAATACTGGGCGCTGGCATCCTGATGTGGGCCGCCTCCACGATCGCGCCGCCCGCTTCCAGCCAGGGAGGCCCGGCCGGCGAGGGCTGGCGCCTCTGCAATGCCACCAGCTACATCGTCAGCGCCGCCGTTGGCCGTCCGGAAGCCAGCGGCGTCACGGTACAGGGCTGGACGAAACTGCGGCCGGGGTCCTGTGAGACGGCCCTTCCCGGCCCACTGACCCCCGGCATTCATTTCCTCTACGCAAAAACCTCCGATGGGCACCGCGGCGGGACGAAACACTGGGGCGGCGACCACGGGCTTTGCATCGACCCTACCGGCTCGTTCCAGGTCGAAAACCCCCCGAATTGCAACGATTTCGGCCTGGAAGAGCGCCGGTTCAGCCCGGTCATGATCGAACGGCGGAACCGCTGGCAAACCACACTGACCGAGACCGACCTCTACAGTCTCGAAAAGGCGAAAGCCGCCGGCGTACAGCGCCTGCTCATCGATTCGGGTGTCTATACAGGCCGCATTGATGGCCTGCTCCAACGCCGCTCCCGCTCGGCCATTGGCGAGTTTCTTTCCGAAAACGACCTGCCCTCCGATACCAGCGACGATGAGCTGATCGACCTGCTTGAGCAATCGGCCATCAATCGCGCCGGGACGGTCGGACTCACGCTCTGCAACCGGACCGATAACCGACTTTGGAGCGCGATCGCTCGGCGCCGCGGCGAGGAATGGGAAAGCCGCGGATGGTGGCTCCTCGAAGCGGGAGGGTGCGCCCGCGCCATCGATGAGCCCCTCGTCCAGTCGGACTTCTATGTCTACGGAGAGCTTGAAGACGAGGACGGGAACCTCAGGACCCTGACCCGCGCCGCCGATAGTTTCTGTGTGTCCCGCTCCAAGTTTGCCATTTCAGGCCGCGACGACTGCGAGGCCGGGCTGTACCGCACCACCCTGTTCACGAAGACCCGCACGCCGGAAGATGGACGGCTTGTCTACGAGTTCTTCGACCGCGACTTTGATCCTCCCACAGGCAGGGGCGCGGGCTGACGCCATGCCCTCGCCCCTCGGCCATATCGATCACTGGGTGTTTGATCTCGACAATACCCTCTACCCCGCCCACTGCGACCTGTTTGCCGAGATTGACGCGCGGATGACCGACTTCGTCGCCCGCTTCCTGCGGATCAATCCGGTGGAAGCGCGCCGGCTCCAGAAGCAGTACTACGCCGAACACGGCACAACCCTGAAGGGGCTCATGACCCTGCACGGGATGGACCCGGCCGACTTCCTCCACCATGTCCACGAAATCGACCTCAGCCCGATCACGCCATGCGAACGGCTGCAAGCGGCGATCGCCGACCTGCCGGGGACACGATATGTCTACACCAACGGGTCCAGGCGCCACGCCGAACGGGTAACGCGCCATATGAAACTGGACACCCTGTTCGATGGCCTCTTCGGTATTGAAGACAGCGCCTACCATCCGAAACCGGATCGGCGCTCCTATGACAGTTTCTGCAGCCAGTATGGCATTGAGCCATCCCGTGCGATCTTCTTCGAAGACCTTGCCAGGAATCTCGCCCCGGCCCATGCCATGGGCTTCACGACCGTTCTCGTCCAATCGGGGAAGGACTGGAGCCATGAACCGGAAAATGCGCGGCCAGCCGGGCACGGGGATGACCCGGCCCCCCACATTCACTATGTGACCGGGAACCTTACCGCCTTCCTTGAGGCAGCCGCGCCCACGCCCTCGCATCGGCGCCCGAAACCTGGGGACATGACGCCATGACAGACGCCCTCGCCCGCGCCATCGACATCGCGTGGGACGCCCGCGCAGACCTCACACCAGCAACCCAGGGTGATGTTCGCGAAGCGGTTGAGGCCGCCATTGACCTGCTTGACAGCGGCGAAGCACGCGTCGCCGACAGAAGCGGGCCGAATGGCGACTGGCAGGTGAACGCTTGGCTGAAGAAAGCCGTGCTGCTGTCGTTTCGCCTGAACGCCAACACATTGATGGATGGCGGGCCCGGCGCGGACGGCAAATGGTGGGACAAGGTGCCTTCGAAATTTGATGGCTGGGACGAGGATGCCTTCCAGGCCGCCGGTTTCCGCGCTGTCCCACCAGCTGCTGTCCGCCGCGGGGCCTACATCGCCAAGAATGCCGTGCTCATGCCGTCCTATGTGAACATTGGCGCCTATGTGGACGAAGGAACCATGGTCGATACCTGGGCGACGGTGGGCTCGTGCGCACAGATCGGCAAGAACGTCCACATCTCCGGTGGTGCGGGCATTGGCGGCGTGCTTGAACCGCTACAGGCCAATCCTGTCATCATCGAAGACAATTGTTTCATCGGCGCAAGGTCCGAAGTCGCCGAAGGGGTGATCGTCCGCGAGGGCGCGGTGTTGTCCATGGGTGTCTATCTCGGACAGTCGACCAAGATTGTCGACCGCGCCACCGGCGTCATCACCCGGGGAGACGTTCCGCCCTATGCGGTCGTGGTACCCGGATCGATGCCCGGCGAAAACGGCGGCCCCGGTCTCTACTGCGCCGTGATCGTCAAACAGGTCGACGCCCAGACCCGCAGCAAGGTCAGCATCAACGAGCTGCTACGCGACGCCTGAAACGGCGACATGCGCGGGAAGTACAGACCGGCGACAGGCCTCGCGGAGATATTGGTGTGCCCTGCAGGGATCGAACCTGCGACCCGCTGATTAAAAGTCAGCTGCTCTACCAACTGAGCTAAGGGCACCCCGGGAATGGCGGCATATAGAGGGGCGCTCCCCGCTCGTCAATGAACGCCCTGCCGCATCCTCTTATCGCACCGCTGAAAACGATGTAACACCCGATCATCATGCGGATCACCCTTGTTTTCCTTTCCCTGGCCATTGGGGCAGTAGCGTTATCGGCGTGCACAGCCGCGCGACAGGATCGGGAGGGACCAACCGCGAGCGAGGCAGCCGTCATCGCCGTCGATACCACGCGAGAGGGCCTCCCCGATGCAGCGCTCAGCCCCCTGGAGGACTTCAATCTGAAACGGGATCCCATCCCTGACGCCCTGAAATCGCTTTCGACCCCCTATTCGGACGCCGCTACCATGTCCTGCCCGGAGATTGCGGCCGCCGTCGACGCGCTGACGCCAGATCTCGGAACCGATTGGGACGCCCCGGGCGTGGAAGACGACAAACGGGGAAACGCGGCGGGCTGGGCCGCAGAGCGTTCCTCATCTGCCGCCCTTGGCGCTGTGTCCTCATCGGCGCGAGGTTTCATCCCATTCCGGGGACTGGTCCGCGAGGCCACCGGGGCTGAAGCCTATGCCAGCCGCGTTCGAAAGGCGTTTCGGATTGGCGCCGAACGGCGAGCTTTCTTGAAGGGCGTGGGACTTGCCAAGGGCTGCCTGCCGCCGGCTGCGCCATGGCCGGACGTACCCGACACAACTCCGATCACCTATCGCCGCCACGGCGCGGGAAACTAGGGCGCGCCGCGGTTCGGCGCAATCGATCGAGGCAAACCCCGCCATCAAGCACGGGGCCTCGATCGGGTTGCGGCCCACCGGTCCGACAGGTCCGCCCTCAAATCGGCAAACGAGCCATCGGCGATCGCCGACCGCATCCGCTTCATCAAGGCCTGAAAAAACGCCGTATTGTGCCACGATAGCAACATGGGACCCAGGTATTCCCCGGACCGGAACAGGTGGTTGAGATAACCAAGCGAGTAATCGCGGCTCGCAGGGCACGCGGAGGCTCGGTCCAGGGGCTCGGTCTGGTTTATATATTTTGCGTTTTTCACATTGATCGGGCCGGCCCATGTCCAGGCTTGCCCATGGCGGCCGGACCGGGTTGGCAGGACGCAGTCGAACATGTCGATGCCCCTGGCAACCGCTTCGACCAGGTCGATGGGCTTGCCCACCCCCATCACATAACGGGGAAACCGGTGCGGCAGGAACGGAACCGTTTCCTCTATGGTCTGGCACATCTGCGCGTGCCCCTCGCCGACGGCCAGCCCGCCAAGGGCGATCCCGTCGAAACCCTGTTCTGCGACGGCTTCAGCGGAGGCCCGGCGTAGATCCGGGTAATTCGACCCCTGCACAATGCCGAACAGGGCCTGGTCTCCGCGGTCCCCAAACGCCTGCCTGGACTGGTCGCCCCAGCGCAGCGAGAGATCCATACTCGCCTCTGCCGCCGCACGGGAGACCGGAAAATCCGTACACTCATCAAGCTGCATCGATATATCCGCACCCAGCAGGTCTGCTTGTATCTCGATCGACCGTTCCGGCGTCAGCCGGTGGCTCGATCCATCAATGTGAGACTGAAAGGTGACTCCATCTGCATCCATTTTTCGGAGTTGAGATAATGACCAGACCTGAAAGCCCCCGCTATCGGTGAGGATCGGCCCCCTCCATCCTGAAAATGCATGAAGCCCCCCAAGATCCCTGACCCGTTCAGCCGACGGTCGCAACATGAGGTGGTAGGTATTGCCGAGGATGATCTCGGCCCCTGTCCCCTCCACCTGGTCCATGTAGAGGGCCTTGACGGTTCCCGCCGTGCCGACGGGCATGAAGGCCGGCGTATGGATAGCGCCGCGTGGCGTGTCCAGCATGCCGGTCCTGGCTTCACCGTTCCGAGCGGTAACCGTGAACGGAAACGTTGTCATGAGCGGTTCGGCAACAGCAGACAGGCGTCACCATAGGAGTAAAAGCGGTAATCCTCCGCGATGGCATGGGCATAGGCCGCCTGCATCACTGCGGTGCCGATAAGGCCGCAAACCAGCATGAACAGGCTGGAGCCTGGCAGATGGAAGTTCGTCACCAGGGCATCGGTGGCCGGGAAACGATCGCCCGGCTTGAGAAACAGGTCGGTCTGCCCTTCGAACGGGCCGAAGCTGGTGCGTGCCCGATGGGCCGTCTCCAGCGTCCGAAGCGACGTGGTTCCCACGGGGATGATGCGGGCGCCTTCCTTACGGGCACGGTTCAGGTCCGCGGCGGTGTCACCGTTAAGGCGACACCATTCCCGGTGCAAAGCGTTGCGGTCGATATCGGACGGACTCAGGGGGGCAAAAGTGCCAAGTCCCACATGCAAACGCACCATCCGTCGAACGGCGCCGACACCATCGACCGCCGCAAGCAACCGTTCGGTGAAGTGCAGCCCAGCCGTCGGCGCTGCAACCGATTGCGCATCTTCGCTGGCATAGCGCGTCTGGTAGGTTTCCCGATCCCTGCCATCTGCGGCCCGGCGCCTGGCGATGTAGGGTGGCAGCGGCATGGAGCCGACCCTTTCCAGCGTTTCCTCAAGTGGTTCACCGCCGGGCGTATCAAACACCAGGACAAACTGCCCGGCTGCGCCAGCAGCCTTGATCCTCGCGCTGAACCCTTCTGCAATAAGAAGTTCGTCCCCGGGGGCCAGTCGTCGGCCGGGCCGCGCGAGGACCGACCAACTCATAGGCCCGATCGGTTCGATCAGGTTGAGGTCGATCTCCACGTCGCGCCCAACGGCATCCCGCGCGGGACGGATCGCCTTCAGGGCCGCCGGCAGAACCCTTGTGTCGTTGAAAACAAGCCGGTCGCCTGGCTGTATATAGGCAGGCAGATCCAGCAGGGTTCGATCCTCGATCCGTCCGTCGCCATGGACCACGAGAAGCCTCGCCGTATCCTGGGGATCGGCCGGACGCAGGGCAATATTGGCATCCGGCAGGTCAAAGTCGAATTGGCCCAGATCCACGGTGCGTGTTTATCCAGATGTTCCCGGCGCGGCGACGACCGCAGGGACCCGCGGAAAGTTGCACACATTCCAATCTTCTGCGTCGGCATAGGCTTCGAGGGCTGCCGCGAAATCCGGCCCGTCGGTCCGCTGAACCCAGACCCCGGGACGGTCGGCCTCATCCATATCCGATGCCATCCGTGCGGTCTGGAGGATATCGGGATTGGCTGGTGGCTCGCCGATCTTGATATCCATCACGGCGTCCTGTCCGGCGACAATGCGCCCCCAGGCCGTATATTCCTGGTTCAGGTGGGGCGCCTCGCCCCGCATCAGGAAGAACTGACTGTTCGCGGAATTCGGATCGTCTGTCCGCGCCGTCGACACCACGCCCGCACAATGGGGGATGTAACTCTCGACCCGGCCGTCCTTTGACATTTCCGCCAGCCAGAAAGCCTGGGTCCGCATCGGAAACCCTTTATAGTAGCCATTCGTCGCCGCATCGCGCAGTCCGATGGGGTCGATCGGCATGGCAGTCGGATCGCGCCGGAACGTGAACTCGCCCGGAATATTCGGCAGGCCGGAGTCGCGCCCCTTGAGCGCGAAGATGTCGCCCCCTTGTGCCATGAAGCCCCGGATCACCCGGTGAAACGAAGTCCCATCATAGTCGCCAGACCGCACGATCGCCTTGAATTGTGCCACGTGGGCCGGCGCCACATCGGGCAACATCTCGATCAGGACCCGGCCACGGGTGGTGTCGAAAACGATCATGTTTTCGGGATCCACCGCGCGCCAGTTCTCCGCATCGGCCGCCGCGTCCGCCGGGGTCACGGACGCAGGCGCAATCTCCGCCTCACCCGCCTCCTGCGCGGCGGCTGACCAACCGGTCGAAAACGCGGCGAGCAGCGCCGCTGAAATCAGTGCCTGTTTCATCCCTTGAATTTCTCCATCAGGTCCTGTTCGACGCGCGGCGTCACAAACGACGACACTTTGCCGTTCAGACTGGCAATTTCCTTCACCAGCCTGGAGGCAACCGCTTGGTGGCGAACATCGGCCATCAGGAACACCGTTTCAATGTCGGGGTTCAGTACCTCGTTCATCGCTGTCATCTGGAATTCGTACTCGAAGTCGGAAACGGCCCGCAGGCCGCGCACCAGCACCTGTGCCCCGCACTCCTCGGCGAAGTGCATCAGCAGGGTGTCAAACGGGCGAACTTCAATCGATGCGCGGCCTTCGGGCACCGCATCGGCGCACTCGCGCTCCACGGTGGCAACGCGTTCTTCCAGGGAGAACAACGGCCGTTTCGCCTCGTTGATGGCCACGCCGATAATCAAGCGATCGACGAGTTTTGCCGCCCGCTTTATGATGTCGAGATGGCCGAGGGTGATGGGATCGAAGGTTCCTGGATAGAGGCCGACACGTTCCAAACTTCCCTCCATCGCTCATCCCCGCTGTCCCGCGCCGCAACCGGCGACGCCATGCAGACTATTCGGGACGCTCTCCATCCATATCGTCTTCTTCCTGTTCCACAAGGCGCGCAACAGAAACGACTTTTTCGCTATCGGCCGTCCGCAGGACCCAGACCCCGGACGTCGCCCGGCCGGCAAGCCGGATCTGCGCCACGGGAACCCGGATCAACTGGCCGCCATCGGTGACAAGCATGACATCATCGCCCTCTTCGACGGTGAAGCTCTGGGCAATCTCCTTGCCCTCGGACAGTCGGTGGGCAATCAGCCCCTTGCCGCCTCGGCCAGACACACGATAGTCGTAAGCTGACGAGCGCTTGCCCATCCCCTCGATCGTGACCGTCAGGATCTGCTGCTCCGCCGCACCGAGTTCGGCCAGCCTGTCCGGTGACAGGACAGGGCTTTCCTCTGCGGCGTCGACCTCGTCGTCGCCAAGATCCACCTCTTCCCCATCGGTGGCCCGGCGCATGGCGGCGGCATGCTTCAGGTAAGCCCGCGCTTCAGCGGGGGTCACGTCCACATGCAACAGGACGGCCATGGAAATCACCCGGTCATCCTTGCCCAGGCGGATACCGCGAACACCGGTGGAGGTCCGTCCCGTAAACACACGCACGTCTGGAACCGCAAAACGAATGCACTGTCCCAGGGCCGTTGTCAGCAGGATATCGTCCCGCGCCGAGCAGAGCTTCACCGAGACGATCCCATCGCCCTCATCCAGCTTCATTGCGATCTTGCCGTTCCGGTTGACCCGAACGAAATCGGCCAGCTTGTTGCGGCGCACGGTCCCTTGCTGGGTCACAAACATGACATCCAGGCTGTTGCGCGCCTCCTCCTCGTCGGGCAGCGGCATCACGGATGTGATCCACTCGTCCTTTTCCAGCGGCAGGATATTGACCAGCGCCTTGCCCCGGGATTGCGGGCCGCCCAGGGGCAGCCGCCAGACCTTCTCCTTGTAGACCATGCCGGCCGACGAAAAGAACAGGATCTCCGTATGCGTGTTGGCAGAGAACAACCGAGTGACGAAGTCCTCGTCCTTCATCGACATGCCGGACCGGCCCTTGCCGCCCCGGTTCTGGGTCCGGTAGGTGGCCAGTGGCACGCGCTTCACATAACCGCCATGGGTGACGGTGACGACCATGTCCTCGCGCTCGATAAGGTCCTCGTCCTCCATGTCGGCATCGCCGAACACGAACTCAGACCGCCGCGGCACGGCAAACTTCTCCCTGACCTCGGCCAGTTCGCCGCGAATGATCTCCATGATCCGCACGCGCGAGCGCAGGATCTCGAGATAGTCGGCAATTTTTTCCGACAGTCCCTTGGCCTCGTTACCGATCTCATCCCGGCCCAGCCCCGTCAGCCGGTGCAGCCGCAGGTCCAGAATGGCGCGCGCCTGCTCATCGGAGAGGAAAATCGTTCCATCATCGGCCTGGCGGGTTCGCCGGTCAGCGATCAAATCGATCAGGGGCGCCATGTCCTGGGCGGGCCACGCCTTTTCCAGGAGCTGCGTCCGCGCCGTCGCCGGGTCGGGCGCATAGCGGATGATGCGGATGACTTCATCGATGTTGGCAACGGCGAGAGCCAGGCCGACCAAGACGTGGGCCCTGTCCCGCGCCTTGTTCAGCTCGAACTTGGTGCGGCGGGCGACCACTTCTTCCCGGAAACGGATGAAGGCCTGGAGAACCGAGCGCAGCGTCATCAGTTCCGGCCGGCCACCGTTCAGCGCCAGCATGTTGACACCGAAGCTCACCTGCATCTGCGAGTAACGGAAGAGCTGGTTCAGCACCACATCGGCACTGGCGTCGCGCTTTATCTCGATCACCACCCGGATGCCATGCCGGTCGCTTTCATCGCGCATGTCGGCAATGCCTTCGACCCGCTTGTCCCGCACCAGTTCGGCGATCTTGGCGACCATGGTCGCCTTGTTCACCTGGTAGGGAATCTCGGAGACGATGATGGCCTGGCGCCCATTCGACATGTCCTCGAACTCGGTCCGCGCGCGCATGATGACCGAGCCCCGGCCCTCCATCATGGCGCGACGGGAGCCGGCATAGCCGAGGATCAGCCCCCCCGTGGGAAAGTCAGGCCCCGGGACAAGCTCAAGCAGCGCCTCGTCATCGATCACTGGATCGTCGATCATTGCGAGGGTCGCGTCGACCACCTCCCCCAGATTGTGGGGGGGAATATTCGTGGCCATGCCCACCGCAATCCCGCCGCCGCCATTCACCAGCAGGTTGGGGAACTGGGCCGGCAGGACCTTGGGCTCCTGTTGGGACCCGTCATAGGTATCTTGGAAGTCGACCGTGTCCTTGTCGATATCGGCCAGCAGGTAGGTGGCCGACCTGGTCATGCGGCTTTCGGTGTAGCGCATGGCCGCCGGCGGATCATTGTCGATCGAGCCGAAATTCCCCTGCCCATCGACCAGTGGCAGGCCCATGGAGAAGGGCTGCGCCATCCGCACGAGGGCATCATAGATCGCGCTATCGCCGTGGGGGTGGAAGTTCCCCATCACAGCACCCACAATGTTCGCTGACTTCTTGTAAGGCTTGTCAGGCGTATTGCCGCCCACCTGCATGGCATAGAGGATCCGCCGGTGGACCGGTTTCAGACCATCGCGCACATCGGGAAGTGCCCGGCTGACGATCACGCTCATGGCGTAATCGAGGTAAGACCGTTTCAATTCCCGCTCGATGGAAACGGGGTCCACGCCCTCCTCGGGTCCGCTCGTATTGTCCGGGTCGTCTGGCGTATTGGTATCGTCGCTCAAGGGGGGGTGTCCGTTCGCAGGTGAGACGGTGCGATTCGCACCGCAGACAGTTGTGTGACACTAGCAACCCCAGGCCCCCACGACAAATCAGAGGGGCTGGCGAACACCGCCGGTGATGAAAGGACCGCCACATGATGCACAAAGGACACAGTCTGAACCGCCGCACCTTCCTCGCCCTGTCATCAGGCGCTGCGCTTGCGGCCTGCGCGCCGCCAGGAAGCGAAGGAACAGCCCAGCAGCCGCCGCAGACCCTCGGGGCAGGCATCTGGACGGCGGGGGTGGACCTGCCCCACGCGGTCCAGGAGGTCTACCCCGCCCTCCATGCCGGGCGCATACATTTGGTGGGAGGCATTCTGGCCGAAGCCGGTGAGGTGGTGGGAGCAACGCCGCGGCATGTGAGTTGGACGCCCGGCGAGCCAGGCTGGCGCGATGAGACGCCCCTTCCCCAGGCCCTGCACCACCCCCAACTGATCTCCTGGAACAGTGCGCTCTACACCCTCGGCGGCTACGAAATCGGGGAGACGTTTGCCCGATTTTGGATCATGCAGGACACGGTCTGGCGCCTGGACGCCGATGCAGGCTGGGTAGCGGGCCAGCCCCTGCCCCGCCCCAGCGGCGAGGCCGTCAGCGCCGTCCTTGGCGATGCCCTTCACATCACCGCCGGACGGCGGCCGAAAGGGGACGCCAATGGCCGCGGCGCCGACCATGAGGATGCGGATGATCACTTCGTATTGGCCTCACCGGAAGGGCGATGGGAAACCGCCGCTCCTCTGCCAACCGCCCGAAACAGTGGTGCCGCAGTCGTTCTCGATGGCCAGTGGCACGTGGTGGGGGGGCGGTTTGTCACCGGCGGCAACGCCGTTGCCCATGAGGTCTACGATCCCCGGGAAGACCGCTGGCGCACCGCCGCGCCGATGCCCCAGGGCCAGGGCGGGCTGGCGGCCGGGGTCATTGCAGGAACGCTCTTCGCCTTCGGGGGCGAGTTCTTTTCGGGCGATGGCGGAGTCTATCCCGAACTCTGGGCCTATGCCCCAGAAACCGATGCCTGGTCCCGCGGCCCCGACATGCGGCGTCCCCGCCACGGCCATGGCGCGGTCAGCCTCGATGGGGTCATCTACGCGATCGGTGGCGCCCTGAAGGTCGGTGCCGATGAGACCAGCGGGGCGGTCGACCGGTTCACGCTGCCATAGCGCGCAGGGCCGGAGGCTGGCCACACAGCCAGCCTGTCGCTCCCAGGCACCAGGCCGGCTGCCTCCGCTCGCGGCCGAAAGCGAGTTCGGCGCAAACGAAAGCGTTTGCGAACGGATACTTGCGCAAAAGCAAAGACGTCAAAGCGTCGGCCTGGCGTGAACCGAAGGACCGCCGCTTTAGAACGGGATTTCGTCGTCCAGGTCCGCCCGGCCAAAGTCCTCCGGCGGCCCGTCCATCTGGCGCGGCCCACCGCCGCCATAGCCGTCATCATGGCCCATCTGACCGCCACCGCCACTCGCGCCATCGCGGCCATCGAGCATGGTGAGTGTGCCGCCATAGTTCCGCAGCACCACCTCAGTGGAGTACTTGTCCTGCCCGTTCTGGTCCTGCCATTTCCGGGTCTCCAACTGGCCCTCAATGTACACCTTCGAGCCTTTCTTCAGATAGCTCTGCGCTACCCGGACCAGCCCCTCATTGAAGATCACGACCCGGTGCCACTCGGTCTTTTCCTTGCGCTCGCCGGTATTGCGGTCTTTCCAATTCTCCGATGTGGCAAGCGACAGGTTACACACCTGTCCGCCATTCTGGAACTGGCGCACTTCCGGGTCACGCCCGAGATTGCCCACCAGGATCACTTTGTTCACCGATCCGGCCATCGCCGCTTCTCCGCTTCTGTCTGCGATTCGCTCCCATAATAGGGACCATCACGCGTTCGCCCCAAGCCATAACCCGCCCTGTTCACACGTCTCAGGAGATAGTTCCGTATTTGTTCGTTGGTCAAGTCTGTTTTTCACAGACCGAAGAAAAAAGTTCTGTTATTGTTCTAGTCGCCGCAGGCCAATCTGCGCATACACTCCTTTAGTCGCCCGAAAAAATCGCGGCTGGATAAAGCATGGCAGATCTGAAGACCATCCGCGTCCGAGGCGCGAAAGAGCACAATCTCAAGGGCGTGGATGTTGATATCCCCCGGGAGTCCCTCGTGGTGGTGACGGGGCTGTCGGGATCTGGGAAATCCTCGCTCGCCTTCGATACGATCTATGCCGAAGGCCAGCGCCGCTATGTCGAGAGCCTGTCAGCCTATGCGCGCCAGTTCCTTGAACTCATGCAAAAGCCCGATGTGGAGAGCATCGAGGGCCTGTCCCCGGCCATATCCATCGAACAGAAAACCACCAGCCGGAACCCCCGGTCCACGGTTGGCACGGTCACGGAGATTTACGACTATATGCGCCTGCTCTGGGCGCGGGTCGGCATTCCCTACTCGCCCGCGACAGGGCTGCCCATCGAGAGCCAGACTGTCACCCAGATGGTGGACCGGACCCTGGCCCTTCCCGAGGGCACGCGCCTTTACCTGCTGGCGCCCATCGTGCGCGGCCGGAAGGGGGAATACCGGAAAGACTTCGCAGAACTGCTCACGAAGGGCTTTCAACGGGTCAAGGTGGACGGGACGTTCCATGACCTGGAAGACCCGCCCACCCTGGACAAGAAACTCAAGCACGATATCGACGTGGTGGTGGACCGGATCGTGGTGCGGCCCGACATGGCCCAGCGCCTGGCGGAGAGCTTTGAAACCGCCCTGGGCCTCGCCGACGGCATTGCCATTGCGGAGTATGCCGACGCCGGCGAGGGTGAGGAAGAGCCTGCGCGCATCATCTACTCCCAGCGTTTTGCCTGCCCCGAAAGCGGCTTCACGATCCCGGAGATCGAGCCGCGCCTGTTCTCGTTCAACAACCCCTTCGGCGCCTGCCCCACCTGCGACGGCCTCGGCACCCAGTTGAAGGTCGATCCCGAACTCGTCGTGCCGGACAAGGATCTGACGCTGTCGAACGGCGCCATCGCGCCGTGGGCCAAATCTGCATCCCCTTATCAAACCCAGACTCTCCAGGCCCTGTCAGCCCACTTCCGGTTCGACCTTCGCAAGCCCTGGAACAAGCTGCCGAAGAAGGTCCAGGACATCATCCTCCACGGCACAGGCGATGAGGAAGTCCAGTTCATCTATGATGACGGCATGCGCCGCTATGAAGTGCAGAAGACCTTCGAGGGCGTCATCCCCAATCTTGAGCGCCGTTATCGCGAAACCGACAGTGCCTGGGTCCGGGAAGAGGTGGAGAAGTTCCAGTCTTCCGCCCCCTGCCCCGCCTGCAAGGGAAAGCGCCTGAAACCCGAGGCCCTCGCCGTCAGGATCGCCGGTCTCGACATCTCCGACGCCACCCAGTTCTCGATCCGCGAAGCCGCCGAATGGTTCGGCACCGTCGCCAACGAACTCACCAGCCAGCAGAATGAAATCGCGACCCGCATCCTGAAAGAGATCAATGACCGGCTCACCTTCCTCAATGATGTGGGCCTCGAATACCTCACCCTCAGCCGTGCGTCAGGCACGCTTTCGGGCGGGGAGAGCCAGCGAATCCGCCTGGCCTCCCAGATCGGCTCCGGCCTTACTGGCGTCCTCTATGTGCTCGACGAGCCCTCAATCGGGCTGCACCAGCGGGACAATGCCCGGCTGCTCGAAACCTTGAAGCGGCTTCGCGACCTGGGCAATTCGGTCATCGTGGTCGAGCATGACGAGGATGCGATCCTCACGGCCGACCATGTGCTCGACATGGGGCCCGCCGCCGGAGTCCATGGCGGCGCCGTCGTGGCGCAAGGCACGCCGGGCGAGGTGATCGCCCACCCCGACAGCCTCACGGGCGCCTATCTCAACGGGGCGCGGGAAATCGAGATCCCGAAGAACCGCCGCCCGATCAAACCCTCCAAATCCCTGAAAATCAAAGGCGCCCGCGGCAACAATCTCCAGAATGTATCGGCGACCATACCGCTCGGCATCTTCACCGCCGTCACGGGCGTTTCAGGCGGGGGAAAGTCCACCCTCGTGATTGAGACTGTGTACAAGGCGCTCTCCCGGAAGCTGATGGGATCATCGGCGTCGCCGGCGCCCTATGACAGCATTGAGGGCCTGGACCACCTCGACAAGGTCATCGATATCGACCAGTCGCCTATCGGTCGAACACCCAGGTCCAATCCAGCGACCTATACCGGCGCCTTCGGCCCGATCCGAGACTGGTTTGCCGGGCTCCCGGAAGCCAAGGCGCGGGGCTACAAGCCCGGCCGGTTCAGCTTCAATGTGAAGGGTGGGCGTTGCGAGGCCTGCCAGGGCGACGGTGTCATCAAGATCGAGATGCACTTCCTGCCCGACGTCTATGTCACCTGCGAGGCGTGCGGCGGGAAACGGTACAATCGTGAGACGCTGGATATCCGTTTCAAGGGCAAATCCATCGCCGATGTCCTCGACATGACCGTTGAGGAAGCCGCGAAATTCTTCGCCGCCGTGCCCTCCATCGCAACGAAAATGGAGACGCTGAACCGCGTTGGCTTGAGTTACATCAAGGTCGGGCAGCAAGCGACGACCCTGTCCGGCGGCGAAGCCCAGCGGGTCAAACTCGCCAAGGAACTGTCGAAACGGGCCACGGGCCGCACGCTCTACATCCTCGATGAACCGACCACCGGTCTGCATTTTCACGATGTGAACAAACTGCTCGACGTGCTCCATGAGCTTGTGGATGCCGGCAACTCCATCGTGGTCATCGAGCATAATCTCGATGTGATCAAGACAGCGGACTGGATACTGGACCTGGGTCCGGAAGGTGGAACCGGCGGTGGCCAACTGGTCGCCGAAGGCACGCCGGAGCAAGTGTCTGCCATGGAGAAGAGTTGGACGGGGCAGTTCCTCGCCGAGACTTTCCGCCGCCAGGACGAGCGCCGCGCCAACCAGCGGAAAGCGAGCGCATCAGCCAAACCAAAAACCAAGGCGCCAACAAAACAGAAACCGAAAACAAAGCCGAAAAAGCGCCGGGTCGCCGCCGAATAGGCTTGGACGCATACTAGCGATTGTAGAAATCGAATGCGATTTCATACTGCAACCGGCCGACCCCCATCGACAGGTCATACCCGGCAAACCCGTAAACATAGTCGAAGCGGATCGATTGCTCCGGCAAGCTACTGGCATTTCGTTGGCGGATATCGCGCCGAAACTCGAGGATTTCGACGGGTCCACCCGTCAGATCGGCAAGGGAGGTGACGGAATTGAGCCGGCGATAACTGTTGCCGCGATGGGCCGCGCTACCAAATGACATGCCATCGTCAGTGCCTTGCAAGGTAAGGTCGTAAGAGAAGGCGACAGCGGATAATTGCTCTGCCGTCCGGCTCACCCCGTTGCCAGACGACAGGATGGCTTCAGCGCTCAAATAGAAATCGGTCCGAGAGGAGAGATAGAAGCTCCGCTGCGAGGAGGCTTCCGACGCCCGCAACTGCGTCCTGTCCCCCAGGGTGAAGGATGGCAGAACACTGGACGCATCGAAAAACCCGTTAGCATTCGTCGTCGGTTGAAACTCGATCACACCGTCGCCATCGAGATCGATGCCCAGCATGGAACTTTCATCCACAAGTGGCGCAAGCGTGAATGCTTCTGTCCGCGATCCCGTGATGACGGGATTGACCCCGCCCACACCCTGGAACGGATTGCCCGACCACGGCACCATGCGCTCGCCGGGAGCGACCGTACCGCCCCCGTCAAACCTGTAATTGTCGTAGACGTCAAAACTCACGCCATCATGGACAACGACACACCCATAGGTCCGGCAGTAGAAATCACTATCAAGCCAGGAGGCCTGAGCCTGCCCACCGCTCCAGAGGGCGGCTGCCAGGACCAGCCCCGGAAGTCGGCCCAACCCGGTCAAGGCTACTCCAATCCACCTTCAACAGGTGTATCAGTCACCATGGCAGTCCCGGATCCGGTACGCTCGGTCTCGATACCGGTTTCAGCATCGATACCAACAGCCCCTTCCAGATTGCCAGACGGCAAAAGCAGATCATCGGCCGTCCAGGCAATCGGAAACGGCTCCAGCGTTTTCACCGCGCCGTCGACTTGTGGCGCGAAACTGTTCGTCAGCTTCACCGTGATTTCCGCCCCGTCAGCCAGCGGCGTGTTCAGCGGGGCCCGGAAATTCCGGATCCCGCCATCCAGTACGACGACATTTCCGATCGGCAGGCTCGTCAATTCGTCCCCGACGGTGATCTCGATATCGCCATTCAGCCGGGCATGGGCGTTGCCATCATTTTCGATCCGCAGGCCGACCACCGCGTGGCCCGCCTCGTCAACGCTGACGCCAGAGCCGACAATTTCAGGACGGCTCTCTGCGTCACCCGTCGTCACATAGAACAGGCTCGCCAATTGATAGCGCCGCCACACGCCGGAGCCCCCGCCCCGTTCCTCGGGAAGGATGGTCGAGGCCAGCAGGGCAAACCGATAGTCTCCCGCATCCGAAATCCGCGCTGGCGCGGCTATGTCAACGATGATCTGCTCGGATTCGCCCGGCTCCAGCGTGACGAAACCGGGGCTGTACTGGGCCCACATGGCACCGGATTTCTCCAGGTCCCCCGGCGCAGCCAGGAGAATCTCGCCCTCATCGTCAAGGGACCAGTCCGCAAGGCCGATCGTCATCGAGATCGCCTTTTCCTGGTGCACGTTAACGATACTGATGGCCTGGCGCTGGCGTTCTCCGGGCTTCAGCGACATCTCGACGGTGGTTGGCTGCAACCCGATGCCGATTGCCGATGCCACGGGAGCAGCGAAAGCGAGGCTAAAGGCAAGGGCGCCCGCGAAGACGGCGGATTTCATCGGTGTCACGGTCATGGAGCCTTCCAGTGATTACAGATACCCCTTTCACATGCCCAAAGACGGTTACCGATACTTTAAAGCGCCGTAACCCTTTCCCCCTGAACGCGAAACACCCGGCGCCGTGGCACCGGGTGTCTGCAAGTCTCGAAAGCGAGCGTCGCTTAAGGCACGTAAACCGTGAAGGTCACGTCGACTTCGATTTCGCCTGCACCCATGGACAGGTCATAGTCGAAACCATAGTCGGACTGGAACTGCCAGCCTTGCGACAGGATGTTACCAGCCGTTGCCGCGGTCAGGTTGTTGCCGGCCCAAACGTCCGTGCCGTCGATCGCGTCGAGAGTCGCGCCAGTCGTGGCAGTGCCGTCTGGCGTCGTGGCGTTGGCGCCCAGAGCCGAAACCGTCATGTCGTAGCTGATGTCGTCGGTGCCGAAACCACCGGAAGCCACTGGCGTTCCCAGGTCGGCGGACACGTTGAACGGTGTGTTCGACGCAGCATACCAGACCGAACGGTGCGAACCGGCACCGGCAACATCGGTGTCAGCGGTCAGCGTGAACGAGGTGAACGTGTCAGCCACGTCCATCACGCCATCGCCACTTGAGTCGCCAGCCTGCAGAACGCTTGTGATCGCCCCGGTGGTCGCATCCCGCGTCACGATCGACAGGGGTGAACCCTCGCCAGCCGCAGGTGCCAGCGATCCGGTGATCGTGGGCGTCACGTCGCCGGCGATCAGGTCGGCGTCATTGTTGGCAGCCGTGTTGTCGGAATCGATCACGAAATCATTGACGACGTTCCCGTCGCCCCAGACGATGACAAGGCCCAGCACTTTGAAGTGAGGATTGTCGACGATCGATGCGTTCGCTGGCGCCGCGGTAGCAGCGACCAGAGCGGAGCCTGCAAGCAGGACCTTCTTCATGTTCATTACTCTCTCCATCTACCCGGCCCCTTTTAATCGTCCGGTATAGCGCACCCTAACCGAGAGACGTTGAGCGATCGTGAAACGATGGATCGAACCTGGATCCAGATATTAACCTTTCGTCCGATTATGGTAAACGCGGGCCGGAAACCCCTGAAGTGGCCGGCATTCTCAGGCGGTTTCGGCCAGGCTGAAAAAGCTGAGTGCATCATCGTAGACTGAAATCGGCGCACCCGGCCTGGGTGCATTTTCAGACAGGTGACGTCGCCATGCCCGCGCGCCGGGAAGGCCGTTGAACAGACCCAGCATGTGCCGCGTCATGGCATGCAGGCCGACTCCGCGGTCGAGCTGCTGCTCGATATAGGACCGATAGGCGAGCGCTGCCCCGATCCTGTCGGACAGGCCGGGCAGAGGAAAACCGTCGGGGCCAGGCTCAGGGCCGGCCAGCATGGCATCCACGCCCAACAGCAATGCCGGCGTCTGGTAAGCCGCCCGCCCGACCATCACGCCATCGAACCGGTCGAGGTGTCGCTTGGCCGCGTCCAGGCTCTCAATGCCGCCATTCAGCACAATGGACAGGTCTGGCCGCGCCGCTCTCAGCGCTGCGACAAGCCCATAGTCCAGCGGCGGGACCTCACGATTCTCCTTCGGCGACAGCCCCTTCAGCCATGCCTTTCGGGCGTGCACGATAAAGTCGCGGCACCCCGCATCGGCCACCCGGTCGACAAAGTCGAACAGGGTCTCGCGCGCCGGCAGGTCGTCGACCGCGATCCGGCACTTGACCGTCACCGGCACGGAGACCGCATTGCCCATCGCCGCAACACAGGCCGCTACCCGGCCAGGATCGGCCATCAGGCAAGCCCCAAAGGCGCCGGACTGCACCCGGTCAGACGGGCACCCGCAATTGATGTTGATCTGGTCGTACCCCCAAGCCTCGCCGATCCGCGCAGCCTCGGCCATCCTGGCCGGGTCCGAGCCCCCCAGTTGCAACACCACGGGGTGTTCGTCGGGCGAAAACCCGAGCAGCCGCTCCAGGTCACCATGGATCACGGCATCGGCCGTCACCATCTCCGTCCAGAGGACCGCCTCCGCCGACAGGGTTCGGTGAAACATCCGGCAGTGCCGATCGGTCCACTCCATCATCGGGGCGACTGAAAATCTGTGGACGTGTCCGGCAATCATGCCCGGGCCCCTATCAGGCGCAGACTTTGAATTGAATGGCTAATCCGCACGCCGTGCACCCGCGCCCCGCCGCCCGTGCCCCTGCTCACGATGGTGCGGCTAGAATACCATCGTCCGCTCGACCCGGTCAGAGCCAGCAGGCAGGGACAGCAACATCCCGTCCTCGCCGATGGTGATCTTCCGCGGGAACACGTCACCGGCCTCGCCCAGCCAAATTCTGTTCAGCGCTGGTGAGGGAAGCGGCGGAACGAGGTGGTAGAAGACCAGTTCGCCTGCGTCTGCTTCAGCCGCAGCACGGGCCGCGTCCTCAGGCGTTGCATGATAATCGAGGGTATCAGTGAGAATTTTCGCCGTCGCCTCTCGCCCCGAAGACCGCAGACCATCGGCAATCCGGTTCACCATCTCAGGATCTTCCGCCTCGTGCAGCATGATATCGACGCCCCTTGATGCTGCGACAAAGCCCGGGTGGAAGATCGTGTCACCGCTGATCGAGACGGATCGGTCCTTGTAATCAATCCGGTACCCGAAGGCTGGCTCAATGGGTGCGTGGCTCGCGCGGATCGCCGTGACTGTGACATCGCTGTCCTCAAGGACAACCGCACTGGCCGATGGCCCGATCGGCAGCACAATTTCCTCTGGCTGAGCGCCAAATCCACTCGGGATCAAGAGGTCAGCGCCGTGATGGGCCACCCGGTAGCCGCGATCGATGGTGTAGGCCTCGTTGAACGCGTTCACGACCCGGGCCGTTCCCCGCGGTCCGGCGATAGGCAAGGGCTCGGTGCGCACCTGTCCGCCGGCCACCCAGGCCTGCAGGTAGAGTTCGCCGAGCCCATCGATATGGTCAGAGTGCAGATGGGTCAGGTAAGCCCGCTCCAACTGCTCAAACGGGAACTGCATACGCCCCAGTTTCCGAATACTACCGGACCCGGCATCGAAGACGAACGCCTTTTCGCCTGCGATCACGCCAACGCAAGGCCCTGCCCGAAGATTGTCCGGCATGGGCGATCCCGTCCCGCAAAGGAAAACGTGAAGCCCATCGGGCAGGCTGTCGCCCGGTTCGGCAAGAAGATTGTTTTGCACGCCGCGGTCGAAGAGGGACCAAAGGATCGCATTCTGAAAAACCCGGAACCCGATGAACGCGACCACCACCAACACGGCGAGCCCGATCAGCCCTTTCATCCACAGCGACATACCATTCCTCCTCTAGCCGCGTGTTGCCACCCGCCCAAGGGTAACAGACCATGGCGCTCGCCCTTTTCAGGCTTTATCTTCGCGTCGAGGCCGGCTCCCCCACGCCAGCACGCCGAGGGGACCCTGACATCCGTAATGGGCGGCATTAGCACCAACTCGCCCTTGGTTGGCAAGCCTTTTTGACAAGGTTATTGAAACGGCGACGCTTTGAGGAAACCGCAAAGACTCGCCGCTGCCTCGTTCACCGCATCGTCCAATGGCGGGGCCGTGCCGCTTTCAATGCGGCGGGCATAGTCCGCCACCTGGATCAGCGACACGGCAAACCCGAGCCGCAGGCGCGTTGCCAGGATATCGGCCGGCAAATGCTGAAGGGATCCGACAATCCGTTGCCGCATCGAGAGCAGGCTCTTGGCACCGATATCATTGGCCAGCTCGGCAATATTGAACCCGGGATCAGTCGAGAACTGCACACAGAACCGCGCGTACAGGCGACCGTTTTCATCCGCGCAGGCTTCGAAAAAGGGCGCCACCGACGCTCTTACAACCGCTTCCAGATTGGTGCCCTGCCCGGTTTCGTCCAAGGCTGCGAACCGGTCGAGACGGGCTGATTCTATAGCGCGGAACCGGGCGCCAAAGACCTCTTTCATCAAGGCCAGCATGTCGCCAAAATGATACTGGAGTGCGCTTTCGTTGCGCGCGCCGGCGGCGCGAAGGATGTCCTTGCTTGTCACATTCCGAAGCCCGCGTTCAGCGAAAAGCCGTTCCGCTGCGGCAAGCATGGCCGTACGCGTGCTCTGTTTCTTGTCACTCTGCATCATTCACAGGCCTCGACTTTCGGGGCAGCCAAAATGGCGCTCGGCGTTTCACCGGGTGACGACACCCCATTGCAACCTTTAGGAGTACCAATATCGCAAAGGCTTTATAAGTTCGCAAATGCGTCCGCCTGACACAATCGAGTCGGCGCTTTGGAAGGACCGTTCTCGCGATTTGCCGTTCTGAACGTCGGGACGGCGCGCACGCTTGCCACGGACCCGGGATTAATGCTAGGCATTATTTGCGCGGGCCGGGTCGCCTTTTGCCCGGCTGGAAGGCGGTCGTTCCTCCCAGGACCGCCTTCCTTTTTTTTGGAGCATAGCGGGGTCTTCCCCCGAAACGGCCTGAAGGCTGATCGCATTGCATCCGGCGCGATCGAACACGCCCCTAACACCCGTCACCGTTCCTGCTATATTCGCCGGATGAGCGCAGACCCGAATCACGCCGCGGCCCAGAAAGGGCCTTCCATCAGCCAGCTTGCCTCAGCCCGCCCCCCGGCTGCGGCCGAGGCCGCCGACTATCTCGACGGGCTCAACCCCGAACAACGCGAAGCGGTGCTGACCACCGAAGGCGCGCTCCTGGTGCTGGCCGGCGCCGGTACGGGAAAGACCCGCGTGCTGACCACGCGCCTTGCGCACATAATCCACACGAAGAAAGCCTGGCCCAGCCAGACCCTCACGGTGACCTTCACAAACAAGGCGGCGCGGGAAATGCGCGAGCGGGCCCTCAAACTCATCGGCGCCGATGCCGAGGGGCTCCGCTGGCTTGGCACCTTCCACTCCATCTCGGCCCAGATGCTCCGCAAGCACGCCGAACTGGCAGGGCTGAAACCGAGCTTTACCATCCTGGACACTGACGACCAGATCCGCCTCTGCAAGCAGATCATCGAAGCGGAGGGCATCGATCCAAAGCGCTGGACACCCCGCTATCTGGCCAGCCTCATCGATGGTTGGAAAAACCGGGCGCTCACGCCCGAAAAGGTTCCCGATGACGAAGCCTACCAGTTCGCCGATGGCCGGGGCATCAAGGTCTACGGCTTCTACCAGGCCCGCCTGAAAGTCCTCAACGCCTGTGACTTCGGCGACCTGCTGATCCACTGCATCACGATTTTCCAGCAGAACCCCGACCTGCTCGCCGATTACCACGCCAGGTTCCGCTACATCCTGGTTGACGAGTACCAGGACACCAATGTCGCCCAGTATCTCTGGCTGCGCTTGCTGGCCCAGGGTAGTTCCAACATCTGCTGCGTCGGCGACGATGACCAGTCGATCTATGGCTGGCGCGGGGCGGAGGTGGATAACATCCTCCGCTTCGAAAACGACTTCCCGGGCGCCACAGTCATCCGCCTGGAACGGAACTACCGCTCGACCCACCACATCCTCGCCGCGGCCAGCGCCGTGATCGCCCACAACAAGTCGCGCCTTGGCAAGGCCCTCTATGTGGGCAGCGAGGAAGAGGCCGATCCCGATGCCGCCAGGGTCACTGTCCGCGGGGTCTGGGATGGCGAGGCCGAGAGCCGGATGATTGCCGACGAGATCGAGGCCCACGTGGCCGGCGGCGGCCGGAACGAGGACTGCGCCATCCTCGTCCGCGCCTCCTGGCAGATGCGCCTGTTCGAAGAGCGCCTCATCATGCTCGGCATCCCCTACCGGGTCATCGGCGGGCCCCGCTTCTTCGAGCGGGCAGAGATCCGCGATGCCCTCGCCTATCTCCGCCTCGTCCGCAGCCCCGATGACGACCTGGCCTTCGAACGGGTCGTCAACCAGCCCAAGCGCGGGGTTGGCGGCACCTCCCTGCAAAAGCTCCAGCGCTATGCCCGCGATGATGGCCGCTCGCTCTTCACCCTCACCCCGATGGTCCTCCAGACCGACGAGATCAAGGGCGGCGCAAAACGCGGGCTCACCACCTTCATTGACCAGGTCAACATGTGGCGCGACCGGCTTGCGGGCGGGCTGCCCCATACCGAGCTCGCCGAAATCATCCTGGAGGAAAGCGGCTATACCGACATGCTCCAGAAGGACCGTTCCCCCCAGTCCCAGACGCGGCTCGACAACCTCAAGGAACTGATCCGCGCCATGGGCGAGTTCGACAGCCTCCCCGGCTTTCTCGAACACATCGAGCTGGTCATGGACGTCGGCGGTGCATCGAATGGCGACGAGGTCCAGATCCTCACCCTCCACGCGGCCAAGGGCCTCGAATGGCCGCTGGTCTTCCTGCCCGGCTGGGAGGAAGAGGTCTTCCCCTCCCGCCGCGCCGTCGATGAAAGCGGGCTCAAGGGCCTCGAGGAAGAACGCCGGCTCGCCTATGTGGGCATCACCCGCGCCCGGGAGAAATGCCACATCAGCTTCGCCGCCAACCGCCAGATCTATGGCCGCTGGCAGTCGGTGCTCCCCTCCCGCTTCGTTGACGAGCTTCCCCATGACCATGTGGATGCCGCCGCAGAGACCGGCTATTCCAGCCAACCGGGCGCTGGCCAGGGCTTCCAGGGCACCATGGAAGACCTGGGCGAACGGTCGAGCTACACGAGCCCCGGCTGGCAACGCCTCCAGCGCAACGCCAAGCGCGGCGTCAGCGAAGCCCCCCGCACCATCGACGGCGCCGCCACCCTCGTCGCCACCGCCTCCAGCCCCTCAGCTTTCAAGCCCGGCGACCGCGTCTTCCACGACAAGTTCGGCTACGGCCACGTCAAGGCCGTCGAAGGCAACAAACTCACCGTCGGCTTCGAAACCGGCGACAAGAAAGTGATCTCAACGTTTGTGAGTAAGGGTTAGAGCGCTTCCAGGCGAAGTGGGCACCGATTCGCCGTCCAGAAGCGGGTTAAAACTAGGACTTGAAGCGGCGCGACGGTTCCATTTGAGAACACGCGGCTTTCGGAGCCATACCACCAAATCTCAGCCCGCGCTTAGCCCGATCCATCCCCACAACAAGCCCCACCCCGCGACCGTCCACCACAGGGCGGGGCGCGGTCCACCTCACGCCTTGTGTCGTAAACATTACAAAACACAAGGATCGCCTTATGGCCTATTCAGTAACCCGTGGGGAAGTTGATCGCCTCATTCTCTGGATGTACGCGACCCCCGTCCTCTCCTCCTGGACACTTGCGTCAACGCTCCCCTTCTTCGGCCTTTTCAAGGCAGATGCGACAGCCCTCTCAATCACGGGCGACATCGTCTTCCTCGCGACCAGCTTCGTCGCGCTGGGTGGATTGTTTGCCGTTCTATCCCTGTCTGCAAAGCCCGAACACAAGGACAGCGTGAACCAATCGATCCGCGGTCGGGTCGGCTTGGTCAGCCTCTATGCCACCGTCTGGCTCGTTGGATACTTCCTGTTCAAGCAGTACGTCGTTTGATCGCAAACCTGCGAACCCGCAGGGCAGGATGCAATCCCGCCGGCGGCCTCCCCCAGATGCGCCGGCCAATATCCGCAGTTCCCTGTCCAGCCCGCGGCCCCTAGGGCGGTTTCCGACCAAATTGCACCACTTGGCCGCTTGGATTTTTCGTCAGGGCTAGGAGCGCGAAGTCCGGCGATGCGGGCATCGTCGGACCTTTGCGGGACGACGATCCTGGCGGAAAAGACAAGCGGTGGCGCCGTGGCCATGACGTTAAGCACTGAAAAATCGAAAGATAATTTGGCAGGTGCTGGAGTGCCTTCTGCGCCCTGGCGGCGTCGCAATCCTCGCAGGATGCTCGCATCCTGCTCCGGTCTGCTCCTGACCAGGACACAAAATTCACTCCGCCAGGTGGTGCAATTTGGCCGGAAAACGCCCTAGCCCTTGCGCCGGCCAGCAGGGCGGTTGGCGTAGGGGTTCTTGCCCTGGCGGACATGGAGACGGATCGGCACACCCGGCATATCGAAGGCGTCCCTGATACCGTTCACGAGATAGCGCTTGTACTGCTCGGGCATCTGGTCCCCCCGCGATGCGATCAGCACAAAGGTTGGTGGGCGCGCCTTGATCTGGGCCATGTAGCGCGGCTTGATCCGCTTTCCGTGGACCGATGGCGGGGGATGATGCTCCATGGTATGGCGCAGCCAGCGATTGAGATCGCCGGTCTTCACCCGTGCCGTCCAGTCGCCATAGGCCTTCACCACCGCCGGCATCATCTTGTCGGTGTGCTTGCCGGTCAGCCCAGAGAGAAAGACGATGGGAGCGCCACGCGCATTCGGCAACAGCCGATTGGCCTTGTCCCGAAGCGCCTTTGCCGTCTCCGATGGGTTTGTGACCTGGTCCCACTTGGACACGACATAAAGGATTGCACGGCCTTCCCGCACCGCGAGATCGGCGATCTGAAGATCCTGTTTCTCGAACGCTTCGTCGGCATCCATGACAAGGGCAATCACGTCGGCAAACTTCAGCGAGCGGATCGTGTCGGCTGTGGAGAGCCGCTCCAGCCGCTCCTGCACCTTTGCGCGCTTTCGAAGACCGGCCGTATCGACCAGTCGGATGCGGCGGCCTTCCCAGATCCAATCGATGGCTATCGAGTCGCGTGTGATCCCGGCCTCGGGACCGGTCAGCAACCGGTCATCCTGGAGCAATGTATTGATGAGGGTAGACTTTCCGGCATTGGGTCGGCCAACGATGGCGAGCTTGATCGGGCGATCATCGGGTTCGGCTGGCGGCGCGTCATCGATACCGGCGTCCTCGATAGCCGACTGCAACGCCTCATCGGACAGGGTAGGATCGTCGATGTCGATATGGGCGAGCGCCTCGATGATGTCCTCGCCGCGCTCGATTTCTGCGGCCTCGTCGCCGGCGGCCAGGTAGGCCTCGAACGCGGTCTCACCCAGGCAAGTGGCGATGGCCTGGTAGAGGTCGGCCATCCCCTCGCCATGTTGGGCCGACAGCCCAACCGGCTCGCCAAATCCCAGGGAATAGGCCTCCATCAGGCCGGCATCGCCCTGGCGCCCCTCGGCCTTGTTGGCCGCCAGGACGACGGGAATGGATGCCCGGCGCAGCACGTCGGAGAACCGTTCATCAACCGGGGTCACTCCGGCCCGGGCGTCGATCAGGAACACCGCGAGATCGGCCTCGGCAATCGCGGCCTCCGTCTGGGCGCGCATACGCGCTTCGAGCGATCCATCGGTCACGTCCTCGAAGCCCGCCGTGTCGACCAGGGTCAGCGGCAGGCTCGCAAGCCGTCCAGGCGCTTCCCGACGGTCGCGGGTCACACCGGGTTGGTCGTCGACAATGGCGAGTTGCCGGCCAGCGAGTCGGTTGAAGAGGGTGGATTTACCCACATTCGGGCGTCCGACGATGGTGAGGCGGAGGGTCATCGCCGGTAGCTTACACCGGTTAGCGAATGGCGACGAGACGCGCGTCGTCGGTCAGGATGAAGACCCGCTCGCCGACGGCAATCGGTTCAAGGAAAACGTCCTGTCTCAGATCGAGCGTGGCTGTGATCTCGCCGGACTGAGGGTCATGGCGGGTTACCTTGCCCTCCGATGATACAACAATGATCTGGCCAGAGGCCACCAGCGGGCCGGAATAGCTGATCCGGCCCCTTTGCCGCTCTTCATTCCTGAAACGCTGCAACTCCTTGGCCCAGAATACACTGCCAGCGGTTGCATCAATCGCGGCGAGGGTTCCTTCAACACCGACGATGAAGAGGTAGTTGCCAGCCAGGGCCGGCGCCTGGGTCGATCCGATGGGTTGAACCCATACTCGCGTTCCGGTGCGCCCATCGATACCGGCGGTCAAACCCGATTGGTTTGCGACGATGACCAGTCCAGCAGCGAGTACCGGACGAGCCGCAATATCATTGATGGCCGAGATGGGCGTGAACCGTCCCGGCCGCGACAGCGCATCGGTCCAGAGCCGCCGGCCATTGCTCGCCAGATACGCGATGACCTCGCCGGAAGAGTAAGGCGTGACAACGATGTCCTCGACGGCAGCCGGGCTGGGACTGCCGAGTACCCGGGCCGGTTCGGAAATCGCCTGGTCTGACCAGATCACCTGCCCGTCATCCAGGGTGACCGCAAAGACTTCATTATTGTTGGAGGTGACGAACATCCGATCATCGCGAATGGTCGGCGACCCTGTCATGGGCGCGTCCATGTTGCGGCGCCAGATCTCTTCACCGGTATCGGCATCCAAGGCGACCAGCAGGCTGAAACCACTGGCAATGAATATCCGCCCACGATCATAGGCCAACCCGCCCCCGATGCCGATCCGGTCGCGCCGGTTTCCGGACTCGATCCGCGCGCTCCAAAGCTCCGATCCGGTTTCCAGGTCAAACGCCCGGACGGTCTGGGCGGCATCGAGCACGAAGATTGCCGCTTCGCTGGCGACCGGCGGACTGGTGAGGGCCGATCTCTGGTCAGAACCCCGGCCAGCATTGGTTCGCCAGTCCAGCTCGAACGCCGCAGCCGCGGTCAGGTGTCCGGTAACCTTCGATGCGCGGCCGCCCGATTGTGGCCAGGACGAGAGGGTTTCGGCGGGTGGCAGCACGATCGGTTCGGATGCCAGGGCGGGATCGGCTTCGATCTTGTCGTCGCCAAGAACCATGGCGATCCTGCCGGCCCGGTCGGCCGCCTCCTCGGCATCCTGTTCGGCGGAGCGGCCACCGAAAAGACCACAGCCCGACAAGGCCAACAGGGCGATGGCCAGCATTATTGGCGTTCTTTGGCGCAGGCCTGTCATGGCTGTTCGCCTCCTGTATCGTCGGCCTCGGCCGGTTCGGTGTCGGCGGGTGCGGACTGCGTCAGCAGGGAAGTGGTTTCACTGTCATCGGCCTGCTCGTTTGTTGCGCCCGGTTCCGGCTGAGCAGGCCGCGGAATGGCCGTCAGCGCGATTTCGGCGCGGCGGCGGAGCCCCTCCGGCGCATTTGGTGCAAACCTCAGATAGTTGAAATCCGTCCGCGCCCGCTCGAAGTCTCCGGCCTCGAACGCCTTGGCCGCAACCAATTCCTGGGCGAGCGCACTGGCCGGGCTGTCGCCACTGAGTAGTGGGGCAAGCATCGCCTCAAGCTCAGCCAGGGTCGCGCTATCGCTCTTGAGATATGCGGCTTTCAGGGCTGCGATGCGTTGGAAGGGATCGCCTTCAAGATTGGCCGACGCTTCGAGCGCAGCAACCGCACCGTCGCGATTGCCTGTGCCTTCAAGGCGGACCTGGGCGAGATACTGGGCCGCAATCGGCGCCAGGGAGGAGCCGCCGTCCACGATGGCCTGGAACTGGCTTTCCGCTGCGGCGTAGTCGGCCGCCTCGAACGCGGCAACGGCCGCTTCCAGGCCCGCGGCCCGTTGATCCAGGGCCTGCTCGCGCTGCCAACTCATGATCTCATTGGCTGCGACCGCGATGATGATGCCCAAGCCCGCCAGCCATACGACCCAGCCATATTTCTGCCAGGCATCATCGAACCGGTCCTTGCGGTGGGCTTCTTCGACTTCCTCGAAAATGTCGGTCACAGGATCGCTCTCTTGAAGGTCTAGCCCGGTGGTCTAGCCGTGCCAGACCTTACCGGCAACGCATGGAAGGGCGTCAATCGGCTGGTTTTCGCAGTGAATAGGTTTCTGCATCACTGGGAAAGGCCCGCGCGCGGACGTCTTTCGCATACGAGGCGATCCCGGCATCGATCTCGGTTTTCAGGGCAGCGTAGGTCCTGACGAATTTCGGGGTCCAGTCGAACAGGCCAAGCATGTCCTGGGTGACGAGGATCTGGCCATCGCAGGCTGCAGACGCACCGATCCCGATTGTGGGGCACGCCACCCTTGCGGTGATTTCAGCAGCCAGGTCTTCTGCAACGCCCTCGACGACGATCGCAAATGCGCCGGCCTGATCGGCGGCCACGGCTTCTTCCATGGCAAGGGACCGTTCGGCCTGGCTGCGGCCCTTGGCGCGAAACCCGCCATCCACGTTCACCGCCTGGGGCCTAAGACCCACATGGCCCATCACCGGTATGCCCCGCGCCACCAGGTGCTCGATCTGGCGCGCGGCATAGGTCCCGCTCTCGATCTTGACGGCCTGGCAGCCCGTTTCCTTCATCACCCTTGCGGCGTTCAGAAACGCCTGGTCAGAGTTGGTTTCATAACTGCCGAAGGGCATGTCCACGACGACAAATGCCTGCTGGCTGCCCCGCATCACCGCCTGGCCGTGGAGGATCATCATGTCGAGCGTGACGCCAACCGTGGATGGGAGCCCGTGCACCACCATGCCAACGCTGTCGCCAACCAGGATCAAATCACAATGGGGATCCATGAGGGCAGCGGTCGGTGCGTCATATGCCGTCAGGCAGACAAGCGGAGTGCCGCCTTTCGCGGACGCGATATCGTTGACGGTTTTCCGGCGAAGCTGGGTCTGTGCTGACATGGGCGCGGCCTAGCGCGACGCAAGCGGTTTGGAAAGTGCCCGGAGCGCGCAGACATGCTATCGTCCCTCCATGGTCGGCGAAAAGCCGACCTGTCTTCCTAGGCTGGAGGCCAGACAGCGCGGCCGAACAAGACCGGGTGCAGGTAAAGTATCAGCACCACGGAGGCGGCGAGGCCGACGACCACGGCCAGCATATCACCGACGGGATTGGCGACGGCCCCTGGACCGGGCCCCACATCACCCCGACGTTTTGCAGCGATACGCGCGAGCACGGCATAGGCAAGGAAAACACCGAACAGCAGCACTGCGCGCAGCTCGCCGTTCGCCAACAGGTGGCCAACCGACCAGATCTTAACCGCAACAAGCATGGGATGCTTCAGGGCGATCTTGATGTAACCTGTGGGCATGTAAGCGGCGGCGAGGGCGACCAGTGCGATCGGCATCAGGATGTAGTTGAGGTGCCTGCCCCAGACCGGTGCAGAATAGAGCACCTGGGTCGCATCCGCCTTGCCGTAGCCATGGATCAGGAGGGCAAGACCGGCGATGGCTACGATCGAATACAGCCCCATATAGGGCCCTTCTCCCAATCGCTGCCGCAGGTCCTGTCCCGGTGCGCGCGACCGGAAAGCCGTGAACACGTGGGTTCCGAAAAAGAGTACGAGCCCTGCGATATAGAGAACCATTCGAAATCCCTCCCCGGATATGCCCGCAATTGGTGCTTATCAAGGCATTCCGTCAAGTCGATGGTTAATCAATCCCTAAGGATCAGGCACGGATTTTGCGGATGATGCCGCCATGAGCAAGCGCACTCTTCGCCGCCTGAGACGGCTGGCTGCCGCGGTCATCGCCAGCAGCGTGGCATGGCTGGTCGGGGAGGCCTATGTCGGCAAGCCGTCCCCTGGTTTCGATACCACAATCCTCCAGCAACGCTTGCAGGAGGACGCTATCCTTCGGTCTCGGGGCTCTTGAAACCGCGAATTTCCAATAGCGGGTCGATGGACGGATCCTGGCCGCGGAAGTTCCGGTAAAGCTCGTCCGCTGGCCGCAGACCGCCCGATTCAAAGACCCACTTCTTCAGTTTCGCAGCCAACTCCGGATCAAATACGTCACCGGTCTCCTTGAAGCCGTAGAAGCCGTCAGCGTCGAGGATTTCCGACCACAGGTAGGCGTAGTATCCGGCCGAATACCCTCCGGCGAAGATGTGCGAGAAGTATTGGGACCGGTACCGGGGTTCGATCTCGTCGATCAGGCCATAGCGCTCGAGCACCTCTTTCTCGAACGTCCGGGCATCGGTGATCTCGGCGGCCTCCTCGCTGGAGAGGTTATGCCAGGCGAGATCCAGCAGCGAGGCTGCGATGAATTCCGTCGTCCGGAAGCCCTGGTTGAAAGTGGACGCCTCCCGCATCTTGTCGATCAAGGCCAGCGGGATCGTTTCGCCGGTCTCATAGTGCTTAGCAAAGCTGTTGAGAAGCTCCGGCTCGCTGGCCCAGTGTTCGAGGATCTGGGCCGGGAATTCGGTGTAGTCGCGAGGGCCGTCGACGCCCGAAAACTTCTCATACCGGATCGTGGTCAGCAGGCCATGCAGGCCGTGGCCGAACTCGTGGAACAGCGTTTCCACCTCGTCGAACCGCATCAGGGTCGGCTCGCCCTCGGGCGGCAGGAGCAGGTTCATGTTGTTGGTCACGATCGGACGCACCGTGTTGCCGCCGATGTCGGAGGCCTGGCGATAGGTGCTCATCCAGGCGCCGCCACGCTTTGACTCGCGGGCGTACATGTCCATCATGAAGGTGCCCAGCAGGTCGCCGGTCTCGTTGTCGGTGACCTCGTAGGCGGTCACGACATCGTTCCAGACCGGAATATCGACCGCTTCGAAGGAGACATTGAACAGCCGGTCGGCCAGCTCGAACGCCCCGCCGCGCGCGGCATCCAACTCGAAATACGGTTTCAACTCATTGTCGTCGAAGGCGAATTTTTCCTGGCGAACCTTTTCGGAATAGTGCCACCAGTCGTGGCCCTCGAAGGTGAAGTCCTCGCCGATCAGGGCCTGCATGTCGGCCCGCTCTTCCTTGGCCCGCGCCAGGCCTGGCTCCCACACCTGCAGGAGAAACGCCTCTGCGTCTTCGGGGGTCTTCGCCATCCGGGTTTCAAGCTGGTAGGCCGCGTGGGAGCGATAGCCCATCAGTTCTGCCCGTTGCGCCCGGAGCTGTGCGATCTCGATCGCGACCGGGCCATTGTCGAATTCGCCCTGGGAGGCCCGGAAACGGTATCCATCGCGGAGCTGTCGCCGCAGCGCTCGATTTTCCGACTGGGTCATGAAGGTTTCGAACGGCGTCCGATTGAGGCCGACAACCCATTTGTCTTCGCCGTCCACCTTGATCGCCGACTTGAAGCTCTCTGACAGGCCCGCCAGGTCTTCGGGATCTGTTATCTCCAACTTGAAGGCCTTGGTTTCCTGGAGGATGTTCTGGCCGTACTTCGTCGTCAGTGCCGAGATCCGGGTGTTGAGATCAGCAACCTGCGCCTTCACATCATCGGGCAGCGCCGCGCCGGCGCGGACAAAGTCGCGATGGGTCAGCTCCAGCAGGCGGGCATCCTGCTCATCCAGGTCCAGCGTACCGCGCGCTTCATAAACACTGTTGACCCGCTCGAAGAGGGCGCCATTGAAGTTGATGGCATTCCGCTCCCGCGTGAGCATGGGCGAGATTTCCGTCTGCAGCGCGCGGATTTCATCACTGCTCTCGGTGCCTGCGATATTCCGAAACGTGCTCGACACCCGGTCGAGCAGGCGCCCCGCCGTATCGAGCGCCACGATCGTGTTCTCGAAACTGGCCGGCTCCGGATTGCTTGCGATTGCGTCGATATCGGCGCGTTGGTCCAGGATGCCCTTCTTGATGGCCGGCAGGAAGTGCTCGGTCTCGATCTCGGCAAACGGGGGAACACCAAAGGGCGTGTCCCAGTCAGCCACCAGGGGGTTTCCAGCCAGCGCCTCATCGGCGACCTCGATCACTGGCAGCGCAGCGGTTTCCGCTTGGGGGGCCGCTCCAGCCACGGTGTCAGACGGATCGTCCGCACCGCCACCGCAAGCGGCAAGGGCGAGTACACAGGCGGCAGCGCCGCTCTTCAGCCAGATCTTCATGGGGTCTCCCGGGATCAAACATTGTCTGCCCCCTGATTAGGCAATCCCGCGCCAGGTTGCCACCCCTCCCTGTTATTGCGCGTCGGCGACAGACCGGAGCCTGCACCCGGTCGGGGCATTGGAGGGTGGTCTTGGCGAGCGCGCGCCTGCCAGACCGTGCCCACGGCGCCGCATTAGACATGCGGCTCCAGTTGCAGCCTCGCCGGCATGCCCTATTGTCGCTACGCAACGTGGGGGCGAGATGGCTGACGTTTTCATTTCCTATTCGAGGCGGGTGAAGGAGCCCACCATCGCTCTGGCCGGCGAGTTGGTAGGGCTCGGTTACGACGTCGTTTATGACGTCGATCTCCTCCCCAATGACCCAAAGTTCGAGGCCGTTATCAACGGATGGATCGATGAGGCGGGCGCCACGATCACGATCTGGTCCGAACCCGCCCTGAAGTCGCGATGGGTTCCCTATGAGGCGAAACGCGCCCAAGGTCTCAATCGCCTATTGAACACCCATGTCGAGGACTTCGATCCCGCTAAGCTTCCGGCCGATTTCCACGGAATGCACTGTAGCTGTGTGGTCGAGTGCGACACGATCTACGCGGCGCTCGTTGAGATGCAGGTCCGGCCGGCTGGAAAAACCGAGGCGGACCTCCCGCCAAGAGCGGTGCTCAAGCGCCATGCGCAGGAAGAATGGCTCAACGAGGTAAAGGATTCGACCGACCCCATTCGGATCGAACGGTTCATCGAAGACTATCGCCGCCTAGCCATGTTCCGGGAGATTGCGCAAGACCGTCTGAAGCGTATCGCCGGCCGGGCTGATGCACGGATCTCGCCCCGCGCCACGATTCTGCGCAAACCGACCGACGCTGAATTGACGGCGCTCACCGTTGCGTGGCCTGGGATTCAGGACACGGCCGACCCCGCGGACATCGACGACCTGCTAAAGGATTTCGGCGGGATCGACCATTTCTTCGTGCGGCAAGCGATCAGACGTTTGGACCAGCTTCGAGATTCCACCCCAACCAAGGAAACGACGACTGACGAGTTGGCCGTATCGGAGGCCGCCACCCTCCGCCTCGCCCCCGCCATGCACACCGCTTTGATCAGGCGCATCTCGCTGGCCGCCGATGGCGCGCTCATGGCGAGCGCGAGCCATGACAAGACGGTGAAGCTCTGGGCGCTGCCCGAGGGGCGGTTGGTCCGCACCCTGCGCCCGCCCGTTGGCGAGGGCGATGAGGGGAAGGCCTATGCCGTGGCGATCGACCCGGCCGGGCGCTGGGTCGCAGCGGGGGGATGGATGAAGACCGGGTTGGACGAGTACGTCACCCTCTTCGATAGTGAAACCGGCGCGGTGCGCGCCCGCCTCGGCCCCCTGCCTCATCGGGTGCGCGACCTGGAGGTGAGCACCGATGGCGCCCGCCTCGCCGCCGGGCTGGGCGGGGCGAACGGCATCCGCCTCTGGGAGATGGCGGGCTGGCAGCCAATCGGCGAGGACACCGATTATGGCGGCGACGTCTACGGCCTCGCCTTCGCCGCAGATGGCCGCCTGGCCAGCACTAGCTATGACGGCCATGTCCGCCTCTATGGCCCTGATGGCGAGATGCTCGCAAAGGCCCGCGCCCCCGGCGGCGCCCGGCCCTACGGCATCGCCTTTGACCCGGGCGGCGCACGCCTCGCGGTGGGCTATGGGGACAGCCTCCTTGTGGACGTGCTGGACGCCGCCAGCCTTCAGCCCCTTTACAGCGCCGACACAGCCGGTCTCTCCGGCGGCAATTTTTTCAGCGTCGCCTGGCTCGGCGGGGCGGGGGCGGGCCTGCGCCTCGCGGCGGGGGGACGCTCGGGCGGCCATCGCAGCGAACGCCTCTTCACCTGGGACGAGGCCGGGCGCGGCGCGCGCCAACCCTGGCCCGGCCCGGCCAATACAATCACGGACCTCGCCCGCACGCCCGATGGCGGCCTCGCCCTCGCTGGCGCGGAGCCGAGCCTTGCCGTCTACACCCCAGAGGGCGCCCGCCGCCTGAACAAGCCACCGGAAATCGCAGATTTGCGGAACAAACTGGGCGAGCATTTCACCGTCTCCGCGGATGGCCGGCGCCTGCGCTTCGGCCTTGAAGAATGGAGCGACACCCCCGCCCTGTTCGACCTCGCCGCCCTCAGTCTCACCGATGCGCCCGCGCCGGTCCCGGGCCTCGCCGCGCCCGATACGGGCAGCCTCGCCATCACCGGCTGGATCAACACGACCGCGCCCACCCTCATCCGCAAGACCGGCCCTGGCGCAGGAGACACAACGCCCTTGGCGCTGAAGCCCTATGAAATCGCCCGCAGCCTCGCCATCGCCCCCGATGCGAACAGCTTCGTCCTCGGCGCGGAGTACCGGCTCCGCCGCTTTGACGCCACGGGCGCGCAACTCTGGCAGCGCCCCGTGCCGGGCCCCTGCTGGGGCGTGAATCTTGCCCGGGAGGGCCGGCTGATCCTCGCCGCCTATGGCGATGGCACGATCCGCTGGCACCGGGCCAGCGACGGGGAAGAACTGCTCGCCCTCTTCATCCATTTGCCCCAGGGCCCGAAAGACACCCCCTCGGAAAACCGCGACTGGATCCTGTGGACGCCGGAGGGGTATTACACCGCCTCGTCGGACCGCGCCGAAGACCTGATCGGCTGGCACGTGAACCGCGGCGACGGCGAGGCGGCAGACTTCTACCCCGCCGAAACCTTCGCCGAAACCTTCCGCCGCCCCGACAAGATCGCCGCCGCCCTCGATGGCGTGTGAGCCCGGACGGACGGGCTTCAGGGAAGCTCGGCGAAGTCGGTCACCGTGAAGGTGCGGTCAAGGTCCTGGTACACCGTGACCCGGTAGCGTCTTGCGGCCGCTTCCTCGCCTGCGAGCGACAGAAGACACCGGTGGTTGAGGCCGGCGACGACCTGCACCTGGGCGGCCACGACCTCGATCGTTGCGGCGGACGGTTGCCGGTCGTAGACCGCTTCCATCGCCACATTGCAGGCAATCTGGGTGTCGCCAATCACGGCCGTTGGCGTGTACCCCCCGGCCAGGGGTTCGCCACCGTCGACCATGAAGGGGTCCGGTTCGGCTTCGCATCCGGCCATCAATCCCACCAGCAACAGCCCGGCTGCGAGGCGCAGGGGCGCCGGCGGTCTTTCCAATCGGCAGGTGGGCAATCGGTTCACCAGCGGCCCCGCACGCCGAACCAGACGGCGCCCGCCATGTCGGCATCGGCGATGTGATTGGCATCGTCGCTCACCGTCGCAATGGCCTCGCCCGTCCAGCTTTCGGAGAAAGCGAAACTGTACCGGGTCTCGAAATCGATCTGCCGGCCCGTCGGGGTCAGATCGGCGTCGATGGTGTCGATCACCAGTCCGTTCGCGTCGGCACCAACCGCGCCGGTCAGCTGGAACCGCCCGGATTCGGCCCGCTGGGGCTGGGCCACAACGAAGGCAAGCTCACCGCCCGCGAAGGGCCGGCTGGCGCTCATCGACCAGCGGCTGGTCCAGATATCGGTCGTCGCCAGGCCCGGAAGCTCGACGGTGGAGGCCTCTACCCCACCGCGCAGGGTCCAGTCGCCCGAGAGCGCATAGGCCCCTTCGAGGGCATAGGCCGCTGAATTGGACCGGTCGTCTTCGGCGCCGAACCGGCTCTGGATCTGGCCGCCCAGCGCGCTGGCCTGGTCCTCGGCCACGGTGACCCCGGCTCGCAGGGTCCAGGCCTCGCCATGGCGGCTGATGCCGGCGCCACTGGCCGAGCGTGGACCGCTTTCCGCGCTGTGGAAATCGATGGTGGTCTCGCCCAGGTGCCGCGACACGCGCGCCCACTGGCCACCGGACGCGAACTGGCTCGAACGGCCATAGTCGCTGGTCAGGTTCGCCGCGGGCGCCAGGGTGGTGATGGCCCCGCCACGGCCGAACTCGATCTCGCCGCCAGCGAAACTGTAGCGGCCCGAGAACGTGCCTTCGGGCTCGGCCTGGAACGGCGCCTGGCGATCTTCATAGACGGCCGGCGTATGCCAGTGGAAGCTCAAGCCCGCTGCCTGCACGGCGCGGCTTTGCCCGGCCGACCATGCTGCCCGGGTCTGCAGGTTGGTGAACGTCGATGCGCCGCTATCGGCGAGCCCGGTCGCATCCACATCGAAGGCGCGATTGTAGGCATCGACCAGGACGAGGTCGCCGAGCCCGCCGGGTTTGGCCGCAAAGTCGCCGAAGGCACCGCTGGCGCCGGGGGCGAAGATCTGGGTCGGCGCGAGCGCCAGCCCGTTCACCTGCATCGCTGTTGCGCCCTGGGGCGTGAAGGCTGCGGCAAGGTTGAGACTACCGACCCCGCTGACGACATCGGTGCCGACGCCGGCCGCAACACCGGCAATCGGATCGATCTCGGCATCGACATAATCGTCGGCCGTCGTGATCAGCAGGTCCACCGCCTCTTCGGGGGCGAGATTGGGGAACGCTTCCAGAAGCAGTGCGAGGCTGCCAGCGACGTAGGGCGCGGCGAAGGATGTACCGGCCACCCGGTAGTAATCCCCGATCGCGTCCGTGTCGTTGCAATCGCTGGTGACGGTGGCAGAGCAGGTTGGCGCGTCCGGGAAGACAATGTCGTCGTCGGGACCGGTCGTTACCACACCGTCGCCAGGCGCGAGGATGAAGAAGTCCTGGGCGTCTTCCCCCGCGCGGTTCGAGAAGGGTGAGAGATCACCGACCTCTCCGCCATCGTCGGCAACGGCCAATGTGGAGCCGACCGCCAGCACCCGCCCCAGGGCCTCGGCCTCGCCCGCGATATAGGCCGGTTCGGTTGGCCTGGACGCATCGGGATTGAGGTTTCCGTCGGTATCGATGGCCTCGTTGCCGGCGGAGATCACGACCAGCACGCCGGCGGCGGCTGCATCGAAGATCGCCTGTTCAAGGCTGAGATCGGCATCGATCTCGCCGCCGAGGGACATGTTGATGACCTGGGCGCCATTATCCACGGCAAACTCAATGGCGGTCACAAGGTCGGCATCCTCGAACCGGCAGTCGGCGTCGGCGCCTGTCTCCAGACAGCTGCCGGGCCGATCAGCCCGGATATCGAGCACGTTCGAATTGTAGGCGAGCCCATGAATACCATCGCCGTCGCGCACGCCCGCAATCTGGCCGGAGACGAGTGTGCCGTGGCCTTCGGAGTCGATATCGTCGGCTGTACGCTCACTGGCCCTGACATCGAAGAACCCGACTGATTGCCCCACCAGGTCGGGATGGTTGAAATCGGTGCCCGTATCGATCACGGCAACGGTAATGCCCTGCCCTGTTGCGCCCTGGGCATAGGCTGTCGACGCGCCGATGAGGTCCAGCCCTTCCGCAAACTGGTACTCGGCCGTCTCGAAACTGTCCGCTCCAGGGGCTGGCGGCGGGGGCGGCGGGGGCGCTGGAGGTGGAGGGGGTGGCGGAGGCGGAGGGGGGAGCGGTTGGGCGACACCACCCCCACCGCTGCCGCCACTGGAACAGCCCGCCAGCATCATCGGCGCCGCGAGGGACGCCAGCAGCACGAATTTCAGTGCCGTCGCCCCCGCGATCTGTTCTTTCCAACCGTCCATGCCAGTCTCCTAATGGCGCCCTGGCGATCCCGGGCGCGCCGCATTCACTCTTTCTGGCCAGTCACCATTCCGGTCAGCACTACAGGGTGCCAAGCTCTTGTATTCGTTTCGCATTGGCAATCCCCGGTGTGCGTCCGGGTTCAAACAAAAGGCCATCTCGCCCGTGACAGGCTCAACAGATTGGCTACGGTATTGGCAACACACAATTGCGTAACGGCGGGCTCCCTATGGAAGATGTAATGCGGCAGGTGGTTCTGAAGCAGTATTGTGACGGCGCGCCGAAGCTCGATGATTTCGAACTGGTGAGCGGCCCCCTGCTCGACCCGCGCGACGGCCAATTCCGCGTCCGCCACATATGGGCCTCGGTCGACCCCGGCACCCGATCGCGATTGTCGGGCGGGGACAGCTATGCCGCAGCGCTGCCGCTCGGCAAATCAGTGGACGGGTTCAATGTTGGCGTGGTCGAGGCCAGTCAAAATCCCGACTGGCCGGAAGGCACCCACGTTTTCTGCGCCGGCGGCTGGCGCAGCCATTCCTTGCAAACCGGCAAGGGCTTCATCGGCAAGG